>NZ_CAXMZT010000004.1:0-320618 GCF_964199965.1 Legionella sp. W05-934-2 | reverse complement strand
TAGCCCCAACCCTCTCCCGCGAGCAAGATTTTACCCCTGGTTAAAATTCTAGCGCGGGCGAGGGGGTTCTCTTTGGTTTTGCCAATTTTTTCTTATTGAACAAAAATATATCAGGATCACTCAGAGCGTCGCGCCTAGGGGTTATTCCTATTACAAACTGAGTGATCAGAAATTATGCCAGCTAATTTATCAACACAGTCATCCGATAAAGAGTTCGATGCAAAATCGACAACTTTTACTGTTTCAGGGAAAGCGCATGCAATTTTGTCTAGTTCTTTTTCACTAAAATTTTTCAATTTATTATGAGTGAAATTAACGTCTACTACCGAGCTTGGAATATGACTAAGTAGATGACATAAATCATGGACTGGCACTAAACCCAATTGGTTAAAACTCAGATCCAAGGTATGGAAATTTGCAGGCGTCTTTTGCAGACTCTCAAATACCTTTGCATGAAACGCTGGAGGGCATTCGCCAAGTCGATTGCCACTGATATCGAGTCTGGCTAATGACGAGTCGGAAAGGGAGGCCAATTTTTCTAGGAATAGGTCTTGTTGGGCAGTGCTTTCTAATCTAATCCAACATAGCTCATAGGTTCCCAGGGGGCTGGTGTATGTGGTATCGAACTGCTTGTATTTAGCATCCATAATTTATCATTCCTCAGTGTTTATGTTAAAAATTCATTTCGGTTGCGGGCTATTGCCGAGATTACCCTCAGTCGGATTAACGACACTATCTTCTAATTTCAATATATTGCCAATTTCGACAATGGTGGGCTTTGGAAGCATATAAGTCATCGTTGGCACACGCCAGTCAGGATCAAGGTTTGAAAAGATACATAATGAAGGTTGAAGCGTCGAAATTGATTTTAATACCTTGCACTGATCCGACTGTTTACAGCAGCTAATAATATTGGAAGGATACGCCACAATTGGTCTATCCGGATAGAGGCGCTTAATATCATTAAATAATTCGTCATTTCCCCAATCTTGTCGCAAAACTTGCGCTTTTAATATGATGGATCTGACTTGCTCGACACTATAAACTCTAAAAAATTGCCTAAAATATGGAACACTACTTACCAGTGTACCTTTTCGAAGATTGGCATTCATAGTCGAATCTTGTAATTCATTAAAAATAAACTCAAGGAAACCATCATCCGGATCTTCTAAGAATTTTTTTGCATCCGTTTCCGTTGTCTTTTCAAAAAAGGATTTAAGCTTTGCCCAGGTATCGATTACCTGTCGACTATTGTCGACAATAATCACTTTGGGATTCACTTTGTGGGTTGAGGCCAATCGACAAGCAAAATCAATCGAACGAAACAACGATGTTCCTACCAGCAGAAAATCAGATGTCATTTGAAAACTTTCTAACTCTGTTTCATTCAAGGGCCTGTCATTGCCAATTAAGAACGCGGGGTAATCTTCCAATTCGCTGGGGTCAAGCTCTTTAAATTGAAAGCTAGACTGATTTAGCGTTTGCTTTCGGCTTCTTTCAAGGCTGGAAAATACATCCTCGTTTTTTTCGCTTGTCATTTGACAATCGCCATTATGTATAAATTACAAACATAATAATAGTATAGAATAGAAAATGGCGTTGAATATCGTGAGTACTTATTCCTTTAAACTCATCGATGCATTCTAATAAACATACCCTAATTAATTGAGTTCGTGTTTTTTTTGCTGTGCTTTTTGCTCAAGGAGTTTATCGAAGTGTATTTTAAGCTTTCGATAGGATTGTTCATAAATTTCTGATTGGGTCCGTTGATTTTGGATTATTATTCCCATGGTAGCAAAAGCGCCAAATGGCGGTCCTGATTGGCTTGCGGTTGCCTCAAGTCTTTGATTGTTAATGAAAGTTACACGATCAGTTATATGGCTTTTTCCTAATTCATGATCAACAAATGCTCTTTTAAATAATGTCTTTATCTCGCTATCATAGCTTCCACGCAACACAGTTTGAGTTAGCTCATGCCATTTTAAAACATCGGTTATGCTATCGAGTTGATTGGCTAATTCAGAGGCTTTGTGGGTATTGGACCGCGAGAAAAATTTTGAAAAGAAGGGCTGCTTTTTATCCAGTTGATCTAATTGGACTTGTAATTGATGAATGTTTGCAAATAGACGTGTTTGGTATAGATTGTTACCCTGACGTTGTAATCTGGATGTCTGGCCCATGGTATTACCTCCGACACAAAATCATGATAATTAATTTAATATCATTTAAGTGAAGCAGCATCAATAGTAAATTGAAATAAATTCAGATCCATTCATGCCATTTATACTTCAACGCCAAATCGGTATATTGGATTGGGCTGGGCAATGGTGTTGATCTATTCTTATTCAACGATAAGGACCTATTGGATTTTATTACGATATATATATGAAATTCAGCTATAATGAAGGGGCTAAAGTAGTTCGAATTCCCGTGAGTCATCCAGCACCATTAGCCCAAGATGTTTCAAAAGAAATGAAATAGATTGGTGCGTTATATTCAGCCTGTAATACCTAAAGTTAATGCAGGCATTGTTGAGAGCGATTTTAGTCAAATAATCCATCTTTCGGATGGTGGGCCATGAATAAATGCTGTTGAAGATATCGCATATCGCCTTGACTCCACCGAGGTGCTGAGACAATTTATTTTGGTGGTCTGTTAACCAATTCAGAATTTGTCTGGTCTTTTTGCGCAGAGTCTTTGCTAGAAAACAGGGATTGACCCGAATTGGTTAGTTGATGAGTTTGCTTTGCATCCGATTCCACATTTCCCATCTTTTTGACGCGCCGGAGTTGCTCAAGTGATTCATTTTTATCAATAAAATTAACCGCAGTTTTCTTATAAACAACCAGCATATAGCCATATTCCATATGTGAATCATTTTGCCCATCAACGCCATGATACTCCTTTGTATCAATGACTCTAAATCCATAGTCTGGTGATGATTGAGTTAATTCATGACAGGCATCCTTTAGGTTAGCTTTAGCTGAAAGATAATTTTTACGTTGCGCCTCATCATCAAAAAACATTTTATTGCCACTCAAGACCATTAAATCGGGGCTTTTTGTTAAGAGTGTTTCTAAATATTGCTTTTGTGATTGCTTGTCTATGGGCACACCACCACAGGTATGGGTACCATCACAACAGCAGAGCGAGTTTTTAGACAAAATCAAATCAAATGATGTTCTATTTTTTAAATCTTCCGCTAGTTTTTTGCTATCCACCTTAGAATATTCTCGCCTAGGCTCATTTTTATTTTGAGGTAGATGTGCACCAAACAGCGGGTCATCCCATTTAGGTTTGTCTGAAGTCATATAGTTGAAATCGATATAGTCAGAGCCCACTATTTCGATAGGTCGACTAATCTTTCTCTCAATGGCAATGGCAAGCGAATCGGTCGGCTGTCTTGGGCCAACCATCACATCGGTGGTGTCTGAGAGGCACAAAATCTTAGAGGAATGTAGCTCGTTGTCAATGATATCATTAATCTGCCCAACATAACCGGGCTTTTGGGCATATTGATAATGCAGTAGTTGGAACGCATCGTGAGCGGATATGGTTGCGGGCATAAATGCTATAAACTAAATCTATATGATTTAAAATATAGCACATAAATAATTTCAGGGATCGTACGCGGTACCCAGAGGTGCCTGTCTGTTCCACCAATTGTTGAATAAAACAGTCTGCCAACCTATGAAGGGTCGACAACAGTCTCTATCCTTCTAGGTTAAGTCTTGGCCTGACAATTGGGCTAAACCCGGCGCAATATATCCATCACAGGGATTATTTTGATGATAGGTATTTATGACAAACGGAATTTCATCAGCCCCTGCTTGAAATATCTCAACTTGGTAATCGTAACCTGCGGCTTTAACAAGATTTTAACAGAGACCAAGCTGTTCGGATGCTAATTGTTTATGGACTTCAGACGAAATGATTAGGATATTAGGCATGAGACAATGTATCTTTATTATTTTTAAAGCGAATTAGATAATCCACTGCATTAATTGCTTCTTGGACTCGTTCACCGTTTTCGACTCGTTCTTGTAAAACTTCCATACTCGGGGCGGTAATAATTCCATTACCCAAGAGCAGACCGTCTAATGTGAATTTGATAAAGCACGCTTTCACATGTTCCCAAATAAACTCATAATGGTCGGTTTTCCCTTTCAGTAACAAGCTCAGAGGTAAGTAAGCATCAAAAGGATTCGTGCGATGATAATGGGTAATAACGGTTGGGATTTCATAAGTGCCAGCTTCAACTGTTTCAACTTGATAATGATATGGATACTGTTTTAACTTACTTAAACAAGTCTCCAGCTGTTTTTCAGCTAAATCGTTATAATAATTGGACCAGACAATTAATAGGTTTGATTGTGTCATGACTTACTACTAAATGATAAGTAGTTGTGCATTATACCTGGCGAGGTAATTAATTTCTAGATAAAACCTATTTTTTCATTAATGCTGGCAGCCCTATGATGGCCTCGTATCCCGATTAGTAGGGATTATTTTCATCCTGAAATTGTTGGAATCGGTTATAAGGTCTATTTATGATGATTTCATCATCGTATGGATAGTTTGGGTAGTTATTGAATCGATATTTATGTTGATAGATCTTTCTTGGATTGATATAAATGTTTCCTCGAAAGCGAGTCCCAATATTATCCAACCGTTGACCATTGTTATAGATGCGTAAATCATTTCGATAGATGCGACGACTACCACTGTAAAACTTTCGATGAGAGCCTCTAAATTGCCGGTAATTTTGGTGACTATAATGCACAAGCTTATGCCTATCATCAAGCTTGGCTGCTGTATTGGCCGTAGCTGTTTGTAGCAAGCTTTGGAGGGGATGAAACGCATGATTTGATTGCTTAGCGTTAGTCAATAGACTAAAACAACCCATCATGATAACAATAGATAACTTGAGCAACATAACGCGTCACTTTTTTTAAGGCCCTACTTAATATATAGTCAATTGGTCATAAAAAGACCAGTTTTGTTGAAAATAAAGGGACAATCCGTCAGATAACACGCTGGTTTGACATCGCTCTCTGATTACTTCGGATGAGACAATAATCTCATTCAAGCACAACGTCATTCGTATCAAAAGCAATAGTAGGATCGATTGACTCACCAGCAATTGTCCTGGTTTCACTTGCCCACTCACCTAAATCAATCAATTTACAACGTTGCGAGCAAAAAGGTCTGGCAACATTATTTGGGTTCCAAGTATCTTGTTGACCACATGTCGGACATGTAACAGTGCTTAGTTTTTGCATAACTTGATTCGGTTAATTGAAGTAGAGGATTGTATTATACCTCAAACAAAGCATTGATTTCAGCAAGCTTATTCCGCAATCATCAAAGCGAAAAGAGGTGGGCGAAATTAATGGACCACTTTCTAAAGAAATTTAGGCATAAGATCTCGTTTTTCTTTGTTAACTATTCAAATTCCCATGTTGTTTGTTTAGGGAAAAATATGCATACTGGGTTCCTGGTCGCTTGGATTATTTAAAGTTGAGCGCTGTCAGAATGACGAAAAAAGAACTATGGATGTTCAAACTTTTTGATATAACCTTTTTATTGGGTTATTTGTTCCGGCTGTTGGTATTTGGTTGGGGTATGTATATTCTGGGCATACCAGAATACATACTTAGAAGTACCTATTATCTGTTAGGAACTTATATTCTTGTAAAAAATATGTCTAAAAAGAGTTATTGGCAAATTTATACTCTGCAATTTTTTTATCTATTAACTTCTTTTTTCTCAGTGGATGCTGGAGATATTAGTGCTTATACGTTTGCAAATTTATGGCAAAATCCCCCAAGCTATATCGGTGTTTTGTGGGCATGCTTTGCTGGTATAACCTTAGCGTTATTAATCATATTCTTTGTTTTGAATGTAAAGATTAAGCGGTCTGATGGGGAGGTTCATGTAAATTGGTTTTTTAAAGTATTAATGGGGTGTCTGTCTTTACCTTCATTATCCCTTGTCGCCTTTATCATGTTAGCTAAGTTTTTTAACTTATAAGAAGTAAAATTTACTAACTTTCACTCGTAGAGCGGGTATACGCTCATCTTGAAAGTCAAAATAGATCAAAAAAGTTCCAGCTTTATGCTTTCTCAAGTTCAGTATTAAGAAATTTCAATGCAAATCTCATCCCGGTGAAACAAATATCTACAAAAATTGCCCTACAGCTTTAGGCCCATAGATTAAACTATATCAAGCTGTGGCTTGGGAGCGAAGGGCTTGAATTGGTTTATTTAAATTTTCATTAGATTCGCGATCGCCCATACGCAGCGCAATGTTCGATGAAAGATAATATTGTACAATAAATGAATTAACAAAAGTCGAGATGTTTCCCTCAAACGTTAAAAACCTTGTTAATCGTGACATTGAATGCTTGGGCCCTAATTTGCCTTTTTGTATTAATATACTATACGCCAATATCTTGATATCCCCCTATCAGTGTTGTAATTTTTTAAGTAACCATGCATTGACGAGGGTTAATACCGAGTCAATGGAGTACATCTAGACATCAGTGTGCGGGTTCAGTTTCAGACAACACTGACAATATTGTAAATAAGTGGTAAAATATTATCATGAAAGACTAAAATAAATACATCCGATGTATTCTATTCTACAACATGAATGAGAGGATACTATAATGACCCAATCTAAAAAAGATGAACTAAGACGAATTCAGGAAGAAGCAGCCCGAAAGACAATGACTGCAAACCAGGAAATGAGTAAAAATTTAACTACCTTTATACTTCCCAATCCAAAGCTTGCAAACGATGAGGGTGAAGATAAAGATGCAAAACTGATGAAAGCGATTGAGGATTATAATCGTTTAGTGCTCGATGCCTATCGAAAGGAATTTGAAAAGGAACCTTTGAAAGACAAAAATGGTCATGATGTATTAGAATTTGGCAGTCATGAAGAAGCGATCGCCTTTTTTAAGAAATTGGCTGCTAAAAAGATCCCATTTATGGTCATTGAAGTCGATGCCAATGGCAATCCAAATGGACGCTACGCCTTGTCTTATGGCGATGGTGAGTTGCTTGAGGGAAAAGTGAATCCTGATCAACTTAACAATATTCGCCAAGATTTCATTAATAATTTAAAAGGCCTTAAGAAAGAACCCGAGAACACAGATAAGAGTGACTTTAAAAATAGATTCACTGAGTTAAAAGAAAGGAAATCTCCAAACCCAGAGAAGTCTCCAGCCTCTTCAACCGATCCATCGATAACACCCAATCCAATTGATGTGAGTATACCCAAGGCAAGACCTAAACAATAGTTAAGGAATCAGCGCTATTCCACCAGCATGGTATAAGGCGCCTAGCAAGGTCAAACCCTGAAAAATAGGCTCTGAGGGATATACAGTTTTTTTAAAACATAGACTTATCCCCAAGCGCTGAGGTAGTTTTACTCATATGCACTACCAACGGATGCTTCAGCATATCCATGATAAACTGCTCACATTGCTGCAACTGATCTAAACGGATGTATTAATCAGCCCGATGCGCTTGTTCGATCTGTTATTCCGCACTAGAAACCAGGATTTATTTCTGACATCATTTTGGTTATGAAACCATAGCAATAACCCATGAACGTCGCCCTCCGCTTTATGCGGAATATATTACTGTTACAGCAGTAATATTGATAAAGATGCAGTCTTTATTTGTTCTTTTTCGTATGAATATATCAATAAGTACTGCTATAACGGTAAAAAAACTCTCATTTCTTTCAGCCATAGTATCTAAATTGATTTAAATTCTAAAATTTACTGGTATTGCAGTAATTTATGGATGTCTATAGGATAGATAAAGCGACGTCTTCACTCATATCGCGGCAATGTAATCGCATTTGAAACGGATTTGATCATGGATAGGATTCTGTTTGAACGTTCTTCAGCAATTTCTTTGGAAACTTCATCTTCCACCAGGAATGATTCGCTCACCCAAACGCCAAATTTTTGATTGGATTCAACAAAGGGATGGAGGCGTTCATTATAGCGAGTAAACGCCTGAATATAATTGCCATTAGCCGCTTTTAATTCGCCTGCCAAAATGTAGGCGCCAACGAATGCCAGATTATTACCTTGACCAGATAGTGGGGAAGCGCAATACCCTGCATCGCCAACAAGGGCTATTCGGCCTTTGGTCCAGCTGGGCATTTTTACTTGGGTAATGGCGTCAAAATAAAAATCGTCGCTATCTGGCATGCGCTGTAAAATATTTTGTACTTCCCAGCCAAAATCCCGAAACGTATCACACAGAAATTGTTTTTGTTCATTTTCATCACGTATATCTTTCAATACATGTTGAGAGCGGAACATAAATCCAGCACGCGCTATTTCAGGATTGTTATCGCTATTGATTGACACCAGTTTATGGTTTGCTTCACATTCCAAGTCCATATGACTCAAACCAAGGTAATTGGGGATGGTGAATGTGCACAGATAGGAACCAAGATTAATTAACTGATATTCATGTTTATCAAAGGCCATGCGCCTGGTAGTCGAGTGGATGCCATCGGCTGCAATCACGATATCAAACTGCTCAACTTTCCCATCTTTAAAATTGACAATGACTTTATCATCATTCTGTTGCAGGCTAACAATCGATTGATTGAAATAACAGGGCACTCCAGGAATTGATTTCATCAGGATTTCAACCAAATCACCGCGGAGAATTTCAACTTCATCGTCTTGTCTGAATCCGAATTTCTCACCCTGTTCTTCATGGAGGACTTTGCCTGACGCATCCACAAATCGACCGCATTCTATTCGCGTACGCCTATCACCTATTTGGTCATAGATACCCATTTCTCGAGCGATATGTGTTGCTATACCGCGGACATCCAGTGCTTGCCCGCCTTTTCGAATCCCAGCAGATTTTTCAATCAAGATAGGCGAAAAACCAAATCTTGTTAACCAATAACAAACGGCAGGCCCTGCAATGCCAGCGCCAATGACAAGGATTTTGATTTTTTGAGACATTTACAATTACCCGTATAATATTTTCAGTAGCCTAAATAATGTTAGAATTATTATAACAAAAAGATAACTTATAGACACCGAGGGATTTCTTAACGCAAGCCTTTCCGAGGCCGGTTTTAATTTCTATGATTGTGGAAAAACCTTGCAAATGAATCATACTAATACATATAAATCATAAAATGGTGTTGTGTGGTGTTTGAACGTTTTAAGAAAAAGTTACAAATGTTTAAAATCAGCGGATCACACAGCAGATCCAATGCTTCGAACAATGTGAAGTTGGCTGAAGAGTTTAACGAGGATCCTTTCAAATTTATCCAATCACATCGTGTTGAATTTGACTTAGAAGACACATTTTTTACAAGAATTGGGTTTACAGATAAAGGGACAAATCCCCCTGTGCATTGGTTTAAAATAAAGGGAATTGAACCCTATCGAGATAAACATTCGCCTGAAGCCACCAAAATTATTTTGCAAAGAGGTGCAAAAGGGGAGCTTGGTGCATTTCAAGCTTACTGGCTACCTATGACAGGTCGCGAAGTTACTAAAAGTTACACCCTACCCAAAGATCCTGACAGTCCCCATCTATTATTAACCCCAATGCTCACTGGTTGTAATGTTGTCTTTGCACAAAACAAATTAGGGCAAACCAAGGCGGTTCATCAGCTGTATGAGGATGATGAGACTTATCAATTATATAATGACAGTAACCCTCAAATATCGCATATGGAAGTTCTTAACCAGGCGTTGACGGACAAAGGAGCAAACCAACTTGTAAGCGCTAAAGGCCTTATTTCAGAAGACTATGGTGCCGAAAAGACCTTTCAAAAGACATTTTTAGTGGGTAAATATGAAAACGATCAATGGGAGTTTCAGCATCAAGAATTACATGTTGAAACAAAGTTTGCTGAGAATTCCTCTAAACTTTCATTCGTTTACTCAGTGAAAGTTGAACCTGTTAACATGCTAGCCGTCACGTCGGAAGGTAGATTAGAGGCGAATAAGGACGTCGAAGATTATCAAAGCGATACAAGTAGTTCTATTCGCCTTAGATAGTAGCCGCTGTTTCTTAAGCAATCAATCAAGAAAACTAAGAAAAGCGAAGTAACCGTTCCAAATTGAACAGGACTTCCGAAATACTCCCAATCTCTTCGTTATAAACATTTTTGCAATTCGGTCATTTAGTTAGTCTAAACTCCCTCATTGAAAAATATTTATGCCTCGACCTTGGGGTTTTTCATAAGTCCTGTTGAAATGATTTTCTACGGTTTAAGCAAAAGACGTTTCATTGTCATATTCAATAATAGCCAGTCTGAACGGAATAGCCACTTAGACATATGAAATATGGTAAATGTCATAAACGGGGCGGAAAACACATCGATACTATAGTGGATATGGCCCAATACAACCGATAAACCAAATAGAACTGAGACAGACAGGAATACTCGCCGACATCGTTTCATCGGGTAGAAGATTAAATATAATAAAAATAGCCACCCTACATGCCCTGAAAAAAACATATCACCTGAAAAATGCAATAATGAGCTAAATGTTCCTGGTATCGACAAATGGTTTGGCGGAATGCCCAAATGGGTCAGACAAATAATGAGGTGGTTTAATAGATGCATAGCCAAGATCCTGCCTCGCTATGCTCTTGCTATTTTGCTATCGACGTGAGATAGGATTGCTTTCGAAATCAATATCCATTGTATCATCGACCCAATCCGACAGATTTTTTGCCTGCTTTTTACCTGCGCTCAGTGCAGCCATGTATGCAGGATGAACATAATTAAAAAGTAAGGGCGAATAACAGGTCCGGCTTGTTTCTTTAGCACCATATTCTTTTAAAACATGGTAGACTTCCTCATCCTTAAATGGGTATAAAAATTCTAAGGGAGTCAGATTCTCAGGTGTCATGTTCATATTAATATACTTGCTAAGCATGGATTTATATCTTATTTCCCCGTAGCATACTTTCAACATCTGCTCTAGCTCAGTCATCATTGTTCGAAGATCTGATACAGAAAAAGTTTCATTTCGAATCAAGTCGTGGATACATTCTAATTGTCTATCAATGCCAGGTTTAGTATATATCAGCAACGCTTGTTGCCTATCTTGCCATTTTTTGATGGAATTATTGAAAAAGCTGTCGTCCTCTTTTTCTTTACAACGATCGAATAAGTTAGTTGAGTTAAAACCTTTGGTCAGGAACTTTGCCATATATAGTTCAGCAGTTTTGTCATTTAAGAAGCTATGTAGATTCCGATCTAAAGTTTCTAACAAGAGATTGACAGGACCATACCAATCCATATCCCTAAACTGAGTAGCTTTAAATTGCTCGCTGTTTTCAAAAACAAAGCTAACTATCGCCTTAAGCGCTTGTTTATCAAAATTTGGTTGAGGAATTTTATCTGAAAGATAAGCATTTAGTAATTTACAGCTGATTGACATATTTCTCCAATCTTCATATTTTAACTGGGAATCTTTATAATGCAAATCAAATAAGGTAGTGACAATGTCATAAATTGTTATCATTGGAATGATGGCCTTGTAGAAAACTGGAAGTTTGTAATTATAACAATTTATTTGTTAAATGTAAATCAATGTGTATTATATAAGAACATAATTTGTGTTGAGTAGAAGAATCTCCCAAGATGCAACAAATAGGATTTGGGGCTATCGTTTTATCCAATGGCTCAAACTCAACATGGATCGTTAATTTTCTAGTTTGAATTTAAATGGAAAAAGCATTTCCACCCGGCATCAAGCTAAAGCTCGATCTGTGATGGTTTGGCATCGTATAATCAGATCAGTTAATTCATAATGAAAAAATGACTGATTCAAAACGATATTTATTCCTTTGTATTCTTTTAACATCCGCTATTGGACGGGTGATGGCACATCTTTACTTACCATCTTTACCAGCAATCGGTCATGACTGAGACGTTGGAAGGAATTTGATTCAGCTTAGTGTTGGGATATTTTTGATTGGATTTAGGGACGTTACCTAGTGTCTTGCAACTAATATATGGTCCTATATCAGTGGTATTTAATATCAATGGGATATAAGGTTTTTATTATGGTGCGACCCCTATATGCCCCTATATGCAAGAATTTACAGAAGAGGGTGGGGCGGCTTTCGGTAGTCCTTTATATTATGTGAGCGCTCAGGTGTCATCTACTTTAATTTATAATATATAAAAAAACTCCAGGGACGTTACCTAACCACATCTTTTAAAATATCCTGGTTTATGCTTTAATTTAATTAAATGGGTTAAGGGATTTTTAGTTTAACTTTCAGTGATATAATGATAGTTAACATACTGTAATAACAAATAGCTATTGAAGGAAATTTGTTTTCTTAAATTATGCAAAACCCATAAGTTATAGCTGGGCTTCAAAAGTGATATATTGGGCTAAATTTTGCTCGATCTCGTTAAACAGGGCTGGCTATTCCCCTCGATCGATCTCAAAGTTTGCTGCAATTTCTAACTTTTTCGCTGCTGGCTATACAATAGAGACGTTTCCTAATTTATTTGCTAATGAATCAAACTTGATTCTATAAGTGTAAAAAAGATGCTTGGATTACCTTTAAATTTAAGGGAGCTAGATGAATAGTTTAATTGAAAAATATAAAGAAAATCGTATTGACCGTATTAAAAAACTTTATACTAAAAAGAAGTTGCAGCCTCATATAGTTATCGATTCTTTCAAAGGTAATAAGTTGGACTCCAATTGCATTAAAATCGCTAATCATTTGGCTAATAAGCATCAGGTAATTTTTGCTACTAATCAACATGAGCATTGCTGGTGCATTGACCCTCGAATCAAGATCGTTGAGTTTGGCTCAGTTCGTCATGTTAAATATCTCCACAGTGCGAAAGTAATTATTAATAATGTCCGATATAATAAGTTACTAAATAAGCACCCGCATCAAACGTATATTCAAATATGGCACGGAATTCCATATAAGAAGCTGGCTTTTGATCAAACCGATATTTCTTCAGCATGGATTAAAACGAACAAATATCTATACTTAGCGGGTTTTCTTAATGAAATTAATAAGTGGGATTACTTGTTTGCTCAAAATCAGTATACCGCAGATAGGTTTCGCTCTTGTTTTTTGTATGATAAAAAGCTAATTCAAGCGAATTACCCTTGTGATTTACCTTCAACTCAGACTAGTCAAGATAAGATTTTGCAGCTCAAAAAGAATCTCAATATTCCCTTAGATAAAAAAATTATTTTATATACACCCACCTTTAGAGAGTATGCTTGGGATAATGATAAAGGGTTTCTACTTTCCGGCCTATTACCTGAAGCGTTTTTTCAGAAGCATCCTGATTATGTTTTTCTTGTTCGTGCCCATTATATGATTAATGAAAAATTTAACTTTGGTTCATTAAGTAATATGATTGATATGACCAATTATCCTTTTATCGAAGATCTGTATCAGGTTTCAGACCTACTAATTACTGATTATAGTTCGATACTTTTTGAATTTGCCCGCTTTCAGAAACCGATTATCAGTTATCAGAGCGACTATGAAGAATATGCGCAAAAAAGGGGCTTATATGATGTCTCACTGACGGATATGGGAATTACAGTTTACACTGATTGGAATGAAATACGACTTGATTTTACAAGAAATTCTTTTTTAAATGATAGATTTGGTTTGGTTCGTGAAAATTTAATTGATGAAATTGATAAAATTATTGCTGAAAAAATGGATTTGGAGGGAAACAGGTCATGAAAACCATAATTACCTATGGTACTTTTGATTTGACTCATGCGGGGCATATCTCAATGCTTGCACGCGCCAAAAGTTATGGCGATCGGCTCATAGTAGGGCTATCTACGGACGAATTTAATTTGGTAAAAAATAAACATTCTGTATTTTCCTATCAACATCGAAGGATAATTTTGGAAGCGATTCGCTATGTTGATATGGTCATACCTGAACACAGCTGGTCTCAGAAGGAGAAGGATATTCAGGATTACAATGTTGATATTTTTATAATGGGAAATGACTGGGAAGGCCAATTTGATAATCTTAAAAAATTATGCCAGGTTATATATTTAGAAAGGACTGAGGGAATTTCTACAACGTTTCTCAAAAACATGTTTAAGTCAATGCATCATGGTGATTAACAATTCAAATTTTTTAAATTTTAGTAATTTGAAAAAAAAATGTTACATAAGCATTGAGTATGGCGTGGTTTCATCGGTTAGTTTTTGGACAGGCCATGAAATTCTTGCTTATTTTAGCCCAAACTATTCTTCTATCGGTGGGTTTTGGTGCATGGTTTGTGCTATTTGTATTCTGTATCCTTTTATCGATTCCTCTATTGCCTCTGCTAAGCTACGTTTTAACGCGTCTCTTATAGGATTCTTATTTTCAGGGCTTTGCTGCTATTGGTTTGGCTATGGCTATTTACAAATGTTTGTTGCAATTGCTTTGAGTGTTTTAGCAACGCGGCTTATTAAATTTTATGCAGGCACTCGAATGGCGGCTACGCAAGCGGCTATCGTGGCAATCATTGGGATAGTTTTTCCTAATTTTACCCTGTTTCTTAATTTGACAACCCGTTTCTTAGAAACAATTGCGGGACTTATGATTGGGTTGGTAGCGCTTGGATTGAGCTATCAGATGGGAATTAGAAAGTACCAAACTATGGAACAAGATGAACAGCAGCCATTTTCAAATGAAGCATATAATTAAGAAGTATAAAAAACCAGTTTATATGAGCATTGAATCAGCACTTGTTGGCATACTTGCCTTTGTGATTGGTTATAACACGGCAGTTTATGCTCATCAAGCTTTGCCATTTTGGGGAGGCATCTGGTGCATGACTAATGCGATGGCGATATTATTTGCTTTTATGGATACTACGCTTTCTACGGCAAAATTTAGGATGATATGTACCACTATTGGCTGTTTCATAGGTTTATTGATCGCCGTAACTTTTGGAACTAATTATTTTGCAATATTTTTGGCAGTAACCCTGACGGTTTTTCTCACGCTTGTTCTAGAGTTTGAAAAAGGGTCGCGAGTATCCAGCTGCGTTGTAGTGGTTATTATTGGCATAAATATTCTAGCACCTCATTCCAGCGTGGTGAAGAATACACTCTTACGTTTCACAGAATCTGCCTTTGGAGTTTTTCTAGCTTTGTGTATAACTTTTGCTGGCTATCTTTTTAGAATTCGTGAATACACGAAACCAATAAAAAATTAAATGACCAAAAGAATCACATTCCCTTGACGAGCCTGTTCTAAACAATTCGCCTGTGATTGTGAAATGCACTTTTACGCCCGATAACCCTGCCCAATTAACCTATTCATATAATAGCGCTTGGTGTATTGACTGCGCCTCCATCCGGGCTGCGCGCTGTTATACTCCACAGTTCACGATAATGTGATATAATTCGCCCCCTGATTTTTCACGACAGTTGACCTGATAGGATTTAATATGCTTGTTGTTGCCAATATCACCATGCAATTTGATGCCAAGCCCCTTTTTGAAAACGTCTCCGTTAAATTTGGCGACGGTAATCGATATGGCCTGATTGGAGCCAATGGGAGTGGTAAGTCAACGCTTATGAAAATTTTAGGTGGCGATCTAGAGCCCACTTCTGGCAATGTTTCTCTTGGACCAGATGAAAGCATGGGCAAATTGCGTCAGGATCAATTTGCTTATGAAGCCTTTACCGTTTTAGATACGGTCATCATGGGGCACAGCCAACTCTGGGAAATTAAGAAAGAGCGCGATAGAATTTATTCTTTGCCAGAAATGACTGAAGAAGATGGCATCAAAGTGGCCCATTTGGAGATGGAGTTTGCCGAGTTAGATGGTTATACCGCTGAATCCAGAGCGGGTGAGTTATTACTTGGACTTGAAATACCAGTTGAACAACACACAGGATTAATGAGTCAAGTCGCGCCAGGCTGGAAATTGCGTGTTTTGCTAGCCCAAGCTCTGTTTTCCAACCCAGATATTTTATTACTGGATGAGCCGACTAATAACCTTGATATCAATACCATTCGCTGGTTAGAGAACATTTTAAATCAACGTAATTCAACCATGATCATTATTTCACATGATAGGCATTTTCTAAACAGTGTCTGCACACATATGGCTGATCTCGATTATGGCGAATTACGCATTTATCCTGGTAACTACGATGATTACATGTTGGCATCAACCCAAGCGCGTGAGCGGTTAATTGCTGAAAATGATAAAAAGAAAACCCAAATCGCCGAACTACAACAATTTGTCAGCCGGTTTTCAGCCAATGCATCGAAAGCAAAACAAGCCACCTCTCGAGCAAGGCAGATTGAAAAAATTGAATTACATGAAATCAAAGCATCCAGCCGGATGAGCCCGTTTATCCGTTTTGAGCAACAAAAAAAATTATATCGTCAAGCTCTGGAAGTTACCAATTTATCACATGCTTACGACAACTTAGTCGTCTTTAAACCTTTCAGCTTCCGTGTTGAGGCGGGTGAGCGTATTGCAATCATTGGACCAAATGGAATAGGAAAAACAACCTTGCTGCGCTGCCTTGCAGGGGATTTAGAGCCGATGCAGGGAACAGTAAAATGGGCAGAAAACGCAGAAATAGGCGTGTTTGCCCAAGATCATGCTGCTGATTTTGCCACTGAGCAAACAATATCGGAATGGATTGGCCAGTGGGCAAAAGCAACCGATGACGACCAAATTGTTCGAGGAACCCTCGGTCGTATGTTGTTTGGTCGTGATGATTTGAAAAAATCGGTGAAGGTCCTGTCTGGGGGAGAACAAAGCCGGATGTTATTCGGTAAATTAATTTTACTCAAGAAAAACGTCTTATTAATGGATGAGCCGACCAACCACCTGGATATGGAGTCCATCGAGTCACTTAATCTGGCGTTGGAAAACTTCCCAGGCACCATCCTGTTTGTAAGCCACGATAGAGAGTTTGTCTCTTCCATTGCTACACGAATTATTGATATGACGCCTACCGGTATTGTTGATTTCTCTGGAAACTATGAAGACTATCTGCATAGCCAAGGGATACAGTAGGAATGACATGATTTAATGGATGAACACACCCAGTTAAGAGCCCTTGGCCTGACAGACAATTTTTATGATATAGTTAACCGTTAGGTTCCAATGGGAGTAAGAGATGGGTAAGATTCAATATGGCTTTGGTAAAACTGTCGATTATGGCTTTGATCAAGCCCTTGCAAGAGTGACCGAAGCATTAAAAACGGAAGGCTTCGGCGTTTTGACAGATATTGATGTCAAACAAACGTTAAAAACAAAATTGGATAAAGATGTTCGACCCTATCGCATTTTAGGTGCCTGCAATCCCCATTTAGCCCACCGTGCTATTGAACAAGATCCTTCAATTGGTTTATTACTTCCCTGCAATGTTGTCATCCGCGAAGATGAAAACAACGCTGTTCATATCGAATTCATGAATCCAGAGGCGATCATGGAAATGGTTCAAAATCCAGAAATTAGTGAAGTGGCTCATGATGTGAAGCAGCGTCTGGAGCGTGTGCTAAACATTTTATAGCGGAATCATCAAATCAGGGAAAGACCTTATTGACAAATCAGCAACACGTGTCTCGATGGCGAACATAGCGTGTTGTATTCACCAATGCTATTAATTTATCAGCCATAATTTCATCTAATCTTTCAGTCATAACCAGAACATCACCATCCGGTAAAAAATCATAATTAGCATTTAATGCACTAGGAGTTCTTGATTGTTACTTGGCTAAATGAACTCGATGAGTTTTAAATAATATATACTTTAAAAGGTAATGATTTATTTCTTCATATAAATTAAGCAGATATTTATATGCATGTGAGTATATTATTTTGGTTAATCATTTTCGGTAGCTTAATGAGTGTGGTTTCACTGGTGGGAGGTTTGTTTTTATTTCTTGCAGAAAAAAAGCTGAAAACAATATTACTTCCTATGGTGGCATTCGCAGCAGGGGCGTTGCTGGGAGGGGCTTTTTTTCATATGCTACCAGCTTATTTTCAAGTTCATACCAATTACGCACTTGGGTTTTTATATTTACTGATAGGTTACTGTGCCTTTTTTATCTTAGAGCAGTTTTTACATTGGCACCATTGCAATACGGCAAATAGCATTTGTCGTAAGCCGTTAACGTATCTGATTCTAATTGGCGATGGTTTGCATAATTTTATTGGTGGTATGGCGGTCGCAAGTACTTTTCTAATTGATTTACGATTAGGGATAATTACCTGGCTTGCAGCCGTAGCCCATGAAATTCCACAGGAGATGGGCGATTTTGCTGTTTTAATACATGGTGGGTGGAGCAAAAAGAAAGCGCTGATATTTAATTTTATTTCCGCTTCAACTTTTTTACTGGGCGCAATGGTCACCTATTTCATTTCATTAGAAATAGATTTAAGTTTTTTAATACCATTTGCGGCAGGAAATTTTATTTATATCGCTTCATCTGATTTGATACCTGAGGTGAATAAGCATACTGGTATCAAAGAAAGTCTTATCCATTTCGTATTTTTTATATTGGGATTAGGAATCTTGGGGTTATTGACTTTTATGAAATAGCAATTAGGTAACGTCCCTGAAGCAGCTTACACGCAATGACGTATGCCTGGAAGCAAGCTTGGTCTTACAATAAGTCAAATCTATCTGCATTCATGACTTTAGTCCATGCCTTAACAAAGTCATGAACAAACTTTTCTTTGTTATCATCTTGAGCATAAACTTCAGCATAAGCTCTAAGAATAGAGTTAGAACCAGAAACAAGATCAACACGACTTGCTGTCCATTTGACCACACCTGATTTGCGATCACAAATCTCATATAAGTTGTTACTGACAGGTTTCCACACATAATTCATATCAGTTAGATTAACAAAGAAATCCGTTATTAATGCACCAACATTATCTGTCAAAACACCATGCTGAGTACCACCATGATTGGTTCCTAATATGAATTAGTTAAATACGCAATTATGCCAAGCTTATACTATCCACAATAAATTTTTAGGATCGATTGGCGGGAATGCCCAAGCTCACGACTGATAATTCCTCGAACTTTGCGATCAATCCTCTTTTCTTGTTGATTAAGCATGTGTGTATCAGGAACCTAATGAATATATCATTGTCGTGGTTTCTCTGATTGATTCAAATTTTCTCTTCTACTTTTCTAAGTCAGCCCTTCAATTATTTATCTTCATACCCAGTTGGTTTGGGGCCACTATACATTCTGTCGTAGGGTGTTTTTGGTTTATTGGATTCCTCTTCAGAAGGTTTCATACTGACAGGTTCTTCTCTTTCTTGCTTTTGTCTCTGGTTTGATTCTTTATCTTTTTCATGGTTTGGTGATGCTTTGGGGACTGGTCTCGGTGAATATTTATTCAATGTTCTACTCATAAGAGAGTAGCTTGATTTGTACTCATTTTCTTCTTGAGCCCATTCTTCTTCGCTGGCGCCTGAAATTCCAGTTTCAGGTTCATTTTTCCTAGCTTTATCAACCATGTCATCTATTGTGCTTAGTCTGTTAGAATCTTTAGGCTGATTAGCTTTAGTTGTAAGACTCTCTAAAAATTTTTGCATATTTTGATAACGTTCCTTGGCTTTTTCTAAATGCTCTTCTGCTAGAGTAACATTACTAGACAATTCCAAAGCTTTTAGTAATCGCTCTGTCGCAAGATCCAAGTTCAGTTTTGCCGCCTCAAGGTTTTTTCCCACAATAAAAAGATCGATATTTTTCATACGGCTCATTTGTTTGGCTTCCCAATCCTCTTCATAGGCCATTGCAAAACCAAATTTATCACGCATATATTCACAAGACTCTCTGGCATCTATTACGCCATTGGTGATTTCTTCAGTAAGAACATCACCATTATGTGAGTTACTAAAAAATACCGTACCAGTTTTTGTTTGGGGATTCATCGTGATAACGGCACGCCACTGATTCATATCACCATTATGGAATACAGCAGTTACTTTCCCATGTTCTAGCTGAAGACCTATGCCGTGTCCCCAGGCCAAATTATTTAAACGATCTTCATCAATTCCTACAGTTCTTGCCCAACTATCCTTGGTTAACTTAACTACAGGCGTAGTTAAATATTTTGAAAGCTTCTCATCATTCATCCATTCAAGCATGAACTTGGCATAATCTTCAGCGGTTGTTCGCAGACTATTGGCTGCAACGGAAGAATAGGAGTCAATATCAGCAGGAAAAACAGAGCTTTTAGCTGAATAATCAGGTAACAAGTCGACATGTCCCTTTTTCAAAAAGCTACTATGGTCCATGTGGCAATGATCAAAAACATATTTTTTTGCTAATTGTTCTAAAGTCTGCCCCGTATTTTTTTCTAATGCCATTTGAAGGTATATCAATGGGAAACCTGAATACCCAAATTGGCTTCCTGGTTCAAATAATATTTCTGGTGCACCATAATCTTGTGAAGGGTCATGAACCCCCGTTTGATGGGACAAAGCCATGCCAACAGTAATATCGTTAGCCAAGCCACTTTTTTCATCAAAACCAGGGAGTAAATCGACTAATTTTGAATTCAAGTCAAAATCATTTAATTTCAGTTCTTTCTGAATATTTTTATCTTCAATAATTCTCAAAACCAGATAAAAAAATACTGGCTTGCTTAATGAGGCAGCCCCAAATTGAGTGCCCTCATCAATTTTTTGGGGTTGAAATGGATGATTCGTTTCTTGCTCAATGTGTTGAAGCTGATCGGCTTTTAAAGCAGGAATTTGCTCGAACTTCTGGTACATGGGGTCGTGGTTAATCTTATCCATGGTGTTTTTGACTATAACGTCATTTTCGGAAACCGTTTCTAATTGATTTGTAGATACATTATAAAAATATAGGCCATCGTCCGTTAATAGATACCTGGATGAGTCAAGCTTCTTCATTTGCTCATCATTGGGCAGTTCATTAACTTTGTAAAAGCCACAGCTTGTCATCCCGAGGGCAGTATAATCAATAACTCCATTTTTCATTGTCGCCATAGATAATCCGGGAATGTCGGTTTTTTCCATTAGTGTTTCTATAGCTTTCTTTTTTTCTGGCATATTGAACCCTAATCTTCGACTCTTTGATTATTTTAGCATCATTTTATAGCAGGATATTGTTACAAAAATGATTCTACCGTCAAGAAATTGAAAATAGTTGATAGAAATATCCCTAGATCAAGCATTAGACTAATTGTTAGGAAAAAATTAAGCTGGATTATTAAGGTGGCGTGTTACTTTGTACCGGACAATTTTTTCAAAGCACCGTCGCTGCGAGCTTTGCGAAGCAATCCAGTTCGATCTCTGAACAGAAATCTGTTCTAGATTGCTTCACTACGTTCGCAAAGACGGCTATTTTAAAAAATTGTCCGGCACAAAGGGGGTGTTACTGAGGAACCTTTGTTAATGGCAAAGGCAGTCTAACTTTATAAATTTCAGCGTCACTGACGAAAATAAATGCTTGCCCCTTTGGCAAAGAAACAATATCCTCCGCCCCAATCATAGAAACAGAAGAAGTCAGAACCCGATCCTCATTAGTTTTATTAAAATAAACACCATCATCCCCATGCGGAGTATCATTAACCAAAGAAATCTGGGTATGACCGATTACACCAACTTGGGGTAGTAGTTTGACCCGTAAGTTCTCCGTTTCTCATTTTTCACCCGTAGCATGATGTGGGTATTAAAATTTCCTTCAGACACATCAGTTTTAGCGCGTGATCCCAGCGCAACTTCCATATCTTGAATGGTCTAGGCGTAAGTAGTAACTTGGAACCCTGCGCCACCAGCTTTCCCCAGATCAATCCTACCCCCTCTTTATAGCTTATTATCCATGCGGCGACAATGATGCCAATACGCAAAGCTCATTATTTCCTAATATTAATGGGGGATATTATCGAATTACAGACCCGGGCGTACCAGAAGATATTCTTCGCCATCTTGGGTATAGTGCTAACCATTGTAAAGACTTTTCTCAGTATAAATATTAATTGCTATATTTATATATAGGTGTTATTGTACTACTATGGCTTGAGAGAAAGCCGGTTTTGCATATTACTAATTCCACGTTTTTTTTCATAATTTACGCGCTATTATCAATAAAACTATCTTTTTCATCTTCCTAGCTAGCTTAATATTTAAGCATACTTATAATTTTTTCAGGTATATATTATGTCAAAAACAACAACCGGTACGGTTAAATGGTTTAATGAGTCAAAAGGTTTCGGTTTTATTGAACAAAGTTCGGGGCCAGATGTTTTCGCCCATTTTAGCTCTATAGTAAGTAGTGGGTTTAAAACATTAAAAGAAGGTCAAAGTGTAGAGTTCGTTGTAACTCAAGGTCAAAAAGGCCCTCAAGCTGAACAAATCGTTTGCTTATAATTTTTGATAGTAACAAGCAATCTAGTAATGTTAGCCCTATATAAAAATGGGCTTTAAACGATTTCTTTTCGCACAAAATTTCTTTTCATCGCCTCTTAATTCAATAGCGATGAGTTGAACATTTTGTGTGATTGTCATTTTTGGGGTTACTGTCTGGCTATAATGAATCTATGTTAGAAAGAAAATCTATTTAAACTGTTCTCTAACTATTCATTATTATCTTAAATTTCATTTGTATCTATTTATTATTTAGCCCGTCTAGTCACTCCATCCTATAAATATCAGGATAATTTTATGTCAAATATAAAGACAGGAACTGTTAAGTGGTTTAGTAAATCGAAAGGTTTTGGTTTTATTGAGCAGGACTCAGGAACCGACGTATTTGCTCACTTTTCCTCTATCATTACCGATGGTTTTAAAACTCTTATTGAGGGTCAGAAAGTAGAGTTTATTGTAATCGCTGGAGATAAAGGGCCTCAAGCAGATAATATAGTTATTAGAAATTCATTAAGTAGTCCTCGCTCTCCTTCAATTACAGGAAGCTACTTATCTAGGGTTCAAATGTATTTTAGACGACTTTTCAATATGTCTAAATAATATCAACTTAATCGCTATTATTAAAAATAGAAATGCTATGCGCAATTTACACTTGCGCATAGAAGAAGTTAGAAAATAGATGCATAGATAGATGGGGGCTGAAGGCCTCAGTTAGTGATTTAATAGAAGATTATATAAAATTTACTAGCTAATGTTGATTAAAATTAATAATTAGCGGCACACACCTTTCCTGTGCCGGTTTGAGCAGTCGTTATAATATCACGATTTAGAAAGATAGCAGGTATGGCCTTTTGCTGAATAGAGGTTGGTGAAGTATAATTTTTTTCACGTAAAGCTATCGTGGTGGAATTTGATAGCTCAAGGGATGTAAATGTCATTTTATTCTCTCTATTTTCTAAATGAAAACAATCCAGATGATATTCAGAAGAAATATTGTATTGTTTAAATTGATGCGGTGAGTTTGATACAGCTAACTTTATCGTCTAGCTGCTCTCCATATTATTAACTAAAGACATGTCGGTCTGTCCAAGTGTATACAAGTGTTTAAAGTGGGCCTTTAACGCAAGTCCCAGTGTCGGGTAGCAGTGATAGCCTAGGCCATATTCTTTAACGGTCTGTTGTACGATTCCTGCGATTTTAGGATAATGGACGTGACAAATCGTTGGAAAAAAATGGTGCTCTATTTGGAAATTTAAACCACCAATAAACCAAGTTAACAGACGGTTATTTGGAGAAAAATTCGTGGTGGTTTTAACTTGATGGCTAGCCCAGTCATGGGCAATATTACCACTGTTATCGGGCAAAGGATAATCTGTATTTTCAATGACATGTGCGAGCTGGAATACAACTGCTAGAATGATTCCAGTAACAGCATGCATGATTATAAAGCCTATCAGCCACTGAAAAATATTAATATTTAAAATCATCATCGGTATAATAAGCATATAACCATAGTAAATGGTTTTTGAAACTATTAAAAACCTAAGCTCTTTCCTATATTGAACTTTTGACTTGATTAAACCCATTGAGAAATACCGCTTTAGCTGAGCAAATTCTTTATGTAACACCCATATTAGAGTTGTCAAAGCATACAAGAAAATGGCATATAGGTGCTGAAATCTAAATATTGGTTTTTGCTTATCATGTGGACAAAAACGCATAAACCCATAAGGGTTTAAATCCTCATCAACATCATGAATGTTTGTGAATCTATGATGAAGTACGTTATGTTGTAGTCGCCAGCAAATTGGATTACCACCTGATATCAGCACATATATTAACGTACCCCACCATTTATTCAGTTTTGGTGAGGAAGAAAACGAGCCGTGGATACAGTCATGCATAACCCCCATACCTAAGCCCGCTATAGCCACTCCCATCGTTGCTGCAAGGAGAAGCATTGATATGGAATTAAGATCATACGTTAATAAAATACCATATGGGATAAATAGTAATGCCAGCAAAACGACACTTTTTATGACTATTGGTTTGCCTCCATATTTAGAGATACCTAAACTGTTAAAATAATCATTTACTCTTTGTCTAAGTACACCTTGCAGATCGGCTTTCGGGAATTGAATCATAGATTAACACTTATATTTTGAGAAAAGATTTCATGTGATACATATTTTGCCAGAGTTTCAACATGTCTGAAACAGATACGGCCTAACTTTTTACCAAAGATTTTGGTTACCTCGAAAACTCTCTTTTTTTCTAGCTGCGCTGACCCGGATAGTTCTTTCTTTTAGTTCTTTTCCATTCATATTTAGAGCTTTTACAGCACTTGAATTGGATGAAAACGTAATAAATGCAAAACCTTTTGATTCACCAGTATATCTATCAATAATGATTTTAATATCATCAATAGAACCAAATTCTGAAAATGCCTCTCTGAGTTCCGTTTCAGTTGTAGACGATGAAAAAGCACCGACATATATTTTATTTTGTTTCATAATAACACCTTGTGATTATTGGAATGATGAAAGGCGAGAAAAATTTCTCCTAAGCATATTCAGGATAGTTTTTAGCATTAGCCTTGACGGTGGTTAAGAAGGTTTGACGGCCTTGTTTATCAGAGTATGAATTAATTCCAATTAACTTTTGATTACATAAATTGCATAATCTATAGCAGAGAAACTTCTCATTGTTCGTTTTGTATTTTCCTTGGAGGGAAAAACTATCAGAAATTTGTAAACAGTAATGGCATATTTTATGGCTCATAACATTCCTACCTTAACAGTCAGCTTCGATTCAAAATGACTAAAAGGTAAGTGATTGCGCCAAAAATCTAAAATAGAATCACATGTAATAGGCAAGTAAAAAAGAAGGGTGGGTACAAAAATTTTTACCCACATGTTTTAATTATATCATATTTCTAATATAAATAATATCAGTCAAAGGGGAAAAGGAAGCATTTTCGAAATCCTTATTGTGCTGATGAAGTGCTGAAGCGACAATTTCTGAAGCGTAGTTGCATTGAATACTTCAAAAAGACAAATGAAAAAAGCGATCAATCCCCAGTTTTAATAGTTATTTGAGCTGGCAGACTAATTGGGGCCAAAATAATGTTAAATTTCAATTTAAAACAAAACCCGTATAGCCGATTATTGAAACCATTGTAAAGACTTTTCTCAGTATAAATATAAATTGCTATATTTATATATAGGTGTTATTGTACTACTATGGCTTGAGAGAAAGCCGGTTTTGCATATTACTAATTCCACGTTTTTTTCATAATTTACGCGCTATTATCAATAAAACTATCTTTTTCATCTTCCTAGCTAGCTTAATATTTAAGCATACTTATAATTTTTTCAGGTATATATTATGTCCAAAACAACAACTGGTACGGTTAAATGGTTTAATGAGTCTAAAGGTTTCGGTTTTATTGAACAAAGTTCGGGGC
The DNA here is from genome assembly GCF_964199965.1 of Legionella sp. W05-934-2. Lineage (NCBI taxonomy): Bacteria > Pseudomonadati > Pseudomonadota > Gammaproteobacteria > Legionellales > Legionellaceae > Legionella > Legionella sp. W05-934-2. The sequence goes on along the minus strand of NZ_CAXMZT010000004.1, from coordinate 294,736 downwards.
CAGATGTTTTCGCCCATTTTAGCTCTATAGTAAGTAGTGGGTTTAAAACATTAAAAGAAGGTCAAAGTGTAGAGTTCGTTGTAACTCAAGGTCAAAAAGGCCCTCAAGCTGAACAAATCGTTTGCTTATAATTTTTGATAGTAACAAGCAATCTAGTAATGCTAGCCCTATATAAAAATGGGCTTTAAACGATTTCTTTTTGCACAAAATTTCTTTTCATCGCTTCTTAATTCAATAGCGATGAGTTGAACATTTTGTGTGATAGTCATTTTTGGGCTTACTGTCTGGCTATAATGAATCTATGTTAGAAAGAAAATCTATTTAAACTGTTCTCTAACTATTCATTATTCACAATGAAAGATAGCCGCAATTTTCATTTTCCTTTTATAACTGCACTCATCCCAAATGTTGGGCCAAGGCCCAACCTACGTTTGCTGATTGATGGATTCAATTGTGGGATGGATTGAGAATATTACCGTGTACGTCCCTCTCTCGATAATTTTACGGACGCTCCCTGCTATACTTAAGAATAGAAGCTTCATTTAATATGGAAGGGATTGTTATCATGCCTAATCCAGGATTGAAACTATTAAATCTTGGGAAAGCGACGCAGAAAGGCTCATCTTCTGCAAATGCAAAAGATACAAACTCTTCAATCATAGTCATTTCAACAACTATGCCACAGGATGATCGTCAAAAATTGTTAGCTCTTATTCAAGATCAGCATCCTGCAAAAGTCAAGATTTTGAGTCGCAATAAGAATTATGAACTCAGAGAAGGTAATTCAGCTTTAGTTCCTACCAAGTTCCAGCTGTCTAACTCTATTATTAAAGTAGAAGAAAAGTATTTTGTCCTCGGTAATAAAGAAGTAAAAAATTATCGTTTGGGCAGAGGTCAATTTGGCAGTGTAAAACGAATTGTATTTGAAATTAAGCTAACAAAAACAGATTTACAAATAAGTGAACCCCAGGAACCAATGGCCGTTAAAATTATTGATCTTAAAAAGACACTTAATATTGATAATGAAAAGAATGCATCCCAAGTACTCGATAAACTAATCGCATATGGAAAGGGCTCTGAAAAAGGTTATCTTGTGATGCATGAATATAAAGAACCTACGGTTAAGCAAAAATTAACTGAGTCTCCTGAAACTTATAGTTTTATAGAACGATTAGGAACATTGATTTATCTGGCTGAAAATCTAATCACTCTCCACAAAGCTGGATGGTTACATGGGGATATCGCTGCTGGCAATGTTATGATGAGCGGTAACTTAATTGATATGGGAGAAGCGACGCCAAAAAACTCATCTTCTATCAAAGACACAGGAACCCCAGCATACAGAGCACCAGAAGCAAGTATCAAACCTTTATCAACTCAGAGTGAGATGTTTTCTTTTGGATGTCTTGTTGCTGAAATGATGGGGGCTATTAATTTTTCCTCTGAACGAGTTACTGAGATGGGAGTAGTCGCCGAAAAAGCACTTAATCTACAAAATCTAGGATTCATTATAGGTAAAAATGGCGAGAAAATTGAAGAGTTAAGTGAAGAAATGATTAATGCATTAACAGCGCTTATTAACAGAATGACATCCATTACAAATCAGCGCCCTAAATTCGAGGAAGTTAAAGATGAGCTGTCTAGTCTTCAGCAGTATCTGCAACCCCCACCATGTGTTCTTTAATTGCTTCAGTTGAATACCAGCAAGGCTGACTAACGACAGAGGCAGCACTGGGTTATGAGCTGATTAAAAAAACCTATCTCAAAGGAAGACACTTAGTAAAAAGTTGTGGGATATTAATTTACCAGATGCTAAAGACGGTTATGCAATGCTAATTATGAAGGATGGTAAATTTTCATTAGAGACTTATGAGCTTGCCTTGATTTGATGGACACCCTGTTAAGAGAGTAAAATCTTATTTTCTGAGGCAAGATCAGTTGCATTTATTTGAAATATTATCGCTAGACTCCAGTATTTCATGCGGCATACTCTTTTCCTAATTGTTCAAATAAACTGTTTTATAAAGTAATTGGTTGCCACTAACTATTAGGAGAATCAATTATTGGCCGGGAGTGGCTAGATTGTCTGAAGCAATGCAGCTGTGGCCGTGGGCCTAAACCAGTTAAGACCATTCCCCGCACAATTACCGTTTTGTACTTTGTTTAATGAACACCTATCTGCTTTAAAATTATACCAGGATGGGGTAGAATGGAATCAAGCTGAATATTTATTAAACCTTCCCTCAGTTGCCGCGATCAGTATTCATAAACCCCAAAAAAAACAATTGAATAACCTGGCATCGGGGATCTTGGAATAAAATTTAAATCATTGTTGGATCGAAACGACCAAAATTTTCTGGGAGGTATCTTTGTATTGTATAAGCTTCAAGTGAACGATGGGGTATTCGCTATTCATAATTTGGACTGGGTAGAGTCCGGGGAACTATTAGAACTGTTTAAACAAATACCTCCCAAAACAAACCTGGTTGTGATTTTTGAATGTAGATTTAATACAGTAGCGATTAGTGAAATAGAATCAGCGTTAGCATTGATTCCTCCTTCTGTTGAGAGCCTACTCATTAGAAACTGCGTCTTTTGTCATTTAGTACCCCTAATACGTTCTATTCCTTCTACAGTGAAGTCTCTTCATTTAAGTAATAGTCATTATGGAGAATTACCAGTCAGTTTTCTGGTGGAAATGCTGGGTGCAATTCCTAGAACCATTACCTTATTAAATTTAATGAATATCAGTTTGGGTAGAAAACGTTATCGTATTGATGACCTAATAAGAATTTTTCAAGCCATACCTTCTTCAATTCAAAGCTTGTATTTAGATGGAATTGACTTTAATACCAGAGCACCTGAAGAAAAAATTGCCCTTATAAAATCCATACCCTCAACGATCAAAGCTATGGATGTGGATTGGTTGTTGCACTCGGATTTAAAAATAGAACAATTATCATCTCTTAAGAATTACTTTTGCAGAATTGAAAAGATTTATTGCGATGGAACGTTAGCTCAGCAAACAAGTGAAGCAGACGCCAAAACAATAATGTCAATTTTCCCAAACTGTAGAGATATCGTTTTCTTCAATACTCATGTGGATAGGTTCTCTCATAATTCTCAGTTTGATGATTTAAGGCGACGTTGGCTTAATTATACCGTTGATAAAGGATCGCTTTATTATACTCTTTTTTTTGAATTACTAAGAAGAGGAGGGAGAATGAAGCCGAATGGTTCTTATTCTATACCTTCATTAGAGTAAAGCTTGGGAATGTTGGGTCAAAAAATTCCTAACCTACATCACTATTGATTGGCCAAATAAAAAATCAATGGGATCAGACTATGACCCCATTGTTCTTTTCCATGGCATCGGTGGACGCCCTGCCAAGCTTAGTTATAGGCTCCGGACAATGTTAGCTCTCTTGAGGACAATGTATAGGGCTTAATTGTTTCTCCTGGGCATTTTTGTGCTAACAAACTGTTCGGGTCACCATAAAAAAGTGCGGATCCCAAAATGTCGTCCAGCTTCCGAGTTAATTGCCCCTCTGGGGAGTCAGGAGATTTTGTTCGCCTAAACTCTTTATAGTGTTCAACAACTTCAGCTAAGGCTTTGCTATAAGCAACTATGGGAGTGTTTGTTTTCTTGAAGTTCTCATATGACTTATTTAATTCTCGCATCAATTTTTGCACTTCTGAGATATACCGACTTCTTGCTTTGGCTTCAGGGCTGTTGAAATCCAGATCTGTCCTAGGTAAGTTCTGAATAGCCTCTTGAACGCTATTTGCTATTTTGCTTATTTCAGTGTCTAAAGTGCTGACATTTATTATTTGACTAATGAAATCAGATTCAGCTATTGCACCCCACTCAGCGATATCAACGCCTAATTCTTTAAAAGTATTCGCGTCTTCATCCGGTATTATATAAGCGGGTTGAAGATTTACCTCGCTAGATAAGGATAAAAGCTTCCCTGAAGGTAAAAAAGAACAATAATTTTGTTGAAAGGTTTTATGCTCTGTTTTGATTGTCAGTAAGATACTATTATTGGCGCTGTATGTAATTGATGCACTGTTAACTGGAGCGCTGTCCAAATTATCTGGGAGCGAATCGTTAAAATTACAGTCTGTTTGATCACCAAAAATTACAGTGTTTAACTCAAATAATGAACGCAATTGATTGCAAGGTGAATATGGAGCTGGCGTTACTAAATTTCCCGTTGCACTCTTAGCTATAAACCTCACTAGGCCACCAAAATCATTAAAAGTTATTTGGCCATAGGTATCTGAAAATAAAGTTATACTATTGTTTTCTTCAAGGCGAAATCGTGCGGATAGTATTGTTGGAACACTTAAGCACCAAATATCAAGGACAAGTAAATCGGGATTTGACATAGACGATCGAATTGAGAAGATACCTGGATTAGGAGTCATTGATAGTTTTGAAAAACATTGAAGTTTTTTGATTCGTTCTAACATGGTTAACATAGTGTCTCCAATATATAAAAGTTGCTGGTTGCTTACTAATTTATGTTACATTTGCCACCTCAGTGTCAAACGTTAGCTCGTTTGGTAAAATATATATTTATATTGTATAAATACACCAATATATTGTATATTATTAGATCATTTATGTTCTGGTTTATAAAGGACAATGTTTGGTTATAAAAGGACAATATTTGGTTATAAAGGGACAATATTTAATTATCGAACACATCAAATCAATAGAATCAATGGGGATCGTTGACCCATCTTCTTGGGTCAATGTTGATACATGGTGTATACCATAGAATATATACAATGAAGACACATTAGGTGTTCGTAAATCTCATTCCGATAACTCAAATAATAACAAAAAAAATTAATCCATAAATTTAGTTTTATAACTTGTTCAGGATTAAACGATCTGCTTTATTTCTCTTATGTGCGCTGCAGGCAAAGATTTCAAAGGATCTGAGATCAAATAAGCTGTAGCTAAGATGGTGGTAGGCCCACCGAGATCGGTTATTAGGAACAGGTCTCAAACCACTTCAAGCAGCAATGATTAAGAGTCATTGTTGTGAGCGTTGATGAAAGCGGTCAGATATCATACTGATAATAAGTGGGTTATTTTATATATCGAACGCTGGTTGAAAACGCCAATGCAACAACCCGATGGAATGCTCGTAGAGAAAACTAAAGGTGTTATGCAAGGTGGTGTAATTAGTCCAGTCTTAAGTAATCTGTTTCTTCATTATGTATTTGACCGATGGATGCAAAGAAAACATCCATCGAAACCTTGGTGTCGTTATGCAGATGATGGATTGGTTCACTGTAAAACAGAAGGTGAGGCACGACAGCTTTTGGCTGAGCTCACTGAACGTTTTCAAACGTGCGGTCTCGAACTTCATCCTGACAAAACAAAGATTGTTTACTGCAAAGATGGAAAACGACGGAAGGACTACCCTAATAAGTCATTTGAATTTTTAGGGTACGAATTTAGAGCTCGCGGCTGTAAGGGGACGCTAAGTGGAGACATGTTCACAGGCTTCACACCAGCAGTGAGTAAGACGTCAGTAAAATCAATGCGTAGTAAGATAAGAGCAAGTGATCTAAGAAATCGAAGCCAGCTTAGTCTGAACGACATTGCCAGAATATTTAATCCAATCTTGCAAGGCTGGATGAATTACTATGGCAAATATACTCGCTCGGAACTATACAAAGTCTGGCGTCATTTCAATTCGAGTCTTGTCTCATGGGCAATGAGAAAATACAAGTCGCTCAAGAACAGCAGGGCAAAGGCAATGAGGCTTCTAACAAGGATAGCCAATAGTGAACCTTCGCTCTTTGTCCATTGGCGAAAAGGTATGAAAGGAGGGTTTATCTAATGGAAGCGGAGTGAGTCGAGAGATTCACGCTCCGTTTTGCGAGAGGCGGGGGTTGAAATATCCCGGTCGACTCACCCCCGCGTATGTTATGGGCCGGGCGGTTAAAACGAGTATTTAATATGGATAGTACGATCTGTCAGCATTGTCAGTGTTCGTTTTGTATTTTCCTTATAAGGAAAAACTATCAGAAATTTTTAAACAGTAATGACATATTTTATGGCTCATAACATTCCTACCTTAACAGTCAGCTTCGATTCAAAATGACTAAAAGGTAAGTGATTGCGTCATAATTATGAAAATTGAATCACATGTAATAGGATAACTGAAAATAGCAAAACCTTAATTATAAATTCTACAACTGGAAACTAGTTCTCTAAGGTTCAAATGTATGATAAAGCACTAAATTATTGAGGAGAATACCTTTCAAGAAACATTCTTGCCAAGAACCCTTTTATTTTATAATTTCACAGATTCACCAGTTGACGCCTGGTTCCCTGTATCTTCCCCTGCGTCTGGACTTGGCTATCATTTTGCTCTGGTGCGTGGCGATTGGTCATATGGAGTGGGAGCGCGATGGACGAGCTTTGAGCATGCAACCATGGATCACACAGCCATGATTCGTCTTAATCAAGTTAGAACAGCGGATTTAGAGCAATCACGCAAAAACCTGCAAGCGGGCAACGAGCTTCATAGAATTGGTGATTATTTTCCAATTTACAAATCATCTATTTCTTCTTTTTAAATAGCGCATACAGAAAAATTTCTAAGTTATCTATTTTTTTAGCAAAATTTTTGCTCAAATACATAAGTGGTGTAATACCAATAGCTATGAATAATAGGCCAGGCCCTGGAAGAATAAGCAAAACAATGCCAATGAGAATTAGCAGAACAGAAAACAAAATGACAGAAAACACATAAAATCCACTTTTATTTTTAAAATAAGCATGGCTGATTCTATGCAAGAACAGGAATCGTTTTCCTGGTTTCTTTTTTAAAAACTGTTTAATTCTATTCTTCACGGTGTTTAAAATAAAGCAAGTTATAATTTAATAGTATTATAGTCAAATCAAAAGGCCGCATTCATTTCAAGTCTTTTGAAGTAAGAAATTTTTCAAACAATTTAGTCTATGTATTGGGAATTATCAGCAAAGCAACTCCTACAACCAATAATGTAAAGCCACCTATAAGTTTGCACCACTTTGTATATTGAATACTGATCTTGCTGATGGCAAATACTGCGGAACTGAAAATAATCAAATCATCAAGCATAAAAGATATGGTGTACAGTAAAAGATAAAAATAATATTGCCAAACTGGGAGATTATGTAAAGCCAGGGCTTGGGTAAAAATTGCTGGTATAAATGATGAACAAACAAATTCAATTAAATTCACAACAAATGCTAGTAGGATAATGCCTGTTACTGTCGCTATAGTCAGAGGTGACTGGGCTAATAATTTCATACGCTGCATCACTTTTTGTTTTTGCTCAGTTGGAAGAGTGCACGTGATATCTTTTGTGAAAAAATCCCTTATCTGCAAAACCCCAAGGATAATAGCAAATCCGCCAATTAAAATAACAATAGGATGCATATAACCTATTAACAGGAATGCATTTAACCAGGCTGCCATGAATAAAAAATACAAAACCCCAGAAGAGAAAACAAATGTTCCAACCAAAAGCCAAAGTTTCCTATTATCATGTAACCCCATGACTAAGCCAATTAAGAAAACTAAGGCCCACATAGCACATGGATTGAAACCATCCACCAAACCAAGAAGTACTGCAAGGGTGGTTAATGAATAATTATTTATATCCACTTTTCCGATAAAGGGTATTTTATGGGTTTCATAATTTTTCATCCGCAATGGTATTTGTTTCTTATCACCTTGTTGCAAAGACTCTTCGATTAGAAGCCCCGTACTTTCTTGTGACTTAAAGCCAATAATGGCTTTACCTCTAACAATAGTTAAGGGAACGCCCAAATTTTGTTGAGTAATATCATATTGTTTGGCAGTTAAATCAAATAACTTTCTTTCACTAGGGTTTGTTATATCATGACTGATAATCTTCACTTTATATTTTTTAAGTAGTAGTAGGTTAAATTGCTTTTGTTTGGCACAATGATGGCAGTTTGGAGTATAGAAAAAATGTATTTCTACCCCTTTTCCTTTTATATCATTTGATTTGGAATTAAAAAGCATGGGTATTATTATCAATATGATGAGAATTACCAGAACAAATCTAAATTTATCCTCAGTAAATTTTTTCGCAGTATATCGAATCATTTGAAACATTTTTTGCCTCTAACAATAACAATAAAAAATTATCATTTGATATTTATCATTATGAACCAACAAATCATCAATGAAAAAGTTCTATACTTGATTTGGATTGTTAAGGAAATTGTGTAAGGAATGTGATGTGAGATAAAATTATACAAAAGATACAAAAATCAGAATTCCCTCCGACTAATATGCCTAACTATGAAGCATTCAAATCCTCCTTTGATTGGAAACAAATTAGAGATCAATCGCCGCTATAGCCTCAGTTGCTGCGTTCAAATTCTTCATCAAAGCGGGAATGATAACTTCAACATCTCTGCTTACCATAAACGATGAATGCGGTGTGGGTGTGGGGTTATTATAGTTTGCCACTGGCCCCATGCAAAAAAGAGTCTTTCGCACCCGCCCTTTGCTATCGATTATCTGGTAATTGTCATTAAGCTCTAAACCGCCTAGTGCCTTGTCTTGAATCAAACCTGATTGGCACATTCTATCCAGCTACATTGGTTTGGCATTTTGGGCTTCGGGGTGGTATCGATAGCCAGTAGCATCAATAATATGGGTCGTATAATGTATCTGTCCTGATGCAAAAGACAACTTAAACTGCTGCTTTTCTTCATCATAAACTATGTCGGTAAGCCCCTGATTCTCAATAACGCGGCTGGATTCATACAGTGCTAGTAAAATCCTCGCATTGATGGGTGTAATGCCAGTCAAATAAGCCATAAAAAATGAATAAAACTGCTTGGAAAACTCCACTTTTCCCTCCTCATTTAAACATTCCCACATCAACTGATATGCACGACTGAAATAAAAGTTTTTGATAAAGTTGCGCAGCTCATCGATATTTCCTGCTGTATTATTGACCGGTTTGCAATCATATTTATCCATTTGATATCGCAGTGCAGATTGGGTTCCGGGAAGCTTTTCCCTAACTAATGGTTCTTTAGCGTCTTTTTGATAAGCATTCCAGAATACATTCCTGGCCTCATCAACCCCCATGGTTCTTTTAGGTTTTTCAGTAAGACTTTGTGTTAAAGTATCGAGCGCATTAGTTTCACAGGTATCACCATTGCCTTTAGTTGTGATAACAGAGGGATTTCTGGTTATGCTATGGAGTGTTCCTGTAAATTTTTTCTCTATGGTCAACCAAAGAGCTGCGTCAACAAAGGCGGCCTGACCACCGATGATGTAGATATCAGATCCAAGCGAATCAACATGGCTCAATTGACGGATTTCTTCAAATGGTACATATTCTTGCTTATCCTCAAGGGCAGAATAGTGCTGAGCATTAAGATGCCCAGTGGTTAGAAAAAGTGCGTCGACATCATACGTATTTGAGCCTGATTGTAAACGATAACGGTCAAAATCCAATGGCTTGACATCCATGATATTCTCGCTAAGGACTGCCACATTAATGCCTAATTGTTGGGCTAGTTTTTTATGCTGTTCATACTGCGCCTTTAAATAATGTCCCACCAGCGCCCGTGGTACGTATGCTTTATCTGCCCGCGGAAAGCTATCTTTTAACATCTCTTGATTTTCGTCCATCCACTTCGTCAGTGAATCTGCCGTAGAAATAAACTTAAATCCTTCTGTGGGGTTATTTAAAGTCCAACAATCCGGACTATCAACTGAATAAGCAAAGCCTGTCGCCAAGTAACGCGGGTTTTTCTCAAAGAGTAAAATAGTAATATCTTCTTGGTTTTCTTTTGCAAGCTCTTCCACTAAACGACAAAATACCGCGTTTCCACAAAGCCCCATGCCAACTATAGCGATTATTTTTGACATAAATTCTCCTTTTACTCAAGTTAATAACCTTGGAGCATCATAGTGAGGAAGAGTCTGCAAGTCAATATATATAGGTGGCTATATATTTAAATTATGTACACTTCATATCATCAAAACCTGTAAGTCGCTAAATCCTATTTAAGCAGCAATAGGCAGCTGAAATAAACCGCGACACATTATTTTCCAACGGAAATTTATAATATCAATCACTTTAGCCTTGTCATTATTATCAATTTGATTGGGCGTATAGCCATATACTCCCAAATGGGGGCGATTTTCATTAAAATATATTTGAAATAACGCAAGTTTTGCTTCTAGATCTGACTTAGTCCAAAATAGTGTTTGATCAAATAGTTCGTTTCGACAGATTCGAATGAGTCTTTCTACAATCGGATGTGAAATTAGAGTATATGGTATTTTTTTCTAGTACGATTCGTTATGATTAATTGCTTTCGCAAAATAATGTTTTCATGTCAACGATATGGTAATTATTCAAGTCTATCTTTCTTAAAAAGCTTCGCACACCAATTCGCTACTTACAGCATATGAATAGTCATTAAGTTTGCAACATAAGATAATCATGTATATACTTTATGTATATACAATTGAGTTTGGAGTGATAATATGGTTTACACGAAAGTATTTAAATCTGGCAACTCGCAAGCCGTCAGAATTCCTAAAAAATATCATATTAATAGTGATCGAGTGGAAATAATTAAAAGAGATAATGAGCTTATCTTGAGAGAAAAGCCACAAAATCTCAAAATGGCTTTCAAGTTGATGACCCAGATGCCAGAGGATTTCTTTGCAGAAGGGCGTGTTGATGATAAACCGCAAGAAAGGGAGTTTTAGGAATGTCTTTAAGTTATCTTCTTGATACAGACATATGCATTTATATTATGAAACAAAAACCAAAGAAGGTGCGTGATAAGTTTGAACAGTTAGAAGTTGGTATGGTTGGGATGTCAGCAATTACCTATGGTGAATTATTATATGGTGCTAAGAAAAGTAATAATGCAGAAAAAGCTGAGGATCTCGTTCATCAACTTTGTGACTATATACCCCCTTTGCCTCTATCGTCAAAAGTCCCTGAATATTATGCTGCTATTCGAGCGGAGTTAGAAAGACAAGGCAAAACTATTGGCAACAACGATTTATGGATAGCTTCGCATTGTTTAGAGTTAGGGATCATATTAGTAACGAATAATGAAAAAGAGTTTTCTCGGTTGAATGAATTAAAAATAGAGAACTGGGTTTAATCATCAACTACCAAATACGATTAGTCATAGTTAACGTACTTACTGGAGTCAATAAATACTGGCCATTGTGTCATTTTTTTTGGCCATTCTTGATTTTCAAGATGAGTGTATTCCTACTGTAGTAAGACAGTACTAAATATAATTAGCCGGTTCTATTTGAAGTTATCAATGAAACGAGCTCAGGAGGCCCCCCTAATAGGCAAAGTCTTTAGGAGCTCTTCTTGATTCCCAGGCTTTTTATTTATATAAGACAAAATTTTGTCAATGATATTTTTATCTTTGATAGAAGCAATAATTCGAACATTACCCTAACAATACTGACAGATTGTGATATCAATATTAATTTATTTCCATGGTTTTCTTGTGATGAACATATGCTAATAGGATATATTCGTGTTTCACGGATTTTTAGCATGCCATTGCTACCGATGATAATTTCCCGGGTTTCGCTCGATAATGCGAGCTATATCCGGGCTGATATCTATCTACTGGACTTTTGTTCACAATCCATAGGCTCATCTCATAAACGGAATGGCCGGATTAATAGTTTAGTGTCGTTTGGAAAATAATACCTTCCATTAATGAGCTCGAGAATGACTTTCCGCTTACCCAATCAGCTTGCTCATTATTAAAATAAACTGTTGCAAGATCACCATTTTTAGCGCATGTCCCACGTACAGGGAATGTGCTGCCAATAATATAAGGGAGCAAATCGCAACTACCAGATTTGCATTCACCATTCAGTATCGTTGCATACCCATCAAAGCCGTTAGATCCAACATTAAAAAGATGAAAGTTAGCAGCCCCAATTGCTGAGCCCTCAACATTCATCCCACTCCACATTGATGGTATATCATTCTTGCCATCAACAAATGGACATGCTGCGTTGCATGCTAGGGATAAGCCTAATGATGCAAGCAAAGTAAGAGTTAAACTTGAATTTTTCATATTTACTCCATGTTTAAAATTCGAGGTAGACTATCATTTTTAATTGTAAAAATACAGTGTTACTCGGAAATTACAGAAGTTTGTTCCCCACACTACGCTGCGCTAATGTGGGCTAAGACTACTGGATAATCGCCGGTAATGACGACAAGGCTTCACAAAAGTGAAGAATCAAAGGGGTTGGTATTCCAAGCAAGCGTAAGTCGGGCCTTGGCCCAACCTACGGTACTAATTCATAATTTAGTCATTCTTGTTAGTATGACTAATTTTAAGTGTTGTGCAGATCTTCGATAGGGAGTAACAGCCTGTAAGGCCTCTTACTTGCTTCCATAAATAATCTTTCTCGTCTTTCGCCAGTTTCGTAGCCCGCATCTAAGGGATCTGCACAAATTAAGCATGATTCAGTTGCTCACACAAGGTTTGAAGTTCGGTCAAAAAGAGGTTTAAGACCCTTTTTGAAAAACCGATGCCTCGCCTAACAATTTGACATGCTAAATAAATATTAGATAAAACATCACCATCATTCATCGAGTTAGCTTGAAAATCGAGATGTTTTTTTTCGTTTTTTGCAGCGATAGCAATAATCCAACAAAGAAACCAAGCAAGAGCAGCAATGAGTAGAAGCACATTAATTCGCTCGATTCTATTTGATTGGCAGTATCGCAAGCCAAAGCCATATTGATGGCTTTTGAGATCTCTAAACTCCTCTTCAATTTGCATTCGTTTTCGATAAATAGTCACTATTTTTTTTGCATCATACTCATTTATATCAAACGAGGTAACGAGTAGCCAAGGATCTTTCTTATTTCGTGAGGCGCGATTCGATTGGGTATTATTCGAAGGATTCCCCAATCGATTAAGATGTTTTCGATTCTTTGCTACTTTCTTATAAAGCAGGATTATTCAGCGTTGTTTATAGCTGGGAAGAAATAGGAAAAAGTGGATTCAAAATATGCAGGTTTAAACTAGTTTATTGTGGAGACAACCCAGATAGAAAATCTCCAGAGCAAGTCGAGATGGATTATAACACCAGGAAGAAGAAAAGGGCTATCGGAACTGTGTTAAGAGTGGTAAGAGATACTAAGCTTGCCAATGATATTAAAAGTTTGTATGACTATAAATGTCAAGTTTGTGATACTGCAGGATCTATCCATAAATTTGTGTAAATACCTGTAAGGACTCGCTTTCATAATCACACGGCCCCGCTTTCATCCGCCAAACTGGGACCACATTAATTGCGTCTATCCAAAATTTTGGACCCACATTAAATGATTCTATAATTTTCTCGGCCCACATTATCTGCAGATGGACCCACGCTAATAATTTTATCTTGTGGCAGAGAGCTTGTGAAATGAAAGAGGGTTAGTTTTCATTAATTTTGTTCCAGAATACCGAACCCACCTGATTACATCTATATTCTAATTCGTTTGAAGGCAAACTTTAGCCATTTTTAAGTAAACTTTTGTCTTGGTTTGCGCAGCACAAAAACAGCCATTGGTTTGTGTCACATTGGCTATATACATTTGACCGACTTTAAATTTCTTTAACAGTTGTTCGACATCAGGCGGGCAATAATGGTCATCCGTCAATAAATGTCTAATAAGTATTCAAATGTGTTGATGTTTTGGTTTTTTATTTATACAATGTGCTCCAAATATAAAACTTCCTCTATTCTTTGTTAGTGAAAGTTTGAATAATGTTACTTTTAAAATCGTAATTGGAGATTATAAATATGTTAAGCGAACAACAATTAAGAGACAAGGCATATAGTGCATCAACTAAACATCTTACAGAAAAAATGAAAAATAATGCCAATATATGGCAATTAATGATTGCTCCTAAGAATTTATTTACGTTTATTGACCGCTCTAATAATCCACTCTTTGAGATTCAACTTAAATTTGCTGAGTTAGTTTATTTAACTGTATTTATTAAAATGCTCAAAGATCGTGATTTTTCGGAAAGTGAAATTCAGACACTTAAAAAGCAATCTGAAATCCTAGATATGCAAATAAAGCAACTAGGTCCTGAAAGAGAGCAATTAGGTCAGTTAGTCCAGACTACAGAAGAAATGATGTCGACTTTACAATTTTTGAGCCTTTTCACACCAGCAAATCCTCAAGTCCAATCTTCTTTGAATATGGGGCAACATTTAAGACCAACACTTCGGCTCTGTGATGCAAGTATTAAAGAAGCAAAAAACATAGGTAAAATGTTTGCTGATATCTTTGAGCGCCATGATGCTAAAGTAACATCCTCAAATGCACTTAATTAATGTTTTTTCTTAAACCCATAATGATACTGCCAATCCCACTCTCGTACTTTCCAATGTGAGCAAGGGTGGAATATTATACATTAAATGAATTAGTTTTGACTTAATCTGACACACCTACTTGAAAAAGTACTTTGTACCGGACAATTTTTTTAAAAAAGCCGTCTTTGCGAACGTAGTGAAGCAATCTAGAGCAGATTTCTGTTCAGAGATCGAACTGGATTGCTTCGCAAAGCTCGCAACGACGGTGCTTTTAAAAAATTGTCCGGTACAAAGGAAAAAGTATTTGACTGTCAATCTTTGTTTGGTCTATAGAGAGTCATTCAATCAAAAACCGCTCCTCATTTTTGGCTGATGCAGCTTTAAGTTTTATGGAAAGCCATAAGTAAGTGAGGTTGGTGTTATTTTGACTGTATTTTTCCTATATTTTAGCTACAGTTCCCGGACAAATCCTATCCTTGACTTTTAGTCGAGTGACGAATCCGGGTTTATTATCCGTTGGGTCTACTCCAAGGCTACGCGGGCTATGGTGATACCTGTTGTGTTGGTTCGGGACAAACTTTATTACAAAGAGAATATAAGAGCGTATCTATTACTGCATCATCGTAAAAATCTAAATCCTTCGGCATCTGATTATGAAGAAATTGTTTAAATTGTTCATTTGTTTCGAAGTTGGCAGATCTATAGTACTGGACGGCAGCCAAGCTCGCTAGTCCTGAGTTTTGAAGTGTCCAATACAAATATAACACTGCAAGCTCATTTTCTTCACTATCCGCAACTTGTGATCTTAAAAACTGCAGTAGAGTTTCGCCATTACTACTTCCTGTCCAATGAGTGGTTTCTGGGAGTCTGTATTTATTCTCAAACAGAAATTCACATATCGAGTATAATTCAATGCATTCTATATTGGTGTGAACAAAAACTGGAGCCATATATTCAAATAAAGAGTCAACTGAATCGTGCATATTGACTATCATGCCTAAGCTATATACTGTTGTAACTTTAAACTGAGGTAATTGGCCTATAAACAGGTCAATATTTTTTTTGCCCAACCCGCCTTCCCCCAAGAAATTTGTAATTGTAGGCACGAATGGAGTCAGCGGGAGTCGTTCAGACGGTGCAAAAAAACTTGGACCACTATTTGGCGGTCTTGCGGGGGGTATAGTAGAGGGTGTCGGTTCATCAGGATAAGCCCCCAAAGCGACGCCTTTGAACTCATCACTACCAAAAATTAGACTCACAAGAAACTCTGAGTAGGTGTGTACATTTCGTAAAAGCCCAAGATAAATGAAATCCGTTTCCATACTGCGAACTGTTTGATGCTTTCCAAATCGAGCTCTTAAGTCTTTCCAGCACTTTAAATTTTCTCGCTGAAGGTTCTCTACTAAGTTGTCAAAAGATAAGCTGTCTTCACATGGCCTTAGAAGCCGACGTAAATCCTTTATGAATTGGACTGGATCCTCATCTGGTTTTGAGATTGAATTTCCACCCGCATGCGCTCTAGGGATATGCTTAAATATTGGATTTTCGAGAATTAGACTGGTGACGGAATTCAAACTTAGGCCTGGAATCTCAGCATCAGAAAGAATATTACTTTTTAAAAATTCTGTCATTTCTTTAGCTGATGTAACCTTTGCCGTCTGCGTACGTGTTTTTAAATCCTCCCAACTAAAAATCCGACAATCAACCATCCTATATATAAATTCCTTCACTGATATATCAGAACCCGCTTGTTTTAAAAGTAATATATATAACTGATGTTGAAAAATTATACTTTTCGCTATAGGGTCATCTGAAACAGTATTGGGGCTGGTTCCTGCAGGTATTTTAGGTTTAATCAGTTGCGCAACAACTCTTCTGTTTATAGAATCAATACCAGCAAAAGCAAAATGTGCAACTAAAAAAAACTCCAGGTCTTGGTTAGTATGTATTCCATATTTCAAAGTCTGTTTGCTCAAATCATTCCAGCTTTTAAGTCCACTTTTAATGAGATTATCTGCAAATATATCTACTGACTGGGGAGCTCCCGCATAGTCTTTTAATGTATCTCGCAACTGAGTTTTAAATTGCTCAATGTTTGAGTCTGGTGTTTTCTGCTTCATAGGCACCTTTAAAAATTGGTTTATGTATCAAACCTGATAATTTAATCATCAGAGTTCTGGTTCAGGGATGATTTTTTTATTATAGCTCACATCTAGCATTACTTATTGATATTCTTATTCTAAGAATGGTAGATATCTACATGGGGCAGATCGGATAACAAATATCTTGGTCCGACCCCTAACGAGTTGTTCTGTTTGGGACAGTTGGGACACTATATATCAATTTTCAAGTTGTAATTTTTCGGCAGGTGATATGATTCGCGATTCGCGAATTACGAATTAAAAGTTTATCAACAGAATATAGACTTGTTTTAACAAAATAGCTTAGCAATTATGACAATACTCGTTTAGCGTCTTTTAAAAGAAGAACTAGCTGGTTTGCTCTTAGTGGTGATTCTTCAAAGCCAAAATGTTTATAAAATGATTCGGCTTTATCGACAATTGGGTGAGTAATGATAGCCCTAACGCCCACCTCGTTAGCGACCATCAATGACCGTTTAATAGCATCTTGTAACAAGCCCCGGCCTACTTGTTTACCCTGATAATTTTTGCTGACCGCCATTTTAGCTAGAATAATCACAGGAATAGGATAGTTTCCCATTCCGTGAGCGATTCTTTTAGATACCTCAGATTGCTCTACTTGCCCGACAGTCAAGCTATAAAAAGCAACAGGTGAATCATCATCAAAAACGACGTAGGTTTTAGCGGAACCACTTCCACCAGCTTGCTTTGCATTTTTTATAAACCATGTATCAAGATTTTGATTGCCACTATCAAAGTTATTGATTTCAATTTTATTATCAAGAGGGACTGGTTTTTTTAGCATTATTCATCCCATGGTGATGGCTTGGAAAATAATTTTTTCAATCCTTCATTATCCATGGGTTCTCTGTCAAGCAACTTTGAAAACTTTTCAAACTTCTCATTGGACACCATAAAAAGTCTTTGGTCTAACAATGTTTGCTCAGCAGCTTGGTATGCCGATTCTAAAATAAACTCAGAAGCTGATTTCTCCTTTATTTCAGCAGCCAATTTAATAGCTCTTTCTTGGGCAGGGGATATTCTCAATCCAATTCGGGATGATTTTCCTGAAAGTGAACGAGCTCTAGTTGGTGCACCTCTTTTTTTTCTAGGCTTTGTATCGTCGTTTTGTTTAACTGGTTCCATAGATGCATACTCGTATATATGTATAATTAAATGTTAGTACAATGTATGTACAAATACAATTATACCAACATCTGCAATGAAAAAGATTTTTGATAAATTAAAGTGTGTCTGTCTATTTTAAGTGGCTAGATGAAATTTTATAAAGACTTTTTATCAAAAGATAATTGATTTGAAGACCCATAAAAATCTTCTGGTTTCATTACATTGGCAACACCCAATTCTTTAGCTCTTTCCAGATCACCCGAATATTGACTAACAACTGAAACTGAATCACGAGCTTGTTTAACTAAGGTGTCAAGCAAGCTTGTCGTAGAAGGCAGCTGGGTTTTAAAAGAACCATAGCGATAGGATAAGCACAGAAATATATTTGGTAGTATTTCAACAGGTTCTTGAGAATGAGTAATACTTATATCTGCTTTAAGGTTGAGTTTTAATTCAGCGAATGTTTCCGAGAAAAGCGTCATAATGGCTTGGATGTTTAACTTATTTGTATTTGAAATTAAGTAAACTGGTTCCGCTTTTGCTCTTTCTGCAAGATAAGCAAATCGATCATGCTTGTCTGGTCCAATTTGAATACTTGCATTCCAAGCTTTTGCTAGTAGCTCATGTCTGCTGTCTTTGCTCAACTCATTCATAAAAGGAAAAATTTTTGAAAGATTTTCTAAAAACGCATCAGTAGAAATTTTTCCAAGCTTGTACGGCTCAATCAATTCTTTGTAATTTAATTGATATTGAGTCATCACCCAAAGATAGTTATATGAATCCTCAAAAAAACCCGGCATGCTTTTCAAGCAACCATGACTATGCTCTTTGCATAACCTGACAAACGCACCAACTGTTTGTTGAATGGAATAATCATGAGTAGTGGATAAATTTACAATCAATGTCATTGTTTTACCTTCTTAATAAAACCTATAAAAATTCTTATCCATAACCTTTTATTCAAAGAATTCGAATATTTTAGATCATGCATTATACTTTGTGATCGTGAAATGGCAAACAGATGGCATTCAATATATTTAAGGTTTTAGAGAAACATAAGCTCCCAAACAGTTAAGTAAAATAGTTCCAAATCGATAAATTATACACGGGACAACTGAGGCAAGTGGGGCACCCGCGTCATTACTGGGATATTGCCGTCCCCACCTCAAATTATTCGTGTGGGGCATAGGGGACACTTTCTATTTTTTAGTTATATCCTGCATCAATTAGTATTATTTGATAACACTTAATTTTAATCAACACTATCTCCCTTAACATGCTTTTGGGAATTAAGTAATACTCTTTTCGAGCTTTTTGAGCTTTCGGCAAGCCTGCGTGCTTCTAGACAACGTTATTAGTTAACCTATAGCCTCGATAATATCCAAGAGGTATGGCTCATGAATAAAGAAGTTGATAGGCTCGAATCGATCAAGTTTGCATTCGAAAATTGGCGAAAGACTAGAAAGAAACAAGGTAAAGTTCCGGATTATTTATGGAAGCAAGTAAGATCTCTCACAAACAACTACTCCCGCACAACCTTAGGTGTATCTCACGATGCACTGTCCCTGTAGTAGGGAGCCATACAGGGTTAAACGATACCACTAACCCAGTGGAATCCAGCATATACACCATCATAGCTTTGGTTTGATACAGTATATCTTTTTGGGCCTTGAAGGCCACTACCAACCAGAGGGTAGTTGGTCACAAGTCCTGGTACAGCTTTAAAATAGGTCATCCATTGATATCCCGCATCAATACTCATCATACCGTTTATAAAAGAAAACATATAGCTACCACCTACTTTAATTTCCAGTGCTGGTACAACGGTATCTTTTGACGCTTTCAATTGAGTCACTTCGACAAGCTGAAGAGGTCGAGGATCGTTTATGCTTGCTTTTGTTTCACAATTTCCCAGAAGAATAGAGGCTTGACCTAATGAAGTGAGCTGAAAATTATTGAATAATTGATTAGCAAAGCCAATGCCTGCTGTCGGCCCTACGCCACTGAATTTAGATTGTTTGCGAGTTGTGTATACAGATGCAGGATAACCTACAACCTGTTGTATTAGGGTTATATTATTTTCAATTTTTACTGCTTGAAGGCCAGCAAAGAAACGGAATTTTTTTCTTTCACTCACATCAACATATTGACCTAAAACGGCATTGGCTTGGTCTAGTTCATTTTTTAGTACAGGTTTGTTGGCTACAATAGGGTTTCCAAGAGCCGGTTCAGAAGTTAGTAGATTGTATGTATTAAAGTGCGTTGTATCATCAAAGTGAATCCAATTGACTGTAAGATCATTACCAGTATTGAAGTGGTATGACCCTTCGAGTTGAAAAGCAAAATCCCGGTCTGGTTTTACCTCATAATAAGTAGGTGGCCTGTATTGAAATAAGCTTTCAAGAAAAGCATAGGCATAATCACTATTATATGAAGGCCTAAGATAAAGCGCCCGAAAACCAAAGTCCCATTTTGTCGCCTGACAAGGAACCGTAACATTATTAGCCTCGCACCTCATGGTCCCAGAATAAACGGGCACCATTAAAGTTACCAAGGTTACAGCAAGATATTTCTTCATGTTCTCTATCCTTATAATTTATTTGCTAAATCCGTAAAACTGATAATCATCCATCATAAAAGTTTCATCTAATAAATACAAATTCCCTGATTCTAAGGACTGAGGGGTGTTTTCCATCGTTATTATCTCCAATTTGTACGGTGATAATACTCTATAAACATATTGGACTACTTGGGCGTATATCGGGGTCAGACCAAGATATTCTTGTAATAAACAGAAGGATACCTGATAAAATACCCTTGTTTTTACTCTTAGAATCTATTTTTAAAGTTTAAAATGACTTTTAAAAGAATCATCCAGAAAAAATTTGTTTATACTTTGATTCAGAACTTTTTATCTTCTTAAAAGACTTATTTAGTCTTCATATTTAGCTTTTAAGAGTGAAAATAGTGACATTTTAAGAGATAACCTTTTGTTTATTAAAAGAATAACTTGGTCTGGCCTCTAACGCTGTTGCCTAGGCAAGATTGCAAAGAACTTTTTCATGGATCAAGTCAACAATAGGTCCATTTCGTTTTGCACCAACATATAACCCCAACCAGTTGAATTATTATTGCACATACTGTATAATGTTTACCTTAATTTTGTGGAGACAACGATGAGCGATTCAAATAATTCGATTTTAAAAGAAGCCTTACACGCATTTTTATACGATGAGATAAAAACTACCTATCGATTTTCTTCCGATAAAACTAAGTCCGATACGATTTTTGATAATAATGAAGATGAAATTAAAAAATGTTTGAAGCAGTGTTTGCAAGAGCTTCCAGCTGAAATTACGCAAGTGGATTTTAAAGAACATAAAGGATTTTTGAATGATCTCTACGGCTTTTTGTTTTCATTATCGAAACCACAAAAAATTCTGGGAGGAATAAGTGATTTGAAATTTTTGATGAAAAGACATATTGATTTTCAAGACAACACACAAGATTCTTTGCATTTATTTAATCAAAGACTGATATCAGGATGCATTAGTTTTGACATCTTTCGTCAAATTTTTGGATATATTCCTCTTAAAAAAGATAATTTAGGACTGGCAGCAACCTGCCGTCATTTTAATGCCTTCTGGAAAGAACAACGCCAGATATCTCAGGCGAAACCTGTCGAAGAAAGTAAAAGCACGTGCGTAGGTCCTGGATAACCATCTGGTAAAAAATCATAATTAGCATTTAATGAAGTAGGAGTTCTTGTGTAGGCTGGAATATTGCATACTTTAATTTTGATCTTTTGCTTAGGCAAATCTCTTCTTGATGGTGATGTCGTGATGGTGATTTGCCATTTATCAACTTTGATGTCTTGATACTCTGGTTCATTAGACATTTCAGATGGCTCTTTAACTATGATTTCTAATCCATAACGATCATCTATGTAACTTTCAATACAACTTTTCATATCCATTAAAAGTGAAGTCGTAAAATCATAACCTCCAACAAAATCGAGGTCTTCACTAAATCGTTGTGAGCCATAGCATAAACGAAGCGACGTGCCTCCTTGAAAAGTCAATCTATCTAATAATCCTGCTTTATCCAATGCAAAAAGCAGGTCGTAGTGTAATAATTCCTTTTCAATGACTGGTCGCATATGAGAAAAGCCTTCTTCTCTCATCGCAAGTTCTACTAAAGCATTAAAATCTTCTCTGCTCGTGGGTGTTGCTTTTATTATGCTAATTCTTCCGAACTAATTAAATTAATATTACGGCCTACACGCTTGATATCTCGCAAAGCGGTTTCTTTGGCGGCGATTCTAGGAGGGCGCCCATTTACTTTAGATGTGCTTTCAAGGATATCAATAACGGTACGTTTGGTATGTGTAAATTCAATAACGCCATAAGCTGTGTTATAGACCCCTTTACGACCAGTCGTAATGATAGTTAAACGGTCAATGGGGATTTGTGAAATTACACCATACTCTGACTAAAGCCCGAGTTAATTAGCTTTAATTGGTTGTCTGTATTATATATGCCCTTCTTTTTGTAAGACTTCTTTTAACAAATCTAGTTTTCTAACTTCTTCGGGATTGATGAAAAATTTAATTACTTCTTGAGGAACTTCGAGCAAATTTGATAAATCTCCCTCGGAAAATCCATGACTGTCTTTTAAATATAACAAGCAACTAGAATAGCTATCCGTTTTTAAATCCATTGTCTTTACCCTATACAAATTTAGAAATTGTTATCGAGCCTATATTTTGCTTAATAACATACATTTACGCATGAAAATTACAGTCCTATGTTTAGCTTTGTTTTAACAAATCTAGCAGTTACCTCAAGCACCAATTGAAAAAGAGATATCAATACAGGTCTAAGTTCATCAAAACGATGTGTTAGAGCTGTTTTTTCAACACTGTTATATTAGCCAAGCACAAAATAGCATTCACTTTTTGTTTATGCAGTTGCTTGAAGCTTGTTGATAAGATTTAATAATTAGACTAGGTTTGATTTAACATGAGTGCTCTCCTTAACGCGTTCATTTATTATTGTGAAAACACTAAATAGGTTAACAAATAAAATGGAGAGAATTTGCATTGAAGGTATAATTAAAAAGAGCAATGATAAAAAAAGTTTAGCTCTTTTGTTAAATTATGGTATGATTTACGATGTATTTAACCATGCATTTTTCCAGTGGGAATGCGGTCGCCAAACAGTATTCTCACTGTCCCTACATGAAAACTCTTTTATCCATATTTAATTCTGGGAACATAATATTATAGATTTTTAAGTACTTCAACATATTAACCAAAAAAAATATGGTACATATGTTGGTCGAGATGGCCGTTTTAAGTATATGGTAATCAAAGGGTTGGCATAATGGGAAGAATAGAATCGACTTCTTGGCTTGAAGAACAAAACAACATAGCAAAAGTTAATCCGCGTCTTTATCAAATCATTTCAGAAAATAGTACTTTAACTCCGAAAAGTCTTATTAAACTTAAGTATTCTTATGGAGAGTTGGTTGGTGATGGATTCTCCTTTAAATATCCCTCACATGAAAAATCTCTTAAGAGAACACCATTTTCACTTGTAATCAAAAATAATTTTGAGATGTATATTGAAAATGAACATTGGCTTTCTCCTTGGAAGATATATAAACCAGGTGATTTTTTCCCTTATACAAGATTTATAAAAAAACAAAATGCTTATCAACCATCGGGGTTATTGGAGTTAAGAGCCGGCTCTCGAACATCATTTTTACTGATGAACAAAGAGTTTGATAAAAGAAAATACACAGCGCTGTATAAATCAATACATGTAAACGAAGTTAAAGCTCCTGTTAAGTTAAGAGATCAGTTTTACGTCTTCAAAGAGATTGCTGACGCACTATCTTCAGAATGGCTAGGCGAGATAATTATATTTCCGGAAAGTTGGGAGGAGGAAGCAAAAAAGGATGAGCGGTTTATTGCATACATGGAAGAACAACCCATTGCTACACACTCTTATAATATGAACATCCCTTTGTACAATTATATAATCAACTTAATGCAGTATGAGGACAAAATTACTTCTAATTACTTTTCAAGGGAAATTATTAACCATTTATTCTCGTTAATTAATGGAGCAAAACCAGGTTATTTACCAGCAAATAATGAATCTTATGCGCCAATTCATTTAATTAAAAGTGCCTTATTAGAATATTACAAACCTGAATCAATGCCGATATTTATGGTTGCAGATAAACTCACACCTTTGGAATCTGAATTTTCGTTATATTACTCATTGAATATGGATGATTATCTGGTGAAGCCAAATACGTTGCCAAATATTGGAAAGTTAGTAAAAGAAACGATGGAAGCTTTCATCGAATACTGTAACAGGATCTCAACTTCATCTGGTGCGGAAAACACTATTTTCTATAAAGTTGCTCAAATGGCAATTATCAAAGCTTCATTACAAAGAAGTCATAAAAATGAAAAACTAGTTCTTTCCCCAAAAGACCTCCTAAAGGAAGATATCAATTTTACTCATCAGTTGATAGGGAGCTCAGACCTACCTCTTCCGGAAAATGCATCATTTTTATCAGCATGCTTCCGCTTACAATACAATTAGGTGGTTGTATTTATTGAGAATTTAAAGAACTTGGATAGTTTCAAAAGACCATTAAAGATTGGTTTGAAATGTTCTTTTTGGATGCCAATTTGGTCAAAATAATCTATTAGATTAGTTTGAAATTTGAACTCATTTTCTTTTATTAATTTTTTCAAAAACTGTGAAATATGCTTGTTTTTATAGTCAAAATAATTTAGCTGGTTGAGTAAAAAGGTCAATGCAGTTTGATATTTTTCATCCAGATCTAATATTTTTAATATTCCAGAAGTTACTTGTCCATCATTTGTTGTAATATTCGAATATTTGTCATATTGGAGGTCTATTATACCTTCTCTTATCATGTCTAATTCATTTCTAAAACTGCACTTCACATATAAACTTTTAAAATTAATATTCATCGCAGGCATATTTGATTTTAGATTTACCCTTTTTGGGAGATCATTATGCTTTGATAGATATTTGAGAACATCATCTTTCTTTAAGTCAATGTAGTTATTATATATTGCATTATAGGTAATGGGATCGAGAACTTTTTTTATATTATCCCATGTCCTGTCTCTATAGTGTATTTGCCGCAGTTCTCTAATTAGTGAATCAAATACCGGTTTATCAAAGAGATTTAGAATGGTTTTGCGAAGATTAACAAGAGGGATTGTTTTGTATAGATTTCTATCAAAATTTATAAACGATAGCGCTACTTCATCATCTCCATCAATAACTCCAGTTAAATAGTCATTATATATTTCACCATATCCTTTCATTCCATATGCTCTGAGTTCAACAGCTCTTAAAGCACCAATTGATGATATACCTACAACTTCAATACCACTTTGAATTGCCCACATGATTTCTTTATGAGTTATCGATGGACATTGTTCAAAAATCCCATCAACTATTACAACTCTTTTCAAGTTCTTATTGTTTTTTAATGAAACAATTAAATCGCCTCTTTTAATTGATGGTAGCAGTAGAGTTTCTTTTGTAACATAGTTTGACGCTTCAGCATGGCTTAGCGTTGATTCTATAAATATTATTTGCTCTATCATAGTATGAATGATTTAAGGACGGTGATTACAGAGGCATGGAAAGTGTAATATAGCAAGTCACAGTTATTTTGGATAAGTAATTTTTTAATAAAATTAACTTGTTCATCCAATCCAATATCAAATGAATCAATATCAGAAAAATTAATTGATTCTTCATATTCTAAAAATTGGTTTTTACCTCGATATAAATAGTGTCCATCATTTAAATCATCTCTCGTTCCTGATATTACACCTATTTTTGTTTGCCATGCTTCTAGAATAGCCTTTTGTAGAGCGATTTCCTTATTGAAATGGCAAGCTGTACCTTTGAATATTATTCTATTAAACATAGGGTTTTGCTCAATTAAATAGGCAGCTATTACAGGTAGATTAAATGGATTTTTAAAAATAAAAAATTTGACATCAAGATTTTTTGATAATGTAAATTTATCAAGATGCTTTCTTTGAACAGTGAGAGAAGTTTTCATACCAGATATTTCAGCATCTCTTTCAATGCACTCTAAAAAACTACAAGTAAGAGCTTCATCAAAATTATTTCCAGACGCCAGGCCAGAGGAGTTATAGCCAAACAGTATGTTATCCAGAATATTACTATTCAAAGATAGTAAATTCTTAGGTATATAATGACTACCTTTTTTTAATAACCAATTACCTAGATACCATTCTAGTTTATAATCCGGACTAATATTTACTGCTTTACTTAGTTTATCAAAATCGATAAAGGGATAATTTTTTTCTCTTAGTTCATTTATAGAGCCTATAAAATCAGGCTTGGACATATTTTCGGCATAGTGTGATTCTATTGACTCCATACATGCCCCAACTTTAGCTGATGTGTCATTAAACCCTTTACCCATGCTGACACAGAGTGATTTGGAGCTTGGCCTGATTGCTGAATAAACTTTTATATCTATTGATTCATCTAGATAACTTAAATTTGAGATTCTGCTAATGCCTATTTCGGCTATATACTGTTGTATATTTTTGAATGTATTTAATTCGGAAATAAATCTTTGGGGCATTAAAAATTACCCTCCTGATAAGGGTGATATAATCTCTAGATTGTCTTGATTCTTCAAATAAAGATTATTTACATCTTGTATTTGCTTTCCATTTAAAAAAAACTGAATGTATCCCTGTGGTTTATTAGAATCAAAAAAATATCTAAAATCTTCTCCTAAATGATTTTTCAAGACATCAATCAATAAAAAATTATCCATTATATCAATATTTCGGTGATTATTTTCGAACATTGGCGGTAAAGATAGTTTCACTATGAACCTCGATCATTCAAATGATATTTCGTTTAGAGAGATATAATTCATTTCCAATGTATTTTCATCTAAGTCTTCTAAAATTTCCTTCAGAAGTAATTCTTTTTGGTCATCTTGGGTATCAATAGGTTCAAGAAATTTCTTATTAGTCATATCGTACCCCTTAGTTTTTAAAATTTATGGCACGTATTCAACTAGTTGGTTCCGCTCTATAAAATGAAAATCAAACATCATTTTTTGATAATCATCATATTTCCCAAATATAGAAGCAGCAGCGTTACTGGTTGATATTGGGCTTTTAAGTTTATCACCAATTTTTACTCTGAAGTTAACTTCAACTTCTCCTTGAAACTCTGGCATATTGAATCTTGAAACCACTCCAGCATTTTGTGGAATATAACCAGCAAAATGGTAATGGCTTTCATCAATGTCAAACTGCTCTATGGCAATGTCTGATTCAATTAATATCAATGCAGTCTCAAAGGACATACCTATTATATCTTTGTGTATTAGACTGATTGTACCACCAACTTGTCTAACATTCGTCTCAAGAAAGGTGATTTCTTTATCACTTGAAACAAAAAACTCCGTGTGCATTAAACCATTTTTAAAACCCAGTGCTTCACGAACCAATGATGCTGCTTCTTCCACTTTCCTTTTTATTTCTGAATCTGTTATTGGTAGGCTTACAATTATTTTTCCATCCAAAAAATTATGGTTTGGATAAGAATATACCCGTGCAAGGTTATATAGTTCTTTATTGTCCTGAACTATCAGTTCGCAGTGATATAGCTTTTCATTTAAAAAGGGTTGAATAATACTTCCTGAGTAATACTTTGAATAGTATTCCTTCCACAACTGAAAATCAGCTTCATTTGAAAGCTTCATACTTCCTTCTGCACCAGCTAGATTATCAGGTTTTATGAAGAAAGGTGGTTCACCTAATGTTGTAATCAAATCTGAAAACCGCAATTCATGTGAGTATTGGATATAAGGGGACGTTTTTACTTTTTCAGAGGCTAAATCATACATCACACTTTTATGTTTATATTTTCTAACCTCACTTAATTGTAAGCCTGGTAAATTGCATTGGGTTCTAATTTCTGCGGCTGAGTAGAGGAAATCATCTTTATAGCAAACTAAGACGGTAATTTCATTTTCTATAATAATGTCTTTGATAGATTTAGTATCAAGCTCTTTATAAAAAACAGCCCTTGCATTCTTTAAGGGGATGTCACCTTCTAGGTAAGATAAATATATATCTAAGTTTTTCCCTTTCAGAAATGTGAAATCTATCTCTCCATATTGAAACTTTGAGCCAATGATTAATACTTTTTTCATTTCTACTTCATCACCTACGTATCACAACTACTCCATATAGTCGTTTATTTTATATACATATAATTATTGATGCAAAAATATTTTAGACAACATAAAAATATAATGGGCGTAGGGTTTGCTAATTGATCTAACTTAATTTGGCTTCCTTTGGCTCTTGAAGAAATATTTCAGAAAGGTTGGTGTAACCACCTCATAAAATAAAGCTAACATTCTTGAACAATGTGGTGAGGGGATAAGGGAAATAAACCAGTTCTTTTAATGCAAGACAAAATGATACTCTAAATTTGCCTATAACGGTTCAACTTTCGCGACCACTTGATGCATTCTTATCCAACTTAACGTTGTCTCTGACTTGGCTAATTCGATGAGATTGCTTAATAAATTATCAACGTCTTTTTTCGTAGTAAGCTTTGAATCTAAAAGCTGGGAAGTAATATCATCTAATGCCATTGGATATATCATTTTCTCATCACGTGTTGTGAGCAATGGTTCATATAATCCATGAGCAGTAATTTGCATTCCCACGTTGCGAAATTCCTGTTCCATCCTAAAGGCTATTTTATAATCTTTATTATTCTGACTAAAGCAAGATTGGACATAATTGACAAATTGTTGTTGGTCTTTGGATTCGGGGTAACAAACCGCCGATTCAAAAATTGAAGGCTCTTCGCAAATAACAACGCCGCCTGGGTTAAGACATTTTTTCATCTCACCGATAGCATGAGAAGCGTTTGATAAATGGTGTAATACCATTCGGCAGTAGATAAAATCGAAGGTCTCATCTAACTGGGATATTTGATTAACATCCCATACTTTATAACGAATATTGGTTAAGTCGTGGGTTAATTTTTTAACGTATGCGATTTGTTCTGGACTAAAATCAATGGTGAGTATATTCCCATTATTCCCAACTAAACGCGATAGCTCTTTGGTCATATCGCCGGCGCCACAACCAATCTCTAAACCTGTCATTCCTTTTTCAATGCCAGCTTTATGCAGTAGCTCAAGGCTACTGTCAACATAGAGTTGATGTTGTAAGGATAATCGTTGTCGGGCTTTTTCATTCGTATTTAAAATATAGCTTGTGCTCATAATAGTCCTTTATTGCTTAAATAAAACGTGGTGCAAATAATTATTCAGCTGGCAGGCTTGTAGATTAAACATAGCCTCTAGATTTTCGTGGGTGGAGCTACCCATATGCGGCGAGAGTAAAACGTTTTCCATTTGCTTTAATTCATCTGCAACATGAGGTTCATTGGTAAACACATCAAGGGCAGCCCCCGCGATGGTATGTTTTTGCAAGGCGTCGATTAATGCTTGTTCATCAAGAACGCTGCCTCTGGAAACATTGATTAGATAGCCTTGGGGTCCAAGAAGTGATAGAACTTCTTTATTGATTAGATGCTTAGTTTGTTCACCCCCCGAACAACAAATCACCAGATAATCACTGTGTTTAGCCAAAGAATTAACATCTTGAAAATAGTGATAATCAGATTCTTTTGGCGATGACGCCGTATAATTGATTATCATTCCAAAGGGTTGGGCAAAACGTGCTATGGTTTTCCCTATTTTACCTAAGCCAACTAATCCCAGGCGTTTGTTGTACAAATTATTGCCAAGACAACGAGGTTCACGGGCAGGCCATTTATTATCTCTTATATATCGATCGTTAAGTTGTAGCTTACGAGTTAGGCTTAATAGTAATGCTAAAGCCAGTTCCGAGGTATCATGAATACCAGCCTGAGGCTGAGATTCCAATTGGATGTCCTTATTTTGGATAGCTTTTAAGTCAATATTGTCCAGACCGATACCTAAATGACTAATCATTTTAAGTAAAGGAAACTGATTTAGAAATTCATCATCTACTTTGTCCCATACTGAGGTCGCCATACAGACAATGTTATCTTCTCCGATAGTATCCCAGGCACACTGTATGGTCCAATCTTGATGTAATAACGGGATTAACGGCTTAAGAAAAGGGTTGGCAATATAAACGACAGGGTTCATTTCGAGAAATCCTTGAAACACGTTGAAGTCATTTTGAGCATGATTACATGCAATGAACATTAATTCCTGAGATGATATTTCAAGAAATTCATGACGGTGTCAAGTCATCATTGAGGTAAATTCTGTCTCATTGAACGATTTAATTTTTAACAATTGTTTAGCATTAGTTTTTGCTAGTTATGATATCAATCTTAAACTGGGTGATCGCATATATTAGACCACCTCATTACCAAACAAGAGAGGAGGCTCACCTGGACATTTTAAATTACATTTCGATGTTTTATAACCCTCATCGACTTCATTCATATCTTGGGTATAAAAGTCCAATGCAATTTGAGATGGAACAGCGGGAAATGAAAAAAGTGGCTTAACTGAATGTGGGCATTTGCTTGACCACGTCATTTTCCTTTTAGTTTTGTTAAAGTTCGCACTTCTATCAAAACTGGAAACTCTCACGCTATTAGGGGTCTGACCAAAATATTTAATTGAAAAACATAAAGTTAACTACAAGGCAAGCTTAATATTGTGCCTTAAAACCTATTTTTCTTTATAAAAATTGATTTTAAGAGATATGTCCGAGAAGTGAGGTGCATTTATCAGTCTATTTTTTCTTAGAATCTATATTAATAAGCAAAAATAGCTTCTAAGACACAATAAGTATCTATATTTAAGTTTAACCAATTGTTAAATAATAGAATTTTTTTGTCCGACCCTTATATCCTTATATCTAAAGCAGGTAATAGAGGGAGCTGATGGTTTTAGCCGACCAGCAAGCAATAGAACAATACAGGAACTAAATCGGGAAATCTGTACTGTTTTCTCTCCGGGGTTACACACGTCAGCGAGTTAATAGAGATAAGCACAGGAACTTGGGAAGTCCATACTACCCCTGCAAGGAGAGCAGTATAGACACCGAAAGGTGAAAAAAAGGGGTATGGATGGCGGAGTCTGCCATAGTAGCGATGATACGAGTAATGATCGAGGAGCAAAGGGCAGGCAGAGAAGAAACAGAAATCCCTGGGGTCAGGCCTTGCTTTTTGCTTTATGTTTGAAAGGGTCTGTTTAAGGCAAAAGGCAAGGCCTGACCCCCGAGGTTGCCGAGTTTGCGAGGTTCCGAGGTTTCTTGACCACTTTAATCCCGGAAAAACCTACAAATGTGGCTTTTAAAAAAATCTACTAGGTGTTAACTTGTGCCAATTAACAAAAATGTTATAGGAGAAGATATGTTTTTTTCGGGAGGCAACTCGGTGAGAAAGAATAATCAGCGCATACATCCGAATGGTGGTACATACACCCAACACGAACCGGGAATGGAACGTTTCATATCTAACACACGTATGTTTGTCAGAACAAGTGCAATTATAGGAGCTTTAGTAGGGGCTCATTTGGGTGGAATCGAACTTGCACCGATCTCAGCGGGACTTGTCTTAGGTACTTGTTTATCATTAGCCTTGACCCCTGTAGATAAGAAAGGCAACAGAATCGATATAATAACAATGGACCTTAAATTAGCCAAGCATGTTATCGCAGCCTTCTTTGTTTTTGTTTTAGTCTTGGAGTTGGCATCCCTATCCGCTGACTACATCGTAGGCAATGCTTTAGATAAAACATGTGGGGCCTGACCCCCGAGGTTTCGTAGAAGAGAAACTCATTGATAACTTGATGAAATTAAAGAGTATATGGGGGGTGGATTCTCGGTAGAAGTGCGACAACCAATTTGGTTATGTAAAATAACTAGCGAATAAGAAAAATAAAAGGTTGTCGCATGGCTAATTATATACAATTAACGCCAAGAAATAAGGTATATCGGGGTCAGACCAAGATATTCCTTTCTAATTTAAAAGATGTGGTCAAATACCAATAACTCAATATCTCAGGAGTATTCACCTATGATTAAACGCCCCGCCTTTTTCCTAGTATTGCTTGTGTGCTTACCTTTTCCTGCACTGGCAGACTGGCCAACTGAATATTGTCGAAACTATATTGATCAAACGTTGACATTCAATCGCCATAATTACTTATTCGGCCAAACGCTCAATCGCTATTTTTTAACTTCCCAAGGAAATGCCCTTATCCTTGGCAGCGGGGCTGGTAACGATGATATTACCCTTGTCAGTAAAGGGTGGGATGTCACCAGCGTTGATTTATGTGCACGCACCGGCGAAGTGTTGGCAGCCCGTTCACAAGGATTAAAAGGGGGTAATCAGTTCATACAGGGATCGTTTGAAAATGCTGACTTCAGTGGCAACTATCAATTGGTCATGTCATATTATGCTTTGCCATTTGGTAATAAAAACAACTTAGAATCGGTTATTGCGGCTGTGGCCAAAAGCAGCGACGTTGGCGCGATTCTCAGCGTGAATTTTTTTGGTTATGAACATAGCTATGTTAAGCAACAAGTTGCCTATGGGGTTAGCCTTGATGAAATCACCGCCCTATTGAATCGATATCATTTTAACATCGAGTTCCACTTAAACCGGATTTACGATCAACCCGATGCCTCTGGTGAGAATACCCACTGGGATATGATAGATATTATTGCCAAAAAAGTTGCCTAGCGATTAACTCAGCACACACATGCTAAGGGACTCTTGTTCTTCAAGCGCCTGCTAATCAGCGGGCCATAATAAAGTATGTGTTTTTGGGACATCTCACTGCCCTATCAAACGCACAAATTTAGAGTCTTAATTTGGTGTGGTGTTCGGAATCTTAATTAGACGGAAAATCAATCGCTGAAAGTTTCAGGAAGTATGTTAATGCTATTAGGGGTCTGACCAAAATATTTAATTGAAAAACATAAAGTTAACTACAAGGCAAGCTTAATATTGTGCCTTAAAACCTATTTTTCTTTATAAAAATTGATTTTAAGGGATATGTCCGAGAAGTGAGGTGCATTTATCAGTCTATTTTTTCTTAGAATCTATATTAATAAGCAAAAATAGCTTCTAAGACACAATAAGCATCTATATTTATGTTTAAACAATTGTTAAATAATAGAAATTTTTGGTCCGACCCTAATATCTCGAATGCTATTAGGGGTCTGACCTAAATATTTAATTGAAAAACATAAAGTTAACTACAAGGCAAGCTTAATATTGTGCCTTAAAACCTATTTTTCTTTATAAAAATTGATTTTAAGGGATATGTCTGAGAAGAGAGGTGCTTTTATCAGTCTATTTTTTCTTAGAATCTATATTAAAAAGCAAAAATAGCTTTTAAGACACAATAAGTATCTATATTTATGTTTAACCAATTGTTAAATAATAGAATTTTTTGGTCTGACCCTTATATCTATTGCTGTCCGACCCTTATATCTCATTGTGCTCATTGTATTCCCCTTGCTGAAGGATATAGGGGAGCGGATAGTACATTAGTTTTTGTGATAAACAAGATATTAAAGGCGGGCATGGTTTACCCACCCCTATAATTCTTCAATTCAGCCGAATTTTAAATCCATGGAGTCCATTCTCTGATTGGCCGCTCTAGCTTTAATATCTTGGCTTTCAGGATGAGGATCCCTATGAATGAGAGACCAATTATCAAATATACGACTGTCACTAACACCATCATTCTTAGATAGTTCAGTGTTAGAGGACGTCCCTTTTAAAGCAGACTTTCTCTTTTTCATGATTTCCCCAAAATACAACAAACACCCAGCGCAAAATGCACAAAAAACAGCACAGATTTAGTATAGACCATAAATCTCACTGCTGTAAAATATTTGAACAATGTTTATGCGATTATTTCGCTCCTTTTGAGCATTAACTTATTAATTTTATGAGTATTTTTCAATTATATTTAAAATTTTACAAATTAGTTCACTTTTTATGTATGGCATTGTCGATACTTCATGTCCCGCAATGACCTTATTTTCATCTAAAGTTATGGCTATTCGTTGCTTTGGTAACCATACCATTAAGCTCTTATATCCCAGTGTACCGCCCGAGTGCCACCAAACGATATCAACTTTTTTAAGACCTGTTTGATATACTTGGATACCTAGTCCATAGCCAACATCATCTTCCTCAGTCAGCTTAGCAAGGAGCTGTCCGGACTTGACTGACACTACTTCTGTAAAGTCACTCATGCTCTCATTGTCAAAAACCCGACCACTAAATACCATACGAATCCAATGGGTTATGTCATAGCTATTTGAGACAATACTACCAGCCGATTTAGCCCAAGAAAGGCTTAAAGGGGTAACATCCACGGCATTATCTGCAGAATATTCATAATACCCATGAATCATTCTATCTTGGATATATTGTGGGGCAATATGTGTCACATAATATGAGTTTTGCAAGCTCAATTGGGGGTTATTTAACAATTGTTCTTCTATGACTGTTTCAACTTTCTTGCCAGTGGCTTTCTCTATGATTAAACCTAATAGGACATAACCGGTATTTGAATAATGCCAACCTTGGCCTGGCTCAAAATAAAGTGATTCTTTTTCTGCATAGCCAATTAGTTCTCGATCTTTAAGTTCCATCATTGGGTCTTGCATATATTTATTTTTAAGCGATGTTGAGTCAGTGTAGTTATAAATACCACTGGTATGATTTAATAATTGTTTAATGGTTATATTTGACCACTGTTTATATTCTGGCAACCAGCTACCAATCGTGTCATCAATTGAAAGTAGATTATCTTGCTGCAATTGCAAAATAGTTGCCGCCACAAACGATTTTGAGATACTACCAACTTGAAACAAAGAACCAATGTTCACCGGGTTGGAATTGGTCTTACTGGTATGTCCGCTATTATAAATCCTCGGCGCTTGTTCGTCTGGGAAACTGATGGCTAGCGTATATGCACCCAATTGATTGGCTTGTCGATACTCATCCACCATGGATTGAATGGCTCGATTGATTGTTGTTGGATATTGGGCAAACGCCGATAAGGTGACTGCGGTAAGTGCGATTATCGGCATTAAAATGTAGCGGATTCTCATCTAAAACATCCTTACAAATCAGATATATGTGAATAAATAATGGGGGATTCTATAGTTTTACACTTAAAACCACAATGCTTTTTGATATTTAAGAGCATAGCGCTTACTTGATATATTAATTTAGAGATTTAGTTGTTTAAGCTATTAGGGGTCTGACCAAAATATTTAATTGAAAAACATAAAGTTAACTACAAGGCAAGCTTAATATTGTGCCTTAAAACCTATTTTTCTTTATAAAAATTGATTTTAAGGGATATGTCCGAGAAGTGAGGTGCATTTATCAGTCTATTTTTTCTTAGAATCTATATTAATAAGCAAAAATAGCTTCTAAGACACAATAAGCATCTATATTTATGTTTAAACAATTGTTAAATAATAGAAATTTTTGGTCCGACCCTAATATCTCTGAAATCTATTAAACCTCTACCGTATTGTCTTCCCTTATAATTTCTTAGGTTAACTAAAGTAGATATGGTTTTAGTTGCAATAGGGTTTGGTATATTACCATTTAGTCCCATATATGCTCTATGTTCAAAATAATTCTATTCACGTTGCGCACAGTTAAAATTTGAACTATATAAATAAAGAGTAATTTAAGCAAATTAGCTCGAAACACAACTAGTTTACTATTCATTTTTGTATGGAGATAATTATGGGCAGCGTGCGTAAAAGTGAAAAAAATATTCCAATTTTCACAAATAATTTGGTAAATCCATTTCTAAATTTACATCAAGAAGTGGATAAGGCTATGAATGAATTATCAAATTGGTTTGGTGAATCAAAGTTATCATTGAAAGAATTTGATAATCTTACTTTAAAACCAGCAATTGACTTTGTTGAGGATGATAAAATGCTTAGAATTGAGGCGGAAATGCCAGGCATGGGAGAAAAGGATATTAAAGTATCGATTGATAATCACATGCTTACGATCAGTGGTGAAAAGACGACATCCAAGAAGGATAAGGGAAAAGATTACTCAATGCGTGAAATAAGCTATGGGCATTATGAGCGCTCGCTTACTTTGCCTGACAACCTAGATCTTGAGAAAGCAAAAGCGTCGTTTAAAAAAGGTATGTTATGGATTGAGTTTCCCAAAAAAATACTGAGTCAAAGCCAGCCTAGAACAATAAATATAGAAAAGGCAAAAGATTAAATGCTCATAGCCCTCCAAAAATGTGGGGGGGTTTTTCATCTTGACAATTTAATCCTAATGCATAGGCTTAAAAAAAACAGCTATTCCCTCATATGCTGATCATTAAGATGCTTAATAAAAAAATCCTTTGCTAATCCTATCATAATGTTAAAAGTGCCTGGTTCTTCAAATAGGTGCGTTGCTCCAGAGACCAACTTTAACTCAGAGTGTCCTATCATTTTTTTTATTGCCTGTTTGTTGAGCTCAATAACTTGACTGTCTAAGCTACCCACAATAAGCAAGGTAGGGGATATAACCTCAGACAAATATTCTCCAGCAAGATCAGGCCTACCACCTCGAGAAACGATCGCTTTTATTTTTTGCTTTAGAACAGCAGCTGCAATTAATGCTGCGGCTGCTCCAGTGCTTGAACCCCAATATCCAATACAAAGTTTTTTATAATCAGATTGTTTTAAAAACCACTGAGTTACTTTCACTAATCTATCAGCAAGAAGGGGGATATCAAACCGGTATTCACGTGTGTAGATATCGATAGACTCCTCTTGTTCAGTTAATAGATCAAAAAGTAAAGTGGCTATTTTTACTTGATTCAAATATTGGGCCACTTGATTATTCCTTGGGCTTAAGCGGCTGCTTCCGCTACCATGGGCAAATATTACGATGCTTTTAGCTTTTTCAGGAATTGTTAAAATTCCATTTAAATGGATAGAGTCAATGGGGATAGAAATATTCATATCACCTTTCTTTAATTACAGTAGAGTTAATATGATCATAGTATAAAATATTTCCACTTCATGGTATTTTCTCCAAAAATAAGATGGTTGGAATAAATTCAACTTTCGTGATCATTAAATAACTGGGGTTAAATAGTCTATTTCAAATACAATGCCTATCTAAACAGGGGATTAACCGTTTAAAAGGGAGCTACAATTTGTAATTGTTATGTTCTATATTTAATTTAAAGACGTTTTGTCAAAAGTACTGTAAGGATGTGCTTTTCAACTGAAGGTAGTATCGCAGCAGCAGGAACACTAGCTTTCATCGCTTCCTTTTATTTTAAATATCAACAGCTAATTTCAGTATGGTACTTTTTATCGGTTTTACTAAGTGTTCTAGTATTGATCATAATTTATTGGGAAAATAGACGATTAAGGAGAAGGGATGGATAGTTTAGTTATTGATGATAAATTAATTGATCTATTCACTCATGACATAAGTCCAATTGAGATAACAAACACCTCGGGATTTGAAAAGATTATTGATGGAATTGGTGAAGCAAGAATTGTCTTAATGGGAGAAGCAACCCATGGAACGGAAGATTTTTATCAAACACGTATAGAATTAAGTAAGTTATTGATAGAAAAAAAGGGTTTTCATGCTATTGCCCTAGAAGGGGATTGGCCTAGTGTATATCAAATGCATCGATATATATTAGGGGATGAAAAAATTGATAATGTTTATACTGCTTTGAACCGATTTAAACGTTTTCCAACCTGGATGTGGGGCAATACCACAATACCACCATTTTTAAATTGGTTAAGAAATTATAATCATACTCATGACTCAAAAAGCAAAGTGGGTATTTATGGATTGGATTTATATAGTTTGCATGATTCAATGCAGGCCATTGTAGAATATCTTGATCAACAAAAACCTCAATTGGCAGAAAAGGCTAAGAGTCGCTATGCATGCTTTGATCATATAGCAATGGATCCACAAATGTATGGTTATTTTGTAAATCGGCATTTAAAACGCTCTTGTATCAAGGAAGTTTCAGATCAGTTGTTAGAAATGCAGTATCAAACGCTATCAAAAATAAAGTCTGATAAATTGATGCAAAGTGAGGTGGAATTTTATATTAATCAAAATGCACGTTTAATCAAGAATGCAGAAGAATATTATCGAGTTATGTTTGAGCCCAGGGCTATATCATGGAATTTACGTGATAATCATATGGCGCAAACATTAAGTAATATTATCTCTCATATTGAAACAAAGACCAATTCATTAGCCAAAGTAATTGTGTGGGCACATAATTCACATGTTGGTGATGCTAGAGCAACTGAAATGAACGATAGAGGTGAGGTGAATTTAGGACAAATTGTCCGAGAACATTATGATATCAGTTCTTATCTTTTA
The DNA here is from genome assembly GCF_964199965.1 of Legionella sp. W05-934-2. NCBI lineage: Bacteria > Pseudomonadati > Pseudomonadota > Gammaproteobacteria > Legionellales > Legionellaceae > Legionella > Legionella sp. W05-934-2. Next base: position 256,540 of record NZ_CAXMZT010000004.1, on the reverse strand, counting down.
GGATTTTCAACATTTGATGGCACTGTTTTGGCGTCCTCTGACTGGGATTGTCCTCCTACGATAAAGAAAGTTTTACCAGCTCTTGAGGCAAGCTATGAGGCATTATTTCATAAAGTTGATATCAAGCAATTCTATTTAAATCTTCGCAGTGACAGTCATTTGATAGATTTATTAAAGCATGCCAGATTACAAAGAGCCATTGGTGTAATCTATATACCAGAAACGGAGCGGCTTAGTCATTATCTTTTTTCACGCTTACCCTACCAGTTTGATGGTATCATACACCTTGATAACACTAAGGCTCTTAGTGCATTATCGCTATCAGGCGAATTAAATGATGGTGAATTACCGGATACGTATCCAAGTGGAGAGTAACTTTTTTGTACTTTTTATACTCAGCTACAAGCGCTTGGAATATGTCTTCCTATTACATGATTGACCCACTTAGCTTAATCTTGAGAAACAATAACACCTGCAGTTCTGGCTAACTCTTTTCGATGTTGAAAAAGTACTAGCATGGGTATACTTTGAATTGAATGGCGAGAGGATAATATTTGTTCCGTTTCTGTATTAACTTTTTATAATGCCTACAAACCGAACAGTTTTACAATGGAGAAGGTGTTCCTAAAAATAGTAACCGGCTTTTTGCCTTTGGGTAGTATATTGAAGCCCTTTGGGGCCTCAATAATTTGAAAAAACATGAACATTTCCATCTAACTCAACCGCACAATAATCATTGATAAAAAGATCACGGGTAAATGCTTCATAATCAAAGTAACACATCAAATTGTCCGGCAGTTTCTCGCCATAGCAGTCATCAATAAGATGATGGGCAAAATCAACTTCAGAATCATAACAGCCATGATATTGATCATTTATCATTAATGCTATTAGGGGTCTGACCAAAATATTTAATTGAAAAACATAAAGTTAACTACAAGGCAAGCTTAATATTGTGCCTTAAAACCTATTTTTCTTTATAAAAATTGATTTTAAGGGATATGTCCGAGAAGAGAGGTGCTTTTATCAGTCTATTTTTTCTTAGAATCTATATTAATAAGCAAAAATAGCTTTTAAGACACAATAAGTATCTATATTTATGTTTAACCAATTGTTAAATAATAGAATTTTTTGGTCCGACCCTTATATCTCGTACGCTATCGTTGATAGAATATTATCGTCTAATTGATAAGCCTTCTTTTATCATCGTAGAATATTGCTTAATGTATTCGATATCGGCCAAATAAAGTAAGTGATGCCCGTTTTGCATATTCAATTGGAAGGTTTCATTACCTGCTTGTGCTTGAGTCGACATAAAATTTACCAGAGCCTGAAGTCTTTCAATCATTAAATATGGCAGTGTCGCTCTTTCTTCATGAGACAAACCATAAGCCTGGCAAAATAAGCATGCTCTATTAATTTGTTCTTCTATAGAGCCAAATCCATCTTTATTATTCGGGTGAGTAAATGGAGACCATCTGTATAGTGCATAAGCAATATCCCATAAACGAGAACCTGGGTGGCAAGTATCGAAATCAATAATACCAACAGCAGTTTCCTTATCTAACACAACATTGTATGGTGCGTAATCTCCATGGCATATCACTTCTTGTGGTTCACGAGCCGGGAGCTGCCATTCGTTTTGATTATGCCTTGGACTTTTTAAAAAACTTTTGGAGGCATCATGAAAATTGCGGAGTAATTGAGCGCATGATACTAAAGCCTTTGTTGAGGAAGCCTTGATACTTAGCGGGTAATTACTAACTTCACCCTTGATAAAACTCACTATTTCTCGACCCTGGTCATCGAAACCTAAAGGCTCTGGCGCAGCATAAAAGCCTTCCTGGCGTAAGTGTCTGAGAAACGCATGTACTTGTTTGGTCCACCTGCCGGCGGGGCGATGAACTGTCTCTCCAATTCTGATAATTTGGTTTTCACGCCCTCCGTACAAGTGTTGTGTATCATCGCTCATTCTCTTAATCCTTCACCAAAATGAATACTCATTGCCTGGTAGAAAATAATGTCTCTAACAGTGACTTTAGAAACGCTTCTTCTGACCTAATATATTTCATACAAGATATCATTTTTTCTTCGATAATTTCGCGTCCTTTTAATATTTCAGCTTCATCAGAAGACGTCTCGCCAAGCATGCGGTGTATGTTAAATTCAGTCCATGCTAATACACAATGTCCAAGCCACCCCGTAAATGCTTGATGTGAAGAGGTTATCCATGTTTTAGAACTAAGTTGATGGTATGCGGTGAGCAGCTGTTTCAAGAAAGGGATATTTACTTTCTGTTGTAAAATAATGCCGCTCCATTCCAATCCATAGCCTATTACTTCTAGCATAGGATTCATTAAGCCAGCACTTTCCCAGTCTATGATATTTGGTTTATCATGGCTATCCCAAAGCACATTCTGGATGTGCATGTCTCTATGTGTAATAACTGCTTCTTTTTTGAGAGTTGGAATTGTCTGAAAATAGGCTTGATTCCAATCTAAAATCACTGGCAATAATGCCATTAAATCAGCATGTTTGGCACGTTCAATTAATTTTACCCAATGCGCATCTTCAAAGTAATCGTATTGGGCTTCATCCGTTCCACTGTGGTGAATATCTGCCGAGTGCAGTAACGAATATAATTCACCAATACATTTGGCATGCTCAATCGTTAACGTAGAAAAATCGCGTTATACAGAAACACAAATTGTCAAAATTTTAAAAGAAGTCGAAGCGGGTCGACTGGTTAAAGAAATTTGTCGTGAATATGGCATTTCAGATGCAACGTATTACAACTGGAAAGCAAAATATGGTGGCATGGAAGCATCGGACATAAAACGTCTGAAGGAGCTTGAAGATGAGAACCACCGTTTTAAGCAGATGTATGCAGAGCTGAGTCTTGATCACAAAATCCTGAAGGATATTATCGAAAAAAAGCTGTGAAGCCATCTGTGCGAAGGGAGTTGGTTGATTATGCAATGAATACTCATACTGTGAGTTTACGCCGTGCTTGTAAGGTTGTGGGTATCAGCGATTCGGTTTATCGATATAAGCTAAATATAGTAGGAAAGGACTCGCCTCAAAAATCAATAAAGTTCAATAATAAGGCAGATTCATGCTTTCTCAAGTTTGCTTTTATAAATTTGAGCGAGAATCTAAGCTTGATGAAACAAATATCTACCAAAATTTCCCTACAACTATGGAGCCATGAATTAATATCTCTTTAAAAGATCTGGTTTATTTCCCTTATGTGCTATATAAAAAAATAAAAATGCCAATTAAGAGGGCAGGCATAACGGGCAGTGGCTACTTGTACCTGAAATCATCTTCGTAATGATTGTATTTGCGATTCCAAGGACCAATTGGCTCCTCAATTTCCTCTACTATCATTTGAAACACATTCGGATCTTCCAGTGCTTTTAACATCCTTTCACGGTCTATGCCATGGATTTCGCCTTCTTTTACGCAGGCTTCTAAAATTGATTTTCCTACCTCCGTATCTCGAAAAAAACGATATGGATATGTATTATTTTCGTCTACGATCATTTTAGTCTCCAAGATTGCTGTTTTACCCAAACCCATCGGGTAAAATATAAGATAATAACAACTCATCCCTAGCCCTTCTCCTCTCAAGGTGAGAAGGGAACTGTTCCTTGAAAGTTAATTTCAAAAATGTGCGACATTATAAAACACATTATTTTCATGTGCCAAGACACTTTTCAAAATTTCGCATCATTCATTAACGCTCTCAGAATATGTCTCCCAGTTTAAGATTGATATCTTAACTGGGTGTGGGCATCTATTAAAGCACGTCATAGCTGTATGATCCTAAAAACTCAAACACTCATGCGAAAAACGTCTGTTGGCTCAGAAAATAGCCGACCTTCACAAACAACTTTAGCTCCTTGTTTTTCATAAAATTTGTTCAAGCTTTGTTTTAACGTGTCAAAGTAAATTAATTGTGCAGCTGACTCTTGGGCAACTAGCTTGGCTTGATTAACGATTTGATGTCCAAAGCCCAATCCTCTGACTTTTTCATCAACATAGACATACATAAGCTCAACAGCTTTAGTTAGTTTCTTTGATTCCTTAGAAAGTTCGGCATCAAATGATTTTTTAATGCTATTAAGTATTTACTCTCAAAAGGAAATGCTTCACGGCCTTTCAATTTATTATTGACAAGATTCCAGATCTTTTTGTCGTAGGCTAAAGAGGATCTAATAAATTTATTACACAATTCATCATTAAGATTATTTTTAATTAACCATTTCAATACAATTGAAGTTTCAGCAAGAGTTCTTGAACCTAAAATTGCCATTTCAGGACGATTTTGGCTGACTAAAAGCAAAAAGTCATCATATAGTTTATATATTCTAGACATATGCCCGACCAATATTCCTTGTTGTAGTTTATTCAGCGAAATACTAGGGCTTAAAGCCGCCGACAGAGCTAAATAGCTGTTCACTTGATTGCTTGTCGAAATCAAATCCTCTAGGTAATCACCTTCTGAACTTCTGTGTTTATTAATATCTGGTAGATCACTCATTTCTCACATGAAATCCTCTATAAACCCAAACGCTAGCAATTGCAATTAAATAAATTAGCAGAATAGGAATCGCCCATAATAAAAACGCACGTCCAACAAAAGAAATTGTAAAAACAATATTAAGCTCTGTTTGGTATCGGTTTCTCAATTCTTCTGTTTGGTATCGGTTTCTTAATTCTTTAATGATTGAACTAGCGGGTATATCCACCAAAAAAGGATTTTTACTTTCTTTGTTTAGAACAGTCTTATAATTAAGTTTTTTTTCAATGAGTTTTATTAGCTGAGGCATAGTAAGGTCTGGATGATTCATCCATGAATAAGACTGATTATTTAATCTTGTATATACATCCTTATACCAGTGATTATATATTCTAGTTTTTCTTTCTTCATATGCTTGCCAAGCGAAAATACAAAAATGCTCCTGTCTGGGTTCATGGCGATATTAGTCCGGGAAATCTAATTGTTAGGGATGGACATTTACATGCTGTTATCGATTTTGGCTTATTGTCAGTAGGTGATCCGGCTTGTGATTTAGTTATGGCCTGGAATTATTTTGATAGTAAGAGCAGGAAAGTATTTAAAGAAGCAATGGCTTTAGACAGTAATACGTGGCATCGTGCCAGGGGATGGGCTTTGTGGAAAGCCTTAATCATTGCTTCCGGCATTAGTAAAACCAATGCAGTAGAAGCCAACAGCAGTTATCAGATTATAGAGGATATTATTCATGAGCATTAGCATTCGTCGAATGAATGAACAGGATATCCCGACGATTATGGAATCTATCCAGGTTCTTGATTGGAATAGGGATGATTCCGTGTATCGACAATATCTAGAAGAACAGCATCAGGGATTAAGAGAAGTTTATGTCGCACTTTATCATGATTTATTTGCTGGGCACATCAATCTAATCTGGCAACCGCCTTACAAGGCTTTCCAGGAAAGGGGAATTCCAGAAATATCCGATCTGATTGTCCTGCCGCAATTTAGAAGAAAAGGGCTTGCAAGTGCACTAATGGATGAATGTGAGGCAGCAGCCAAGGAAAGCTCCGCTTGGTGCGGTTTAGGTGTCGGTTTATATAAAGACTACGGGCCAGCACAGGCTTTATATGCAAGACGAGGGTATCAGTTAGATTGTTTGGGCGCGACATCTCATCTTAAACCTATCATACCTGGTACTAACGTATTTGTTGATGATGATCTATTAATTTGGATGGTGAAAAAATTATAATTTTTCATATTTATCGTGTTATTTAGCGTGGTGATTTTATGATCAAAGCATTTTGTGCGGTATTAGTGACTAAAAATTTTAAAGAACAACTCACATTTTACAAAGAGGTAATTGGATTAACAGAATTTTTTAACCAGGATAATACCGCTGGTTTGGGCGTTAATAACCAACTGCATATTGTTTTAAGAATAGAAGACAACCCTGAAAGTCATCATTTGAAAGAGAATAAAGGTCCGATAATCCTAACTTTTCAGATTAATTCCGGTGACAGAGATGCTCTTCTATCCCGCATTGAGAATGGTGGGTATAAAATACGTGATAAATTGGAACTACCGAATTATGGTAGTGAGTATATTTTTATTGAAGATTTTGATGGGAATGAATTATGCTTGGATGTTAAAGGCTAATTCAACCCAAATAGATTCTGCATGCTATTAGGGGTACTGCATGCTATTAGGGGTCTGACCAAAATTAAGCTATTAGGTCCCATAACTATTAGGGGTCGGACCAAAATATTTAATTGAAAAACATAAAGTTAACTACAAGACAAGCTTAATATTGTGCCTTAAAACCTATTTTTCTTTATAAAAATTGATTTTAAGGGATATGTCTGAGAAGTGAGGTGCATTTATCAGTCTATTTTTTCTTAGAATCTATATTAATAAGCAAAAATAGCTTTTAAGACACAATAAGTATCTATATTTATGTTTAACCAATTGTTAAATAATAGAATTTTTTGGTCCGACCCTTATATCTATCCTTATATCTACATTATTAATAAGAGAGTTCTTGGTAATGTTGATAAAGCAGTCCAATCTGAGACATTTAAAGCTTTGGAGAGTGATATTAAATTGTTTGGTACAGACCTTGCTTTCTCAAAGAACTAACTAAATTTGCACCATTAAAAAAGTCAGCAAGCGTAGGCCGGGCCTTGGCCAGACATTTGACCATATTAGCTTTAATTTCCTTTTAATGTCTTTGAATCTTTTTTAATTCTGAGTATCTCTCTTATATCACAGTGAAATTATATAATCGTCGGGCCAAGGCCCGACCTACGCTTGCTACAAATGTCGTACAGAGTATAACAGTGTCGTACTCAAACCCGCAAATCTCACGCAAGGTTATTTTGGCTATTACAAATGTTTGATCAGATACAGGTCAATAAATAATTTTTATAATGACTAAGCAGTCATTTCATAAATTCTATCTTCAACAGATGTATGATTTTACAGTCAGTATCTTATTTAATAAGCAGACCTCTCAATGAAGATATTTAATAGGTCTAATTAAGTATTAAGCACTTTTCCGGTTGTTTCAATCATTTGGTGAAGCGGTCTCTAGGAGTAATTTTGAATTTTCAAAATGAATTGTTAACTCCCCTAAAGATTTTAGCTCCCTAAACCCATCACAGCTTGGTTAACATTACCTATCTTTTCTTCGCAGGTGGTTTGGCTTTTTTGGAAAAAGAATAATGCCCTACCTTGAGTTTCTTTAGTATAAATGAGATTTCCTGCCAGAAGTAAAGCTCCTATGCCAGTAAGAGCAATGGCAATATTGGCAATTATAGTAGGCCAGGATGTACGGTATTCACTCATTTCATGGTTTTTACTATTTAATACTTGGGAAAACTCGGTTTGAAATGTCTTAAAGTTATCAGGATTATTTTCTTTTTTAAAGAAAGCATCTGCTTTTGACCAAAGTTCCTCAGCAAGATCGATGGCAATTTGCCCTTTAGAAGCTCCCTGGGTTTTTAAATTAGCCCCGTACTCTTTTAAAGCACGTATTGTTGAAAACAAACGTCCTTTTGGATTTTCTTCTGCTTTTAAGAGAAGGGAAATTATCTCCTTTCTGTTATATTGTTTGGCCAAAGACAAAGCAGTACTTCCATTACTCTCCTGAATATATAGATCCACATTATGATCAATGAGCCACTGTACCATTGAAATGTTATCTTTTAGGACTGCATAATGAAGTGCAGTTCGCTTTGTACTATCTTGAGCATCAATAGCTACTTTGTTTTCAAAGAGCCATTGCCAAAGAGCTGGATTTTGACTACTCGCTGAAAAATGTAATGGGGTCTCAGCTTCTTTCGTCTTACTTGTGATATCAGTTCCCTCATTAGCTAGATATTTGGCAAGCTCCAAATTTCCAATTTTAGATGAAGTATGTAATAAATTTTCTCCCCTATTATTTGTATATTTTAGTGCGTTGCCTACATTGATTAGTTTTTTTACCGATTCAATAGAAGTTGTTGGCTGCTTAATAAGCAAAGACTGTATGGGTAAATGCCCATATCCATCTTCCACGTTAAAAAGGTCCGTCTTTAATTTCACTAACTCTGAAATTTCTTTATCATTCACCTCATCTTTATTGCTAAGAACCAAGCAATGCAACAAGGTATTGTAAGAACCACTACTGCCTGTAACTGTTAGATCAGCTCCATGCTTTGCCAAGAGCATCGCCGAACGTTTAAAGTCATCAAGACTACATTCTTCATTCTGAAATTGGTTGATTAAAGAGGTAAGTGTTGTTCTACCATAGGCACTTTTAGCATCGACCGTATCTTTTTTTAAGGTCAGTAGTTCAGTGATTTCTTTATCATTTACCCCGTCTATATTGCTAAGAACTAAGCAATGCAACAAGGTATTGTAAGAACCACTACTGCCTGTAACTGTTAGATCAGCTCCATGCTTTGCCAAGAGCATCGCCGAACGTTTAAAGTCATCAAGACTATATTTTTCATTCTGAAATTGGTTGATTAAAGAGGTAAGTGTTGTTCTACCATAGGCATTTTTAGCATCGACCGTATCTTTTTTTAAGGTCAGTAGTTCAGTGATTTCTTTATCATTTACCCCGTCTATATTGCTAAGAACCAAGCAATGCAACAAGGTATTGTAAGAACCACTACTGCCTGTAACCGTTAGATCAGCTCCATCTTGAACCAATTGCATGGCCCCTTGTTTGAAACCTGACAATTCTATCCTCTCATGAGAGAATTCATTAATTAGTGTTTTCAAATCTTTTGTTGGGTTAGTCATGTTAAATCCCCAAAGCTTATATGTTGCGCGTATTGTATATTCAGTCGGCAGCGAGATCAATGGACAAAACCCATTCTCGATAATTACGAGACCTTCATTTGGCTGATATATATTTACTCAGAACTTAAATTTCTATAAAAATGAGTAAAGTTTAGGGCGGACCAATAGTCCGAGCTATTAGGGGTCGGACCAAAATATTTAATTGAAAAACATAAAGTTAACTACAAGGCAAGCTTAATATTGTGCCTTAAAACCTATTTTTCTTTATAAAAATTGATTTTAAGGGATATGTCTGAGAAGTGAGGTGCATTTATCAGTCTATTTTTTCTTAGAATCTATATTAATAAGCAAAAATAGCTTTTAAGACACAATAAGTATCTATATTTATGTTTAACCAATTGTTAAATAATAGAATTTTTTGGTCCGACCCTTATATCTCTTATATCTACATTATTAATAAGAGAATTCTTGGTAATGTTGATAAAGCAGTCCAATCTGAGACATTTAAAGCTTTGGAGAGTGATATTAAATTGTTTGGTACAGACCTTGCTTTCTCAAAGAACTAACTAAATTTGCACCATTAAAAAAGTCAGCAAGCAATGATATGATTTGCCTTAATTTTATTATAAGGAGTCATGATGACTATTAAAGCAAAAAGCCTATTCTCTTGTTTATTGTTTATTCCTTTTCTTTCTGCCAACGCAGATAACGTAGATCCCTGTGAAAATATTGTAGGAACGTGGCAAGGTACCTATAGTAATACAACCTGTAAAGTAGAGGCTGTTGCACAATTTAATAAGTATAAATCTACTATTCGAATGAATCTCCGTCTTGATGATAAATCTAAATATCAATGCCAGATAAACGAGGTTAACTTCACATCTTCTGGAACATGTACGGACGCAATGATCATGTTTTTAGATGGTTCTAACATGAAGGGTACTATCTTTGATAATTCAATCCACTTGAAAAATACATACGAAATAATTGATTTGAAAAAAAAATAACTTAGTGAGCTAAGTGAACATTGCATGGGAGCTTTTAATTCTTGAATGCGCCTTAGGAGAATAATATGGCAACAACCCAAAATGGAATAAAATTGACCAAAACAATCGTTGATAAATTAGAAGCAAATCCCGGCAAACCCCAATCCTTTTTTCGAGATGACAGTCTAAAAGGATTTGCATTAAGAATTACTGCAAGTGGGGTGAAAAGTTTTATTGTTGAAACCCGAATCAATGGCAAAGTGAAAAGAGTGACTTTGGGTAAATATGGTGCACTAACTGTCGAAGAAGCTAGGAAGCAAGCAAAAGGGTTATTAGGCAGTGTTGCCAGAGGCGAAGATCCCATTGCTGAAAAGAAAGCCAAGAAAGTTGAAGCATTATCGTTACGTGATGTATTCAAGGACTATTTAAAAACCAGAAAAGACCTCAAGTCAAAAACCTAATACGACTATGAAAAAGTATTGGGCGAAGTAATGCCTGATTGGTTGGATAAACCGCTGATTAGCATTACTCGGGAAATGTTAGCCAAACGTCACTTACAACATGGTACTAATACCAGTAAAGCAAGAGCAAATAATGCAATGCGGGTATTGCGTGCCATCTTTAACTTTGCCACGTTTGAATACCACACTTCTGATGGCCAACCCATTATCACCGTTAATCCAGTTAAATACCTATCACACACCAGAGCTTGGTATCGAATTGACCGCAAACAAACAGTCATCAAATCCCATCAACTAGCAGCTTGGTATCAAGGTGTTATTCGATTGGTTGAAAACGATAATTATCGCAATGCATTACTGTGGCATGACTACTTTTTATTATTACTATTCACCGGTATGCGTAAAATGGAAGCTGCATCGCTAAAATGGGATGATATCGATCTGATATCCAAAACCATCACCATCCAAGACACCAAAAATCATGAAGTCCATACTTTACCCATGTCTGACTTTGTATATGAATTAATGGAACGTAGAAGCAGACAGAAAACCAGTAAATATATATTTCCAGCTGAAAGCAAAACTGGTTATATCTATGAACCTAAAAAGGCGGTAAATAGGGTAGTGGAGTTATCTGGCGTACCATTTACTTTACATGATCTAAGAAGAACCTTTGCCACTATTGCAGATAGCCTTGATTTACCAGCCTATGCCTTGAAGCGTTTGCTCAACCACAAAATGAATAATGATGTGACAGCAGGGTATATTATGAAAGATGTAGAACGCTTGAGAAAACCAATGCAGCAGGTGGCTAATTTTATACTTGAGCATATGATGGAGACAGCTGACTTAAGTTGAATATATTTGACGTAGCTAATCATTATTATCCATAATTACACTACTACTTCCCCTTGGACTTCTCTCCCTGGGCGCAGGGCCTCTTCTGAGGCTCTTGTTTTTTATAGGTATCAACTTATGAATATCAACGAAATAATCGATCACTGGAAACATATCTCACCAGTAATTCGAGAACCTCAAAATGAGGATGAATATGTTCAACTTGCTGATTTACTTGATCAATTGTTAGATATTGTCGGTGAAGATGAGTCGCATGAGTTGATAGGGCTTGTTGATGTTGTTAGTAATATGATTGCTATGTATGATGACAAACATTATTCATCATTATAAAAAGTAGCTAAACAAGAAATTCTGCAAACATCGTAAAAAATGCACGGGACAAAGGGGACAAGTGGGGCATGCCCGTCATTACTGGCTTATTGCCGTCCCCAACAGAATAAATCTGGTTGGGGCAGATGGGACAAACTGGCGTATTTCACTATCATATGATATCAACTCGAACCTGATATCAATTGATATAAAAATGGTGTTTTTCCAACTTGCTTAATTGTTAAGAATCTCAAGTTCAAGATAAGTAGAGTATCCTTCAAAAAGGTATCAGCATTAATTCCCATCCCACAGAAAGATATATATCAATTATGACAACGCACGTTTAGCGTCTTTTAATAACAGAACAAGCTGTTTTTCTCTAAGCGGTGATTCTTCAAAGCCAAAATGTTTATAGAATGATTCGGCTTTATCATCAATTGGGTGAGTAATGATAGCCCTAACACCCACCTCGTTAGAGACCATCAATGACCGTTTAATAGCATCTTGTAACATGCCCCGACCTATTTGTTTACCCTGATAATTTTTACTGACTGCCATTCTAGCTAGAATAATCACAGGAATATGATAGTTTCCCATTCCCTGAGCGACTCTTTTAGAGACCTCAGATTGCTCTACTTGTCCGACAGTCAAGCTATAGTATCCAACAGGTGTATCATCATCAAAAACGGCATAGGTTTTAGCGGAACCACTTCCACCAGCTTGCTTTGCATGTTTGATAAACCATGTATCAAGATTTTGATTGCCACTATTAAAGTTATTTATTTCAACTTTATTATCAAGTGGGACTGGTTTTTTTAGCATTATTCATCCCATGGTGAGGGTTTGGAAAATAATTTTTTCAATCCTTCATTATCCATGGGTTCTCTGTCAAGCAACTTTGAAAACTTTTCAAACTTATCATTGGATACCATAAAAAGCCTTTGGTCTAACAATGTTTGCTCAGCAGCTTGGTAAGCCGTATCTAAAATAAATTCAGAAGTAGATTTCCCCTTTATTTCAGAAGCCAATTTAATAGCTCTCTCTTGGGCAGGGGATATCCTCAACCCAATTCGGGATGATTTTCCTGATAGCGAACGTGCCCTAGTTGGTGCTCGTCTTTTTTTTCTAGGCTTTGGATCATCGTTTTGTTTAACCGGTTCCATAGTTGCGTACTCGTTTATATGTATAATTAAATGTTAGCACAATGTGTGTACAAATACAATTGATTCATAGTACTCCCTCTTTTCTTAGAATAGACTCAAGACGTTTGATAGTGGTTATTTCTTTTTCAGACATATTATTAGAAACTATGGCTCTTTTTGAAATACCTAATAATTTAGATAAATCCTTATTTGAGAAGCCATGCTTTTGTTTTAACAAATTTAAACAATCTACGTGGTTAGTTTCTAAATTACTCATAAAGACTCCTTATTAATGTATCTTAAAATCAATCTCTTATATTTCTAATGATTAATTTTCTAAGCTATTAAAACTGGGGGGAATTAAACCATTGATTACTACATTAAAAAATTAAGATTTTTGCATGCAAATTTTAAAGGCAAATAATTCGCAACATGACAAGGGAGAATTCACAGTGTTTTCTTGACAACATTTCAATTCGAAATTTAAAATGCAGCAGCTGGATAGCTTAATTTTTGAAAGGGTGTAGGAAGTTGTATAGATGGTAACCTCAGTTGATGAAAGAAATGGATTGGTCAAATGCACTTGGTCGGATATTCGTCATCGGTTTGAAAAAGTCGAGCCTACATTTACTAAAATTGTTGATCAGCTCTCGCCAAATCAATCTTACCCCCTTTATATAGCTTATTATCCTTATGGTGATACTGATGCCGATACACAAAGCTCCTTATTTCCCAGAATGGATGGGGGATATTTTCGAATAACAGACCCGGAAGCCCCAGAAGACGTTCTTCATCATCTTGGATATAGTGCCAACCATACACCATTAGGGATGGTGTTAGAAAAAGAGATTGAATGCTTTATCGATCTAAACAATGAGAATATCACTATTCCGTGGCTAATTTTAAAGCCAGGCGATTTTTTTCCCTTGTCTACTATTCTTAATAAGACCCAAAGCCGAAGCTATACACCAAATGGACTATTGTCATCAACCGCTGGGGTAAGATCGACATTTATGCTTCCTAATATTGGTTCAGCACTTAATCATACAAACTTGCAAAAAGATTTTAATATTAAACGTCGTCCTCCTAAAACGTTGTATGAGCATTGGCAAATTTTCAGAGAAGTTGCTAATAGCAAGGAGATTCAAACTGACTGGCGATGTTGTGTTGTTTACTTTTCAGAAAGTTGGGTTAATAGTTTGCATAATGATGTGCAATGGAAGGATTTAAAACAGTATCTTAGCGAGCTGGCGTGGCAACGGTATGAATTTGATAGAAACCGTATTTATTATGATACAACCTTTTCAATCATTCAACGAAAGCGAAATCTAAAGCCAAATCCTTACCTTGTTGATACTGCCAAACATTTGTTTGCCACAGTTCTTGGTGCAACACCAGGTTATGTTCCTGCAATTGATAACAGCGCATTACCAGTCCAAACATTACAGCAGATATTTGTAGAGTCTTATGGGTTAAAAAAATACTGGCCAACTATAATGCAACCTAAGCATTTCAATTTTGAAACCGATAGTTTCCCTATATATTATTCATTACAGTATCCATCAACCCATGTATTTTCACCCAGATCAAGAACAGTCGCTAGTACCATAAATAATATGCAGGAACTTGAGCATATTATAGATATATTTGTTAACGAATCATTGAAAGAAGATTCATTATCTACTGATACAGTCTTTGGGCAAATCGCCAAATGCATTGATTTAAAATATTTTCATAATATTGAAGATAGTTACAATTTCATAAGAGACTCTCAAGAGTTACTCAATTTTGATGAGAGATTTCATAATACATTGTTTCCTGCCTACGCGGGAGCAATATTCGCTTCGGATAGCTCATTCTTAAGAGGGTGTGTGAGCATGAGTTCTTGTCATATTCCAACAAAGCATAAAACATAAAATACCTATACCCCCACTGATATACCACAATAAATATCCACCCCAATACTGATAAATTGAGCTACCAAGTACAGGTCCAATAATGTTACTCAAGGCAAATACGCTCTGGAATAATCCTAAACTTTGGCCCTTTTTGTCGGCTTGACTGCTTTCATAACAAAGGAGTTGAGCTGTTGAAACAAATAGCATTTCACCTGTTGTCCAAATAATACAAGAAATAATCGCCAGAGAAAAATTTGATGCATAGCATAGAACCAGCATTCCAAAACCCATTAATAAAGCCCCGGTTCCTGTTACTAAGAATTTATTTTGCTCACTTAACAGATTCGTTAATGGTGCTTGAAAGAGGACTATTAAGAATGTGTCTAAAAGAAATAAGATACTAACACCTTGAACCCCCAGTATTGGAAATGATGCCTGTATATATAGAGGATATGTAGAGCCCAGTTGAGCTATTATTAAGCCGATAAGGAAAACACAGGTTAGAACAGTGACTATTTGCTTATTTCTACTCACTTTTTTAAATTGATAATTTTCTTTTATGCTGGAAGACGTTTTAACCCCTTGGAGTTGTGTAAGAAGATAAAATGCGGCACAAATCAATACAAAGCTAGATAAATAAAAAATGCTTTTAAATCCATAGGTTACCAAGCAGGCTATTAGTATACCTGATAATCCTAATCCACAGTTTGAGGCGACATGAGAAATGCTAATCGTTTTGTATCTTAAATTTGAATCGTTATTACATTGATTAAGCATCCATGTATTATTGGAAGTTTTGAAGCCATAAGCAGCAAATCCCAGCAAGATAAGATTAGGCATCAGTGCCAGGGCTGATTGTAAAAATATAAGTAAGAAAAATGCATTAGATTGCATAAGTAAACTTATAATGGATATTATTCTAGGTGAAATCGTATCTGAAAATTTGCCCGCAATAATTCCGCCAGCAACCGTGCCTATACCATAACATGAAAGAAGTAGCCCGGAGGTAGATGGTGTAAATTGCTTTGCGTTGACGAAATAGAGTGATAGGAAAAAACAAATGCCAATAGTAAAAGCATTGATACCAATTAGAATAATACCCTGCCAACAGGCGCTTGGCAGTCCTTCGTAATTTTTTGTATATTTTTTTGCGTATGATAACAAAAAGTCTGTCATTTCTTCCCTTTCAGTATGATAACTAGACAATAATTATACGGTACAAGCTTTTGTTGCACTTTCTGAAACTTTATTCGTTTTATTAATGCTCAGTGTGTTTAAGATAACCTTGATGTTGTCTGAAACAATAGGTAATTTTAAATCAGCTTCTTTTAAAAAACCGCTTTCATTGCAACATGTCATGAATTTAAAAAGGCTATCAAAATAAGCATCTTTATTAAAAAAGGCGATTGGCTTAGTTATTTCGCCTATTTTTATCGCATTCCAAGTTTCAATTGCCTCTTCTAAGGTACCAAGTCCACCTGGCATAACGATAAATGAATCAGCCATTGTTTGCATGCGCTTTTTTCTTTCTTGCATGGAGTCAACGATGATGAGTTCATCCAAGGTATCAAGTGGTACTTCTTTGTCGAGAAGATGTTGAGTTGTAATGCCTATCACTTTCCCACCATGCTTCATGGCAGTATTGGCTAATACCCCCATCATTCCTAGGCTTGAACCACCGTAAATAAGAGTATATTCCTGGGCGGCAATTTCTTTGCCCAATGCCTCAACAGAATGCTTATAACATTCTTTATTACCAAAGCTGGATCCAAGATATACACAAATATGGTTCATAAATTAGTTCTCATTAAAAGTGTTTTTTATTACATATTTTAGTAGTGTTCGTTATTTGATTTTTTGACTATGAAATCGCTTCAATAGCAAGCATGATCCTAAATGGGTGAATATTAAAATAACCGTAAGTAGATAAAAGGGCTCAATGTCTCCTAACGAAAGAAAGTTTATTCGCATGGGAAAAAATTGCAACAAAATATACATACCTATTATTAAATATGAATAGATGATTGTGTATGCATGGCTGGTTATTTTGAGAGTGGTTTTGATTAAGGCATAAATAAAAGAAAAGATTAATCCAAAGAACATCATAAAATAAAGCCACAGCCCCCACCAAGCTTTCATATCGCTGTTATCATAATTAAGAATTATGTGTAGCAAGCTTCCAATAATAAATGCGCTTATGATGGCATATAGATTTTGTCGAAATATATCGCGTTTAGTCTGTCTTTCATTCTTAGTTAATTTTTTGGCTAAAAATGTAAAGAGAATACCAATACCTATCACTGGTTAGCCAATAAGCCCTTCTGACCAAGAGGTTGTTGTGTGATATTGCATTGCTGTAGCTGCAATGACATAAAGAATTAAAAGCACAAAGGGTATAAATCGACTGTAAATCATGCAGACATCCATTTTATATTAGTAGTTACTCATTTTATTTTGATCATTTCTCAAATAACAGTGTGCATTATTGTGAAAACAATCGTTGCCGTCTAGAAACTTTTAAATTTTACTCTATTAATCATGAGCCTTATTTAAATATTAATATAATATATTTGTGATTCGCGATTCGCGAATTACGAAATTTTGGTGTAGAATTTAAATAAGACCCTATTTTGGAGATTCATGATGCTAAAACCACAAGACATCGTGATATTGTTAAAAATCATAGCAAGTAAACATCCTGACCAATTACTTCAAAAAGATTTGGCAACTTATCTTTGCATGAGTGCTTCCGAAGCTCATGAAGGGATGAAGCGTCTAGAGCTATCTGGATTGCTGGGGCCTGTTTATCGTAAGTCAGAGGATTCCAGTTCAAATAAAATAATACGAATGCCTATCAAGGCTGCGTGTGAAGAGTGCTTAATATATGGTGTAAAATACTTCTTTCCAGTGCAGTTAGGGTCATATACACGAGGTATACCTACAAGTTATGCTGCTCCTTTGTTTGAAAAACATATTATGTTAGGAGATGATCCAATACCGGTATGGCCACATGCTGAAGGAGAGCATCGAGGGTTAGCTTTAGAACCTTTGTATCGCTCAGTACCTCAAGCCATTGCCAAACATCCGGATCAACCGTTTTATGAATTATTGGTTCTCATTGATGCGATTCGATCAGGACGTGCAAGAGAACGTAAAATAGCCATTGAATTATTAAGAGAGAAGTTATGCCTCAAAGAAACCAACGAGCAACCTCAAATTTAAGAATGCTGGAGTTTGTTGCAAGGAAGCTTGGCGAGTTGAACGATGAAGTGGTCTATGTGGGAGGCTGTATGTAACCCCCCCATGTTTAGTGGCAGCCTAAATTAGAGTTCATTGCCTGTTTTTTTACCAGATATTCCCATGGGGTTAAATCATCTAGTGAATCATGGGGTCTTTCGTCGTTGTACTCTTTTATCCAGTTTTCTGTTAACTCTCTTACTTCGTGTAAATTTTTGAACACATACATATCCAGTATTTCTGTGCGATAAGTTCTATTGAATCGCTCAATAAATGAATTTTGTGTTGGCTTTCCTGGCTTGATAAACTCCAATTGCACCTTATTTTTTTCTGCCCAATCAGCTAGGGCACCTGAAATAAATTCAGGACCATTATCCATGCGTAGTTTGGCAGGAAGACCACGCCAGGCAACAATTCGTTCTAATACCCGAACCACTCTCTGAGCAGGTAGACTTAGATCTATCTCGATCGCTAAAACTTCACGGTTAAAATCATCTACTATATTAAATGTTCTGAAGCGTCGGCCACACATCAACGCATCACACATAAAGTCCATAGACCAGCATTGGTTAATGGACTCTGGCACTCTCAGAGGTTCAGGCGAGCGATTGGGTAACCGCTTTTTTCCCTTGCGACGCATATTGAGCTTAAGCTCACAATACACGCGGTAAACACGCTTATGATTCCACCTGTGACCTTGGCGACGTAAAACTTTAAGCTGGTTTATTTCCCTTATGTGCCCATTGATTAACCTCTCAAAGACTGGTCATTCCTACGGAATCGATTTCATGATTGGTGAGAAAGCTTACTTTGGTAAAGGTTATGGAGCTAAAATTTTATCTGAATTTGTAGATTTTTTTATGAAAGAGGTTGATCCTAAGGCCGACACATTTTTAATTGATCCTGCCTGCGACAATCCCAGAGCCAAACATGTATACATGAAAGCAGGTTTCGAACATATTACTGACTTTGTGATGGCTGGTGACGCCTCTGGTGCGGGTAAACCCCATCATTTATTGATTAAACGCTTTGAACCTCCTATTAAACTGGTACAGGCTTCCCTCAAAGATTATCCAACTATTCAGAATATGGCGCGATTTTACGTATACGATAGAACAGCCTATATGGGTTGGGAATGCCCTGAAGATGGATTATTTGAATGCATTGATTTTAAGCATTATATTCAAGCGCCTAACGAAAAAGACTTTTTAATAAAAGTTGACAATGAAATCGCTGGCTTCGTCCTTTTAGATAAAATTAATTTACTGGAACCAGTCGACTGGAACATGGGAGAATTTTTCGTTCTTGCTAAATTTCAAGGAAAAGGTATAGCTGGTATAGTTGCCCAACAAATATTTAAGGAGCATCCGGGAAAGTGGTCAGTAGCTGTAATGCCAGAGAATATTAAAGCCGTAAAATTTTGGCGTAAAATTATTTCTGCTGTTTCCAATAGAGAGTACAAAGAGGTTTTTAAAACAGAAGACGATCTAAGGACTCCAGAAAATCCCGATCCCTATGCGATGCATGTTTTTAGTTTTAAAATACAAAGCTAAACGAGTAATTAAAATTAACTATGGGCCTGCTATATGAAAATTTCTTTTAAAAATCGCGTTGCGCTAATATCAGGCTCCAGCCAAGGGATAGGGAAAGCCATTGCTAAAAAATTCGCTGCGGCTGGCGCGAATCTCATTCTTACATCAAATGATAAGAAGACTCTAGAGATAGCCCAACAAGAAATTTCATCGTATGGAACGCGAGTGATCTCGATTTATGGTGATCTCAGACAAGAGAAACACATCGACAAAGTCGTAAAGGATGCTCTGACCCAATTTGGTAAGGTTGATTTTTTAATCAATAACGTAGGCAGCATAGGACGGATATCACCCTTTGAAGACATTGCTCCTGATGAGTGGTATGAATTATTCAGTTTAAATGTCATGAGTGGGATACATTTTTCTAGAAAATTACTTCCAAGTATGAAGGAAAATGGGTTTGGTAAAATACTATTTATTTCTTCCGAAAAAGCAATTGAGCCGGGTGTATTAATGACTCACTATGCAATGACTAAATCAGCTCAATTATCCATTACAAAAAGTTTAGCCAATGAATATGGAAAATACGGAATTTCAGTTAATAGCATTTCTCCAGGAGTAATAGTGACCCCTTCTTGGTATGAAGAAGCGCATAAAAACAACCTGTCTCCAGAAGACTATGCAAGACAGTTTTGCAACAATGTTTTCGATAGCCAAGCACTCGGAGCTCCAGAGGACGTAGCGGAATTAGCGTATTTCCTATGCTCAGATTCCGCCAGATGGATAACGGGTAGTAATTTCAGGATTGATGGTGGATCCGTCAAAAGCATTGGAATTTAACTGTTTAAAAGTAAAAGAAATTTCTTTACTATCAATGCAAGTTTATATTCTAAGGATGGATACAGATCTATACTTTCACCATTTCAGTTTTAATAACTTTTCACGCAAATTACATCCAGAAGCATTAAGTAACTACAAAAATTGACGACAGCTTTAGAGGCATAAATTTATATCGCGTTAAAAGATCCGTTTTATTTTTCTTATCTCCCTAGGATGAATTCTATTAGAAATAACTATACTGGTAAAGAATAAAATTTAAGTATAGCGGCACTTAGAGCATATCTATTTTGAATTAATTAAAAGCGAATTGACCCCTTTCTTTAGCTTTTGGTTAAGGCTCTTTTGGCTTCCTAGCGGATGCTTATAATCTATTGATCAAGGAGTAAGGGGTCGGACCATCAAAAAATATATAAATATCATTTAGTTAGACCCGTTCCTTACCCTTGTTTTAGCCTAAGAAGGCTGTTTTATCCACTAGAAATATACATTTTTTCAAATATATCACTTATAACCTGTCCTATATTTTTCTTCCGAAGCACCGATGTTTTTATTTTGAGTCCACATAGGTTCTCTATCTAGACTATTTTCTATTAATGCGTTTTGAACCTGAGCTTCTCTTGCTTTCTTTAGTTGTTCAAGTGAACGATATCCCAACAAATCTAATAAAGATTCTATAGATAAAATATTATACCGTTTTTTATTCTGCATTAATTCATAGAAACCACAATATTCCCAATCCAAAGGGTGTTTTACGCGACCTGTTCTAACCATGTTTAAATCGATATATGTTAAGCATCGATATAAATAGTCATCGCTATGAATCACACATACATGATACCGATCTTGCCAATAAGCACCTTTTCTATCTTTTCTTTTATTATATTCTTGAGCGGTGCGCCCAGCGATAAGCTGCATTGATTTTGCGATGATATTTGGTTTAGTTCGCTTCACAAGCAAATGAATATGATTGGAAGTAATCATATAGTTTAACACACAAAAACCATAACGCTTTTTAGCTTGAAAAAGCCAATAGCGATAACGCTCTCTATCAAGCCAGATTCATGCTTTCTCAAGTTTGCTTTTATAAATTTGAGCGAGAATCTAAGCTTGATGAAACAAATATCTACCAAAATTTCCCTACAACTATGGAGCCATGAATTAATATCTCTTTAAAAGATCTGGTTTATTTCCCTTATGTGCTGACCTTGCGATAAGTAATGGTGGTAACGTAGTTGGAAGTAGGCATGATCAATTAATACGGCAGGATAATGGCCTGTCATTGTTAAATGTTTCAGGATATCCTAAAAGAGAACCTAAAAGGGCGAGCGAAGCATATGCAAACTGTGTTTATCATTTATTGACAGAAATTATGTCACCCGATGGTACAGTAGATTTTGATAATAAATGGGTACAGGAAATTTGGGTGACTCACAATAAACAAACTAATAATAAAATTTATAATGAGTACATAACTTAATCCTCATCACCGTAATGATATGACTTAACATTTTTACCTGGTGACAAATACTGCTTTAAAAGCATTGATATTGGTCTAAACACCATATCATTTAAAAAAGAAAACCTTGGTTACGCCTGCGGCTGCACCAAGGCTACGATATTCTAATTAAATCTAAAACAAAACTTCCTTAATAATTTCTTGCTGAGTCCAACCTTCAGCACTATTTTTATCTGCAATTTGACACAATTCATAGGTCGCTTTCCATAAAACCCAGGCTTTTGCACGAAGCCATGTGTCTTCATCTAAATTAATTTCTTTGATGAAAACCTGACGAGCTTTGCCCTTTAAAAAAGTCCATGCAATCACCAGATCGCAAGCGGGATCACCTAAGCTCATACCGCCAAAATCAATGATTGCTGATAGTTTTCCTTCGTTAATCAGCATATTTCCTACCGCAAAATCACCATGGATCCATACAGGGGCTTTTTGCCATTGTGTATCGCAAGCTCGATTCCACAAGGCCATCGCCTTATCTTTATTAATAATACTTGCTAGTTCGCTAATTTGTTCTCGTGCACCCTTATCGTAAACGCTGACATGATCGCCGCGCCACCAATTATGCTGGCCTGGAGTAGGGCCATCTATCCCTTTGATTTTTTGCAGATCTTTCAAGAATATTGCCAAATCAAAAGCAAGTTTCTCCATGCAATCATCATCTAAAACAAGAAGGTTGATACTTCTGCCTTCAAGCCATTTATAAATGGAAAATGGGTAGGGGTAGTCTTTAGAAGCTGCTCCCATTTTTACAGGCACAGGAATACATACTTTTAAGAAAGGGGCGATTTTAGGTAATAAATCCTGTTCTTTAGGTACTTTCAAGGCATATGACTCATCGGTTGGCATACGGATTAACAAGTCATCGCCCAATCGATATGTACGATTATCATGACCTTGTTTTTCAACTGATAGAATGGGGAGATCAGCATATTCAGGAAATTGTTCATTAATGAGCTTGCGTGCCAATTCTGGAGTGATATCGATCATGAAATACCTCTTATTATAAATTGCATTATCTGGACTCTCTTAAACGTTCTGACATAAAGTCAATAAAATGCCGAACTGCGGGGATCATATAATGTTTTGATGGATAAATTAAATAGAGAGTTGCAGTTGGTACTGACCACTCGGGAAGTAAATGAATTAACTCACCGGCATCCAATTCAGTTTGACAATATTTTTGCGGCATCACCGTTACACCTAGTCCTGCTAAAGCACCTCGTTTTAAAATCAACCATTCATCGCTTTGTATTTTAGGATTAAGGGGAATTACTAATTGCTCTGAAGATTTATGATTTTTAATAGACCATTGTAACACCCCATCGCTTCGTGTTTTAAACAAGGTTTTTGCATCAGATAGATCGGCAGGCGTTAGAATGGGAGGGTTATATTTTTGATACTCAGGGCTTGCGACTAAAATATGCTCCGATGGTCCAAGATTAATGGCTATTAATGAAGAATCAGCCAAAGGCTGTGTTTGATATCGCAATGCAACATCAACGCCTTCTTGATTTAAATCAACAAACCGCTCGGTCGCAATTAAATTTATTTGAATCTCTGGATATAAACGCATGAAGTCAATAATGTATTGGCCAAAATGAAACTGTGAAAACAGGGCAGGGCAACTAACGCGTAATCGGCCTGCCGGTTGTTCTCTTACTTTTAATATGGTTTTACAGGCGGCTTTTGACTCAGCCACGATAGACTGACAGTGTTGATAGAATTTATGCCCAGGTTCTGTTAATGACAAGGTTCGCGTTGAACGGTACAACAATTTAACCTGTAAATTTTTTTCAAGTCGTGAAATTCGCCGGCTTAATATGGATTTATTAATCCCTAGATCTATGCTCGCCTTAGTAAAACTTCCATGCTCCACCACCATATAAAAATAATACATGTCATTAAGATCCATAATCAATCCCATTTATTGTTGCATTTTGTGCAACAGTTATTCTCAATTTTCGCTAAATATCTTTTATAGTTGCAATTATATACTTATTAACAAGTAACTACACGAGATAAAATATGAAAACTTTAGCAATTGATTCCAGTATGATGGGGCAACAATCTATTTCAAGACAAATGATGAGATACTTTTTGGAAACTGAGGATAGTAATATCACCTACAGGGATTTAGTTAAAGACAGTCCAGCACATTTGTCACTTGAACTAATGGTAAATCAAGTTCCAACTGATGCAACAGCTTATCAAATAAGTTTATCTAAAGATTATCTGGATGAATTTATGAAAGCTGAACGAGTGGTCATCGCAGCACCTATGTATAATTTTTCCATCCCATCCGTTCTAAAATCTTGGATAGATCGTATTCTGGTAGCAGGGCAAACCTTTAAATATACAGAGCATGGGCCTGTTGGCTTAGCTGGGAATAAACAAATTATTGTCCTTTCTTCCCGGGGTAGTGAATTTGAATTTTCACCTGAATTAAAAGCAATGGATCATCAGGAAAGTTATTTAAAAACGGTATTTAATTTTATAGGAATATCCGATATTACTTTCATCAGAGCAGAGGGTGTCAACATGGGGGAAGACAAGAAGCAAGCAGCAATAACAAAGGCTTTTTACCAGATTGATACTATTTTTCGTAAATCGGTCGTTGAGCTTGTCTAAAAGTTCCATAATTGTATTGGCTAGTTAACATAACTATTCCGGCTGCTAATAATCCAATTTTGTTCATATATACATCCTTATTTTTATAATTGACTGATGTAACTAATGAGATTCTGAAGCCTTCTGCTTCATAATATCTTGTTGAAAAGTATTGCTAAATACAAAAATTGCTTTTATTTGAGACGAGTTTTTCTTAAAAACAAATAAATCCAAAAATTTTGCAGACACACGCTGACCTTTAATATTATCCCAGGCGTAATCAAAATAAGCTGTCATCATATCAGTGTCTTGCATTCCTGAAAATGTGTTGATTAAGTTAGCATTTGGGTTTTTGATGGTTTTAGTAAACAATGTTTTATAAAAGTGAGTTGGATTGTCTATTTTACCTGATGAAGAAACTGCAATCGCGTCAGGGGCAAATAAAGGAATAATGGCTTAAACCTTGCCTTGGCCCAGTAAGGAGACATATTTTTTGACTACTTCTATTCGCTGGCTTTGTAAAGACTCCAATTTTTGCGCTAATATATTGGGTGAATAAACGATAAATAGTAATGCAAATTTCCCGACCATATTGGGGTCGGACCAAAATTTTTATTTTCGAATCATGGCAAGAAACCTTCGGCACAGAAGGTAACCGAGAAGACAGGGCAATACTCTCCCAAGTACGTGCCTTCTTCGAAACGTATGGTACCAGTCGCTTTGATAATATTAAATCCCCCAATAATGAACACATCCATAACCGAGCAGGGTTTTATGAGGTCGTTGATGGTTATCGTTTATTCATGGTCTTTCCTGAAGCTTATAAAAATGAACTGTGTAAAGGGTTTGAGCAAAGAATGGTAACTAGGGTTCTGCTCAATGCTGGCTGGATTGTCCCTGCGTCTGATGGTAAGGCATCGCATAAGCCTCGGATTAGAGGTGTGGGAACGCCAAGGCTCTATAAGTTTACGGATAAAATTTGGGGAGGAGAGTAATTATCTTATAAATCAATTCTTGTGATTCCTAATTCGAGAATCATAAGAATTGATTAAATAAATTATTATATACTTGGTTCAAAGCCAAGTACTGCAGTCCTTAAGTTATCATAAAATCAACACATTAATATGCATCAATCCATAAAAATCAGCTTAATTCAGTCACAACAACACTACAACTTTCACGGTTGGGTCGTTTATTGGTCACAAATCGTTGGTCGTTTGTTGATTATTTGTTCAAGGTTAACTATACTGTCCCGCAATTTAGCTTGAGGCCCATGCATTGAAATGGCTGTAATTGAAGGGCAAATTGAATCGCTCAAAAAATTAAGGGAGATATTACATCAAAATGGAATCACACGATTTAGTTCTGTCGGTGAAATCATTCATTTTATAAAGAATTTTGAGATAGAAAAGAGTGAATTACCTAAAGTAATTGAAAATGAACTAGATATCGAAATAAACAAACTACACCTCGACTTTGCCAAATATCAGCAAGATTATAATGAATTAAATGATGAGGTTACGAACGAAATAAATTTTAAAATAAAAGAATTAGATAAAGAAATAGAACTCACTCAGGATAAAGTTAACAAAAGCTTTATTAAAAAAATTTACTACTATCCCAAATCCAAAATATTAATAAATAAGAAATCCAACTTACAAAAGAATTTCGAAAAAATAGTTCACAAAAAGACCTATCAAGTAAAAAAAGATTTACATAGAATCAAAGAGAAATTGAACGATTACATAACAAATAGGGATACACTTATACCAGAACGCTGTCTGGTGTCGATACAAAAATTGGACAGAACAAAAGAAGTTATTGATAGTCTTTACAATCTGATTGCTGGAGCACTTGGCGAAAATTCCGTTATAAAAGAAGTTCAAAAGTTATCAGATAACTTTCATATGTTTAATGATTTCTCTGTGGAGTTTACTCCTCCTATTTATAACAAAAATGAAGATGACAGAATATACAGTATTCAAATAGATCATCTTCTGGTCTGCGAAGCAGGAGTTTTTATTTTAGAAACAAAAAACTGGAATAAGCAATCAGTAAACAATATTGATCTCAGGTCCCCCGTCAAACAGATATTAAGATCAAGCTACGCCTTGTTTGTACTGCTAAACAGTCAATCACAATACAACATTAATTTGGATAGCCATCATTGGGGACGCAAGCAAATACCTGTAAGAAACCTATTGGTTATGACAAATGCAAAACCAAAAGAAAAGTTTAAGCATGTGAAGATTTTATCATTGAAGGAATTGAATAGATACGTAGCTTATTTTGATCCTATCTTTACTAGTTCAGAGGTTAAAAGCATTTGTAATTTTTTAAGATTGAGAACGACACAGGTATCACCCTGACTAAGTGATTTGAGGTCTTAACGTTACTACCTATGTGAATTGTCAAAAGTTCCTAGTTTATTATTTGATAAATACTTAATTGCAGCCGTTATTTTGACATGTTAGGTCCGTCAATATCTTTCGGGGTCTCACTAAAATCAAGACTAATGACTTCAGTTCTTGAATAGTAATCTAAACCCAGCATATTCTCCATAGACGTAACTTTTATGCTTTTAATATTTTGGTTAACAAGGTTCTCAATTGGTAAAGAGTGTTTTTCAATAAATTTATCAAGTGAATTTTTACTGATCTCTGATTTAGAATCTTTTTTTCTATTCTGATTTAATTGTTCTAGTTCTGACTCAAGCTTTTGGATTTGTAATTTTTTTAATCTGTTATCAAGTAATGCGCCTTTAAACTTAACAATTCCATAAGAGAACGAATATACAATAGGTATGATATAAGCATTCGATATCAAAAAATCCCATATTGCAGAACCTCTATCAATACTATATAAGGATATCGGCGTTGACGCTTGATACTCATCTTTCTCTAGACATTCATATTTAAAATCATGAAATAAACCTTGTATGGTTTTAAATACTGCCTCTGCATTTAAGAGTGGCAAGTTAAGGTTTGGTTGCTCAAACTCGATAATTAGATGAAGGTTTGGAACTGACATTATCTTAGATGAATAACCTTCAACATAGTCATTGTAAGCATCCCAAATTTCTTTATATTTAGTATCCTTACCAGTCCAGTATCTTAATTTATCCATAAATTTTCCTGTTAAGATTATATTCTATAAGAATAGAAGAAAAGTCCAAGGGCGCAATATACAAACTTTCGTTTGTTTGCTAGAATCATGCTTTACGCATAAAAAAAATCTTTTACGGACAAAGATTTATTCTATTTAAAAGCAATCGATGGACTCGACTAGTTTGGAGATGCCATGGCTATTGCTTTTGCTCATGTTTCAATTCACTCCCGCTCAAAAGGTCATAGTGCTGTGGCAGCTGCTGCTTATCGTTCTGGGGTTAAGCTTTATGATGATCGGATTGGGCAAGTTTATGATTTTTCTCATCGAGATGATGTTAAGCATTCAGAAATTTTGTTGCCTGAAGGTGGGCATGATTTGTTTTTGGATCGTGATCATTTATGGAATGAGGTAGAGCGAAGTGAGACTCGATGTAATTCTCAATTGTGCAAGGATTTTGTTTTGGCCTTGCCTCGTGAGCTAGATATCGTTCAACAGATTGAACTGGCCAGACGATTTGCTAATACGCATTTTGTATCAAATGGTTTGCCTGCTGACGTTGCGATTCATGATCATGGCGATGGTAATCCGCATGCACATATTTTAGTTACCACTCGGAGGCTTGAAGGTCATAACTTTTCAAAGCATAAAGCACGTGATTTGAATCCTGCTTTTGCTAAAGGCTTTGTTGTTGAACAAGACTACTGGGGCGAGCAGTGGCGGGAGATGCAGAATGAGTTTTTTGTTGAAAAGAATCTTGGTTTACAAGTGGATGCTAATCATCTGATTTCAGAGCGGCATCGAGGTAAGCATCGTAATCCTAATGCGCATTATCTGAAAGAAGAAAACCAGTTGATTCAACAAGCGCGAATGGAGATCACGCGGGGTAATATTGAGAATGTGATTAATCACTTATCTTTGCAACATAGTGTGTTTACCCGAAGGGATGTTGAACGGTTGTTATTTAAAACCTTTCAGGCGTCAGATAATCCTCAGGAATATTTGCAGTATGTTGAAAAAGTTATGAATCATAAGGATGTGATATTACTGGGGGATAATAGTAGGGGACAGGCTAGTTTTACTACTCGTAATCATTTCTCGCAGGAAGTACAGTTGTTAAATGATATTGAAGCGATGATGGTATCTCAAAAGCATGCTGTTAATCAGCCAGTTGATAAGCTTGCTCGAAAATATCAATTAAGTGACGAGCAGCATGAAGCATTTCGATATATTTCTCAAAGCTCTGATATCTCTGTTGTGATTGGTCGTCCCGGTACTGGTAAGAGTTATATGTTAAAGCCAGTTAATGAGCATTACACTCAAGCAGGGCAGGTGGTCATTGGTGCTGCTTTATCGGGTAAAGTTGCTAAAGCGTTGCAGGCTGAAACTGGGATTACTTCTTCTACGATTAAATCGTTATCTTATCGCTTGGCTAATCACACCATGCAGTTAAGTGATAAACATGTTCTAGTAATTGATGAGGCTGGGATGGTTGATTTTGCTAATAGGCCTAGCGCTCCGGAACTTGCGCCCTGACGCAAAAATTTAATATCGCGAATCGCAGATTTACTTATTAATTACAATTTGCTCAGCTGATATCCAAACAATTTTATTATCACGCAACTCACATATCCGATTGCCTGCCTGTTTATGTTTTAACAAAGCATCTTGGATACCTGACTGAATAATTTTTGTGACCTTGGATGGATTATTGAGAATTTTTGAAATACTGTCATTGACATTCTTATCTTTTTTCATTGGAAATCTCCAGAAGTTGTTTCCATAATTCTATATCTTTAATAATAGGATCATTTTTGATTTTTTTTGATGCAATAAGATGAAGCTGGCTCGCATCCGAGTTATCATAGAATTGCCATGAATCAGCGAGTGGACTATATAAATTATAAAAATTCTTTAATCCTGAGATATATCGACGCCTGATAGTTTCTTCTGGTACAGAATGGCCTCCTGTTTTGATCCGCTCATTCACTCTGAAAATGGCAAGCTCGACTGACTTAAGCCAAAAAAAAACTAAATGAAATTGATATCCTTGTTTTTGTAAATTAGGTATCCAAGTGGCGAAAGTTCTGCTGGCTAAGGTGGTTTCAAATGCAAAATCAGCTTTTTCACTAGCGAGAGTATGGATACGATCTAACATAATTCTCCCTGCTTGAATTGCAGCTTTTTCAGGCTGGTATGCGCAGAGGCCTTGAGCAATAACATCTGCATTCACAAAATTATCTAGATGCAAAGCTTCCTTTAATAAAGCAGGTGCTGCTGTTGATTTTCCAGCTCCATTAGGACCTCCAATTATAATTAAATGAGGCATATTTATCCTTTATAACATGGTAGGTGCACTAAGTTCATTTAAATTACTTTCAATAGTATATTCTGTTTCCAATTCAGCGCTTACGTAGACCCATGCAAGAGCACCAGAATCAAGACGGACTTTAATTCGTTTATAATCTGATACTTCGTAAGAATCAGCTTGCATTAACTCTTTCTGACTTATGTTAAAAACCATTCCTGTTACTTGGTGCTCAGGATTTCCGGTGTAGTTTATAATGGGATGTATATTTTCGCCGCTTGCAGCAATAACATTAGGATTTTGAATTTCTAACGTTGACAACTCAAATTTTGATAGAATATCTTTGCTTCCGTTAAGTTTACGACCAAAATTAGCTATCTGTACACTTTCATACTGTAATGTTCCATATGAAAAAATTTTTTCAGTATTCATTTTAAACCCTCTTGACTGAAACCTTTGGTTCCTATTTTGTTTTTGTGGTTGATAATATCATCTGTTTTGAGTACATTACAACATAAATTTTTATTATAAATAGCTTGTTGAGTTCCGACTCTGGCTATTCTAGGAACTGGTGAAATAAGTGTCATGGATTTAACAATAAATGAATTTGATTTAAGCCAAGAAGAAATTGGCTTTATTAAGACAAGGCATACAAGTAAGCAATTAGCATTCGCTTTGCTTTTTAAGTATTATCAAAAAAGTCATCAATTCATCTATGACTTAACTAAGTTACCTGTTCATCTAATAAACCGAGTTGCCAGCCAGCTTAATATTCCACCTATTATTAGTGAGGTATCATCAAGAACTTATGACAATTATATGTCGTTGATTAGAAAATATTTTAAAACTTCATTCTCTAAGAAAACACATTATAAAGAACTTGAAGTATGGATAAAAGATGAGCTTTTGCCCGCACATTACCTGGCTGATGAACAAATTAGAAGCCAGGCAATACAGCATCTAAAAGAAAAAGGGATTGAGTCATTTAAAGAAAAAACAATGGCACGAGTTATTCTTGGTGCTACTAATGCGTTTGAGAACGAATTATTTGAAAAATTAAAGAATACTTTATCTACAGAAGATGAAGCACAGTTAAATGGGTTATTATTACCTTACAAAGAGGGTTTGTCATATTTGGGCTGGATAAACAAAGAAATTAATAATCCATCACTTGATTCAATATTGAATTTAGTGGAACAACTATCCATTTTGAATCGATTTAACTTTGATCTAGCTGCGATTCGAGAAATTCCAAGAAAAAGGATCGTTCATTATTCAGAAGCATTTACACGCTTAAATCCAAGTGATTTGAAACAAATGAATGATAATAAGCGATGCGCCCATTTACTTATTCATTGTCATGCAAGAAAAGAGGACGTTATCGATAAAACAATCGATATGTTTAACCGTATCATCCGTAATGTGATTCATAAATCAGAAAAACGTGTGGTTAGAAAGCTCATCAATGATGTAAAAAAAGTCTATAGCAAAGATACTATCCTATTTAATATAGCTGAAGCATGCTTAGAGCAGCCAGACGGAACTATCCGAGATAATATTTTTCCTATCGTTGGTCAGGATAAGTTAAAAATCATCATCGAAGAATATAAGAAAAAAGGACCAAAATATCAGAGCTTACTGCACCAACAGATCAGAAGTTCTTATGCGACTTATTATCGCCGCATGGTTCAACCCTTATTAGAAAATGTGGTTTTTCGTTCCAACAACTCTGAACATCAACCAATACTCGATGCATTGCTACTTATCAAAAAATATTTTGACAGCAACAAAGTTTATTTTCCAGACAATGAAGATATACCTATGGATTGCTTGCCAGGCAAATGGAAAAAACGAATTGTTGATCCAACTACTGGTAAAATTAAACGCATTTGTTATGAAGTCTATGTGTTAAAAAAACTTGCTGACAGGATTAGATGTCGTGAAATATGGATTGAAGGATCATTTAAGCATCGAAATCCAGATGAGGACTTGCCGAATAATTTTGAAGAAAGTAAAGAAATGTATTTTAATGATCTTTCTTTACCTCTTGATGGCGATGTATTTATTGAGCAGTTAAAGCAGAAATTAACAAGTGCATTAGCTGCTTTAAATAACAATATTCCCCAAAATGCAAAAGTTCGGATCAGCTCTAAAAATGGTGGCCGCATTATTGTAACGCCACTTACACCTCAGGCAGAATCCAGTAACATTGGAATGATAAAAAAACATCTACAAGAAACATGGGAAGGAACCAATCTCATTGACATAATGAAAGAAGTCGATTTAGAAAACCAGTTTACCCGTGATTTTGTTTCCTATGGCGAAAAAATCTATTTAAAGCCTAATGAAATTTCAGAAAGGATTTTGCTTGCTATCTATGGGATGGGAACAAATGTTGGGTTAAAACACATGTGCGCCGGAAACACTCATGTGAGTGAACATCAGCTTCGACACATTAAAAACTACTTTTTATCGACCGACAATTTAAAAAATGCGCTAAGTAAAGTGGCGAATGCATTATTTAAAATCAGATTAGAAGAGATATGGGGTGGCATGCCCATAGCCATTGCCGGTGATTCAACTCAATTTTCTGCTTATTTTCAAAATTTAATTTCTGAGTACCATAATCGATACGGAGGGAGAGGCGTGATGATTTACTGGCATGTGGAAAAAAATGCCTGTTGTATTCATTCACAATTAAAAAGCGTATCAAGCTCAGAAGTTTCTGCCATGATTGAAGGTATATTAAGACATTGTACGGAAATGTCGGTTCAAAAGAGTTATGTTGATACCCATGGTCAAAGTGAAGTTGGTTTTGCTTTTTCACACCTTTTGGGATTTTCTTTAATGCCTCGGCTTGCTAATTTAAATAAACAAAAACTGGCACAATGTGAACTTGGCGATTATAAAAAGTATAAAAATCTACAGGCAGTTCTGACAGACACCATCAATTGGCAATTAATTAAAGAGCAATACAGCCAGATTGTAAAATATACCGCTGCAATGAAAGCTGGCCATGCCGATCCAGAATCCATTCTCAGGCGTTTTAATCAAAACAACCTGAAACACCCTGAAACACCCAACATATTTGGCATTATCACAATTAGGAAAGGTATTAAAAACCATCTTCATTTGTAACTACTTAATGGATGAGTCTATCAGACAGGAAATTCAAGAGGGATTAAATGTAGTTGAGCTTTGGAATGGGGTTGCCAAGTTCATTTTTTATGGCCGATCGGGTGAAATTTCTTCTAACCATGAGAAAGCACAAACCTTATCTGTATTGTCTTTACATCTTTTACAACTATCGATGGTATATATCAATACCTTAATGATTCAACAAATAATAGAAGAACATGGGTTACAAAATAAATTAACAAAGGAGGATAAAAGGGCATTAACTCCTCTGATTTATGAGCATGTTAACCCATATGGTCTATTTCCTTTAGATTTATCAACACGGTTGCCCCACCTTAATTATAAGGTGGCTGCATAATGGAACGAATATCAGCTAAAAAAATGGCGCAAAAGGTTTCAAATTTGCTTAAGGCACAAAATCCTAATTATGATTATCTTCGAGACGTATTCCGGTTTGTAAGAGAAAATCTCAATATCGAGGTAACTACAACACCCAAACGGTTACCCTATGTACCCAATGAAGAGGAAATCAGGCTTTTTTACAAAGCAGTTTGGGAATCTCACGATATTATTCCTGTGCTTATTGTTAAGGTATTACTTTATACAGGCATCAGGGTTAGTGAATTAATTAATATACAATTATCTGATGTTGATCTAACTAATTGCCGGATTAAAATTAATCAGGGTAAAGGGAAAAAAGATAGAGTTGTCCCTTTTTCACCAGCGTTTAAAGAAACTTTAGCACTCCATATAAAGCAATATAAAAATGAAAACAGGCTTTTTTTATTTGAGTCAGGATTTCGCCGCCATTATACGGATCGTGGAATTAGGAAAATCCTAATGAGATATACTAAACTTGCTGGTATTGAGCGCTCTATCTCTCCTCATAAGCTAAGACATTTTTTATTTACCTGGCTTAAGAAGAAAAATATCGATGATGCTTTTATTCAACCCTACTCAGGTCATGCAAAAAGAGATTCTCTGGAAATCTATTCCAAACTAAGCTTGGCCGATGCACAGGATAAATATAATGATGTTATCGGGGATTTTCCGGTCTGATACTTTAAATTTTTGCGTCAGGGCGCAAGTTCCGGAGCGCTAGGCCTAATATGTCTTATCTGATTAAAGAGGCTAAAAAGGCAGGTGCTAAGGTTGTGTTGATTGGTGACCCAGAACAACTAAAGCCTATTCAAAAAGGTGAGATTTTCAGAGGCATTGCTTCTCGTACTGGTTATATAGAACTGGAAAATATCAAACGCCAACAAGATGCTGGTGACAGGCAAGCAAGTCTAGATTTAGCTAGAGGGGATATCGACAAAGCGATTCAGCATTACCAAGATAAGGGTGCAATATCGGTTTCTAATACGACTTTGCAAGCCACTAAGCAAGTGGTTGCAGACTGGAAAAAAGACCTTGAGACAACCGATATTGCTGACACCATCATGCTGTCATTTACCCGAAAAGCTGTTAATCATCTAAATGACCAAGCCAGAGAAGCATTAATAGCTGAAAATAAAATTGGTCAGGAAAATATATCTTATCAAGGCCTGGAGCGAGGCTTAAGTATTTCTACAGGCGAACGATTGTTATTTAGAGAAAATAATAAAGCGCTTGGGGTTCGTAATGGTGATACCGCAACAGTCAAATCAGTAACAGAGCAACACATGCAAGTACAACTTGATAGCAAGGAAATACTAACGATTCCTAAAGACTATCAGGCACTTGATTATGCCTATGCTTTAACCGTTCATAAATCACAGGGAATGACTGCTAAAAAGGTTCGGGTACTAATAGATAGTAAATATTGGGATAGAAACTTAAGCTTTGTTGCCATGACTCGGCATAAAGACAGTTTGAATATTTATGCTGATAAAGAAAATCACCCAACAGAGCAGGCACTCAAACGAACTCTATCTCGTAGCAGTACCAAAGATAATGTGATTGATTGGCCTTTGGATTTTGCTACTCGAGCAGGTTTTGATTCTGATTCATTGATTGGTAAAGCTGTGAACCATATTGCAGGAGTAGGGCATAAGATAAAACAGGCTTATAACTATGTTGTTAATTATGAAGCTTATATTTTGAAAGCAAGGCAACAGGAGCATTTTCAGGATATCGGCCAAGCAAAAATTAATGCTAAACAGGTAGCATTGGCAAAAGATTCAAAACATTCTATTAACATAGATCAGAAAGTGGCTGATAAATCTTATACAAATTTGAAAAAAGACTTCCCTCAAATTGAGGAGCTTGAAGTACTAATCAAGAAACGACAACATAAGATGGGTTACTATGCCGAAAAGGCTGATAAACAAATTAAGGCTATGTCTCAAGAGTTACTTACTAATAAGACCGTTGCCAATCAAGTTAAAAGTCAAAATCTAGAGCTTTATCAAAAGATTAAAAATATCTTTAGCAAAGAGAAAGAGTTATATCATGATCGTTGATGCCAATTTCATCTTAAAATGTCCCCTGTGCCCCACGAAGAAAATTTGAGGTGGGGGCGACGATAGCCCAGTAATGACGCGGGTGACCCACTTGTCCCCATTGTCCCCGCCATTTTTGATAACAGTGTAATGTCATCATTTATTTTCGGAGAAATTACCGATTTACTATCATTTCTTGTTCAAACGCGTTGAGCGCTTCTGAACAAGAGGTCTTAATCTTTTGATTTTAAATATAAAATTAAAAGGTGGTTTTATGCGTCACTGCACAGAATATGCAGTGACGCAGAATAGTTAAATAGTCTTTAAATGAAATTCAGCACTAATAGATTTTTTACTTTCTATACGAAGCCATTATAATGATCAGATTTGATTTTCAAAGGATTTATAGCTTTATTTGCTGGCATATCTTCGATATTGAATAATTTTCCACTAGCTCAAAAACAGGCTAAATATTGATAGATACGTTTTTAGCGCCAGAATAATTCCTGGCGCAATAAATTTTATTTACCCATGTATTTGATTAATTCAAAATAGTAGGGGGCAGTTGTTGCACGGTGAGTGTCTTTGGGGTTGGCCTTGATGGCCTGAGAAGTGTATTTGTGTCGAACTTCCTTTAAATAGTCAGCGACAATTTGCTTAGACTCAGGTTCAAGCAGATTCTTCCCTGAGCCTTGATACCCAATGGATAATGGCCCAAAGAAATAGCTATCTAAATCAGAATTGTTAGCTTCCCTAAGCTCTTCCACAATCGACTTGATATAGATTTTTTGAAGTTCTTTAGACTTGTGCACTAATGTGTACTTCAACATGATAGAAGAATAATGGCCGACAGTGGGTAACAATTTATTTATCTTGTCTAAGTTGGCCATGATTTCTTCAGTAGAGTGAGTATCGATAAAGCCTCTTATAACGTCATCAGCCATTTTAGGATTTAAGGATTTGGAAGACAGTAACTCTGCAAAGAAAGCTTTTAACAGAGGCTTGTCATTATTGATATAAGACTGAACATTTCTATGTCGCTGGTTATAAGTCATTAAACCCTGAACAATTTTATTTTTCACTTCTACGTTTTTTGTCTCGTTATACAAGTTTAATAACTTCCTAACCAAGTCAGGTTCAGCGTCATCAGCAATAAGCCTATCAATCATAATTCCACGTTTAACATCATTTAAATTTGAATTATGTGCAAATTGCATTTGAACAGTTGATGGTGAGGTCACATAGTGAACTGGGGGAGCGTCCATAATCATTTGGAATTCCTCATATAGCATATCATTAAGTTCTTCCGCCGTAACATTCTCTAATGATTTATTCGGTACAATGTCTGGATTCCGTTCAGTTTGCTCGTCTATTAATCTTTCATCATTAAAGCGGGGGAAATAATCAAATAATTTTTTTGGTAACCAAACACGTCCAGGCATCGTATCTAAACCTTGACTGTAGAATGCCCACCATGCATAAGTATCACATCGCCAAGTACCACATTCCAGAATGTCTCCAGTTGTTGGCACACCCCGACCAATGTGATATTTAGTATCGTTTGTGTATTTTGGGCACCACCAACGTTGATGGTTTGCTTCAACGAGTATGTTATAACCAATCACACCTCTGTCTGCTACCCCATATTTACTTCCCCAATATTTTGAGCGAGATTTAAAATTACTGATAGAGTTGATTTGACCGACTGGGTTTTCATTTAGTACTTCTATTACTTGATCAGCATTTTTTTCCATGCCTTTTGGAGACATCATATAAGTTGTGGAAATACCTACATGGCCAGCCCATCCAAGTCCTGGGATGAGTAAATCTCTTCCCATAATTTCAGCGGGATAAATCTTCTTTGCAAAGGTTAAAGAGCAAGGAAGGGTTGATATTGTGATAGCGAGACCTAAGATTGCTAGGTTTTTTTGGTTCATTGTTAAGTTCCTTTTTATATCAATACGAGTTGTTACTTGATTTATTTTCCATAGTGTACAACTAGCTTCAGTTGTGAATAGTTGCCATATTTATCTGTCTACATTGCGTCTACATGAATTTTTCGAGTTTTTTGAAAAGCACCGTAAGTGCTTGATTTTATTGGTGGGCCCACTAGGACTCGAACCTAGGACCAACGGATTATGAGCCATCAATCTCTATTTTAACCACTTGATTTTATTATGAAATTTGCTGCGTAACAACCACTACAAATGGCGTATTATGGCGTACTGCGTCGTACTCAAACACGCAAATCTCACGCGAGGCTATTTTAGCTTCTTGTGAGGTAAATTATCAATTATTTATTAAAATGACTATTTGTGACGTAATATTGTGCTATAATAAAAATGACTATTTATGACGTTATGGTAATCAGTTATGAACAGGAAAAACCATTACAATAATACTTTTCGTGATGAATTAAGAAAAAAAATTGATCGTATCACCAGCCATGTATTTTCAAGGAGTGATTTAATACAAGATCATTCTAATCAATCACAATTAAGATTAAATCGTGCACTGCGTACTTTTATGGACGAGGGCATTATCATTAAAATTGCACACGGCTTATTTGCCAAAGCTGAGCCTATGAGTATCCCTGGTAGAAAGATACAAGCTGTACTAACAGAGCCCTTTGAAACAGTTGTAACAGAGGCGCTAGATAAATTAGGAATTAAATGGGAATTAGGAAGTGCTATCCGCGATTATAATGCGGGGAAAACTACCCAGGTACCAGCTGTTTTTAGTGTGCGATTAAAAAGTCGATATCGTGGTTCTATTCATGCAGAGGGTAGGAAACTGATTTTTGAAGGTGGTATAAATGCCAGGTGAATTAAATGAAAAGCAAATTCGTCAAACTGCTATTATCTTAGGATTGCCCGCAGATTTTATTCGCAAAGATTATTTCGTTACAAAAGCAATTCGTTTATTAGTTGGAATATCTAATGATTATTTTGAGTTGGTATTTCAAGGGGGTACTAGTCTTTCTAAAGGTTATGGAGTGATAAGCAGACTCTCGGAGGATATCGATTTCCGAGTAATTTCTAAGCCTGCTTGTCTCAATTTAGGTAAAGATGCAAGACGACGAGAGTTGCGATTATTCCGGCGTGCATTGGTTGAATCATTAATTAATGCCGGCTTTAATGTTCAACCTCAGGATATTAAGGTCTTTTATGAAGGACGATATATGAGTATTCGTGCTTCCTTTGATGGTGCTCAAGGCATTATTTATTTGAAGCCCCATATTGCCATTGATTGTTTTCTTGGTACGTTGGAGTTAAATCCTGAAATGCGGAACATTTCCTCAATGGTTAAAGTAACTTTGGGCGATGCAGAGTGTGATCACCAGTATTTTCCAGTGCCTTGCGTTGCATTAGATGAAACTGCAGCGGAAAAATGGGTAGCATTGTCACGCCGAATCGTAGATGCAAATCAAACCGCGCGCGACTCAGATAAGCACTTAGTCAGGCATTTGTATGATCTTCATCAATTGCAGCAACAAAATTGCCTTACAGAAAATTATTACCTTGTACTGGAAAAGGTCTTAGAAAAAGAGCAGGAGATGTTTGGCTGTGAATCTTCTGATAGCGTATATGAGAAATCAATATCAGCATTACATTACCTTCGCTCAGATAAAAAGTGGGAAGAGCATTGGAGATTTTTTCTGGAGCAAATGGTTTATCAGTTAGAAAAACCTGGTTTCGAGCAAGCTATAGCAACGGTGGAAAAATTAAACTCAAGATAGCAATAAAAGCCCCAAAAAAAGGGGCTTAGTAATTATAAAAAACATGCGTTTGACCATCTGCTTCTACCGAAAAATAATCGCTTATAAATAGATCACGCGCAAAAGCTTCATAATCAAAATAAAATAGCAAATCCTCCGGTATTGTACTGCTGTAGCAGTCGTCAAAAAGCGCACGGGCGAAATCAACTTCATTATCATAAGCTCCGTGATAATTTTCCTCTAACATCCTCTCTGCGTCTTCAATAGAGTAGTAGCTAAAAAGTTCAGCACCTAATTCCCCATGCTTCATAATGAAGGAGGCAAGCTCCGCAACATCATTGATGCTGTCATACTCACCAATTTGTGCACCACCAAATCCTTCAAAATCATGGATCGCAAATTCCTCTGCATCCTCAATGGGGCTTTTAGCCAACATTTCATGAATTTCATCATAAATGGTGTTTGCATCTTGAGTTGCATCAATCCATTCTCCGTGTAGTATGCCATTGTTATAAGCTGCAAGACATGCAACATAAATCTGAGGTGTATCCATTTTTAAGACTCCTTGCAAAAGGAGTGCTACTCCCTAAGCAGAAATAAGCACTCCTACTTAGGGTTAAACTAAACTGAATTGAGGATGTTGATCCTCTAAAAGAGAATGCAATTTCTTGCTTAGCTGTTTCATTTCCTCTATATCTTGTGCCGAAAACTCATGACGCAAGGTATTAAGTTCATTGATGCAACAAGCTAAATCAAAAAATACGTATTCCTTTCTTGGGATGGTAAAATTCACATTTTTCATGGTTTTCTCCAAAAATTGGGAAAACCATCCCATCAGGGAAGTATTTCCCAGATGATTAAAAAATGAGTTATCCATATTTGATTACAACAAGTCTGGTTGATTCGCCTAATTTTTAAAGAGCAGCCGTTCGCAAAGAATAATTGCGAATGGATAAAAAGGTTTAAAACAAGAGGTTTTAATGTGGTTTCACCCTGGTGGGTGATCAGTGATCGAAACTGAGGTTCCCGACTTAACGTTCTGCCACAAGATTAGGGAATGATAGTGGCTTTTCACAAGACCAATTGGGTTTCGCCAGACTCTCACTGGCTCTTCAGTTGTGTTATATACCTAGTACTCTAAACTATTATAACAAGCAAATCAATCAAAACGTGTTTTATTTTTAAATTTAAAACACGTTTTGATTGATTTTCAGCCGCAATAGATCCTTGTGATCGACAGGCGAGAGTGCCCTAATTCGAGGCTAATCATTTGACGTGCCTTTCTATCTATGGCTTTTTCTATTGGATTCATGGCGTTGAATTTTTTTCCACCTTCAAATGGACATGGCATTCCTTGGCTTTGTGGATCAAATAATTTAGTGAGTTCTCTATATCGTTTCTGGGCGTAGGCATGTCTTAATCCATGCAATTTACTAACTCCCATAGATTTAGCTTGCTCTTCATACTGACTTAAGTGCTGCTTATAGGTCCTATTTGATGGGATGAGAGATTCTCCTGTACGAACTAACTGAGAAACCTTCGTTAACCATTGACGTTGTGCTTCATTTGTGATGTTTAATGTTCTGCCTATACCTCCTTTTGTCCAACTGGGTTTAATGATCAAGCTATCTTCATGGTGTGCTTCGCTTAGTGTGAATTTCATGGATTCTTCACGCCTTAAGCCAAAGAGCATTTGGCCTTCAAGGGATAATCTAATGTAAGGATCGGTGCACTTATTTAAATCAATATGATGAATCGCCTTGTTGATTGAGGATACATAAGAGCGTTGGCTGATGTTGTATGCACTATTTTCTGGCTTAA
Source organism: Legionella sp. W05-934-2 (assembly GCF_964199965.1). NCBI lineage: Bacteria > Pseudomonadati > Pseudomonadota > Gammaproteobacteria > Legionellales > Legionellaceae > Legionella > Legionella sp. W05-934-2. The sequence goes on along the minus strand of NZ_CAXMZT010000004.1, from coordinate 215,829 downwards.
TAAGTTTGGGATTATCCAACAGACAGGCTGCTTTGCGTAGTTTGGCCATGTAGTTTTTAATTGTTCCTGGGTTTTTTCCTTCAGATTTCCAGTGATCTATGAGCACGTAGATATGTTTTGCTTTTAATCCTTTTATATGGCCAATTTTATAGCCAAGCTCATGTAAATCTTTCACACATCGAAAGAGCATATGACGCATGTCTGATTGGCTGGCATAGGAATGGCCATATGCTTTTTTAACCAATTCGTTGATTGAAAATTTTGCCGAACGCAATTTTGTATTACTCATGCAGATAACTCCACAACGTGCGTCTGGATTGTAGCCCCATTTCACGCATGATGGTTTGTTTAGCCAAGTAAGGGGATAAGACTTGACTCAGTTTTGGATACATATTCTTGGCATAAAAACAGCGGTAGCTCTTTGATGATGGGAGACCTATTTTTTTCATTTCATGACTGTACGCACCTCGTACAGAATGATACCCATAAGTTAAAATCAAACTTTGCTCTTTGCATAGTTTTTGAAGTGAGTTATTTATTTCAGCTTGCATATCATTTCTAACAGGAATCCTCCGGTCATGGCTGTTTGTGGCAATGTCTCTTGTAATCCAAAGTGAATTTTCCTGGATATGAATGGCAGGATTTAGACGCATTGCTTCGCTGAGCGTTAATCCAAAATAAATTTGGAATTCGAGCAATATTTTTGCAATAGGATTTTTTATCGTTTCAAAACTATTATTTGGAAGGTGGATTGTCTTGGCGCGAAGATTAGCGCTTTTAATTCTCAAATGTTGATTACTAATGTCAGGGATTGTATGGTCAATGCTCTGAAAAAATCTACGAATGATGGTCATATACTTCATGATGGTTTTGGGCTTGATCTGCTCTTTTTGCCAATGTCCAACAAGTTGCATAATATGATCATGAGTAACCCCATGCCATTTTGGGGGAACATGCCCAATATGATATAAATCACGAATCATTTTGTGTAATACAAAATGTCGGTGCTTTTTAGCACGGAATGAACCGGTGTGATCATGATAACAATAATGATCTACTTGTTGTCTGAGCTGATTTTTTCTCATCTATAAACCTCTAAAACTATTTGCCCTGGTATTTGTTTAGTGTTGGTAGAGCGGCCTGCAAGGTTGCAGTACCAGGCATATAGCCTCAAGGCTCAGTTCAGGGGCAAATCAGTTTTAAACTTCAAACTTACATTGACCTGATTACATGCTACTTCTTTGTTTTAGGGTGGTGACCTCCTTAGGTTTTAATGTTTTAAATACAACAAAGCCTATACGAGCCATGGTTGCGCATGAGCAATACAGAAATGGTATTGTTAGGTTCAATTCTCAAAGAATTGCATTGCTTTTATTGCAATAGGTTCTGCGAAGTACAGATGGTGTTTTGTTCTCGACTTATCGTTCTGCCACAAGATTAGAGAATGAGAGTGGCTATTGCATAAGACCTGTTAAGGTTTCGCCGGAATCGCACCGGTCTCGTCAGTTATGCTTAATATTACATTAGCAAAACGATTTGTGTTGGACAAGTGATTTTATTTGATTATTTTGAGCAATCGCGTTGCACGCGATTGCTCAATCAGGAATAATATATTGAATTTATTGAAAAATTACGCAGTCCTTCGGCTGCGTCACTGCGGATAAATCCTCAGTGACGCAGCCGCAAATTTATTTGTCAGATATTAATCTAAACTATAAAGATAATATTTAGTTGGATAAATTATGGCTAAACAAAGGAAGCGGTCAGTTTTTTCAATTAAAAATGAGTTAATAAAAAAATCACAAGAGGCGGCTTTGGCCGCAATTCAGCTTTACAATAATCCTCTTATAACATTTAAATCAGAATCATTTATTGTTCTGATGAACATTGCTTGGACATATCTTTTACATGCTTATTTCAGAAAAAATAATATTGAATATCGATATTATAACAGTCCAAAATCCAGAAAATTATTTATCAAAACTAAACATGGTGCCTATAAATATTGGGAATTAGAAAAGTGTTTAAACCATGAGAATTGTCCTTTAGAGAAAGCCATCAAAGATAATTTGTTATTCTTGATTGGAATTAGGCATGAAATTGAGCATCAAATGACAAGTAAAATTGATTCGTTTTTTAGCGCAAAATTCCAAGCGTGTTGCATAAATTATAATTCTACATTGAAGAATTTATTTGGGAATGACTATGGGCTTGAGAAAATTACTCCGATCGCATTACAACTGTTTTCTTTTGGTGAAGGTCAAGTTGATGAACTAATAGAAAAAAAAGAATTGCCTAAAAATCTATTGGATTTTATTTCAGATTATGAAACAGATTGTGATTCTTTAACCGATTCAAGATATAGTTATCGAGTCTTTTATATGCGGATAAATACCAATCATGAAAATCAAGCTGATAGAGCTTACCGATTTATTGATGAAAAATCAGCCAGTGGAATGGCGATTGATAATATTCTCTTTAAATACAAACAATATAAAAAACTAACTCAAAATGAGGTAATAGATATTATTAAAAAACAGGGGAAGAATTTTGACAAAACAGCTCATCAAAATTTATGGAAAAGATTGTGGAAAGATGCTAGTACACGGAATATACAGGCAAAGCAATATGGAGAATTAGTCGTTAATAATCAGTGGTTGTGGTATCAAGAAACTTGGATTCCTAAAATTTTAGAACTGCTATCAGAATAGTTTCTTTTTAATTAATTCCGAAATAGTACAGTTTCGATGCACTCAAATGTTAATGTTGTGCTAGTAAATGCATTATATTATTCTAGCGGAGCAGGATTATTTACAATCTTGTTTGGAGTGTTGTTTTATTTATTAAGGATGTAATTGTGAAAAAATTGATTTTTATTTTGTTGTGTTTCCCTACGATGATTTTTGCAAATCCAGCTCAAGAAAGTACGAATATAGAAACATTTAAACAGTTGTGTAAAAATGCCAAAGATGCTTCTATGCGAGAGCATTATTGCAAACTTTTTGAACAGCAGAAAAAAGCAGAAGCAATATTTCAAGATTTTGAGAAAAACAAATCATCAACTTAGTCATGGGATTTTGAATAATTTTTATGGCATTGTCAGATATAGTGGCTTCACATTAATTCAATGCCATATTCTAAGAGGATTCAATTCATTCAGCCCAAAATAATTTTGCTTAGTGATTGGTTAGTGAGCTTTTGTTTTTGTTTCATATGGATAAAATATGCCTGATCAGTCTCAAAGCATCCTGCAAGCCGGAGTAATTTCAAAGTTGCTATCAGTTGGTCATAAATCTCGATCAATTCAGCTAATTTAATACTTAGAGGGTTACATACAATAATCTTTGGATGAAACTGCACAACAAAATTGATTTGTTTGCCGTTAAACTCTTTTTTCTTAGCTAGCAATTCTTCAAATCGTCTAATTTCAGATGCAAATGCATTAGTTAGAGAATTGAGTTGTTGTTCCATCTCGCTCAGCATCTTAAGAGCCATGGGATTTGGCTTACGACTTTGCCCAATGGCAATATTCATCTTATGCAAAATAACATCAATAAATAGCCTATCCCCACTAATTTTTCTCTCGAATAATTTATACACCTCACGGGTACGAAGGTTTAAAGTAATTTCTGCTTTCATCTTAATCTCCAAGGTTATTATCCAATTGGTTAATTGTACGAATAGCGCTTTTGATATCCTTGGGGGCTAATCCATCGTTCACAGGTAAGGGTATTCTTACTTTGTACAGCTCTCCGCCATTCACTAAAACAAAGGCTTGCCCTTTGGGCAATGAGATAATGTCATTGACATCAATCATAGGTACTGAGGTGGTTTGTACTCGATCTTCATTGGTGGTGTTAAAATAAACGCCATCCTCGCCATGGGGTGTGTCGTTGACCATGGACACTTGAGTGTGCTCGACCACGCCAATTTTTGGTAATACTTTAACTAATAAATTGGCTGTTTCTTCATTTTTGACACGTAACATGATAAGAGTGTTTAGATTTCCTTCAGTCACTTCTGCTTTCGCTTTCGAACCTAGAGCCACCTCCATATCTTGTTTGGTCTGAGCATAAGCGGTGACTTGAAAACCAGCGCCACCTGCTTTATTTAAAATTTTGACAAACGAGTCTTGGATGATTTCAGAAAGCTCATCACAATGTAAATTGAGACGGTAATTCGCGTTACTTTCCTTATATATTTTTCCAGCAGTGGATACTAAATCTGACAAAAAGGCTTTACCTACTGCTTGGGCGATATTGGGGTTTGTTAGGCTATCCAGTCCGATATAGATGACTTGTTTGTTTTTTATTGCACTCATCAACTCTATTTCACAATTGCTTTTATGAAATGAAAAGATCCTTGAGGCATTACTCTTATTAATCTCTGATAATACAGGGCCAACACTGGCTGTGATTTTATCGTAATAATTTTTATCCATGATGGCTGCATCAAACAGATCAATGAGTACTTGATCATGAAGGCTTTCAACGTTGCCTGAAGTAATGGTTTTACTGATATGCTCTTGTAAATATTTCACCACCGCCTTTGAGCGGCTCATAGGCGGTGGAGTATTGCCGTATTTATCTACACGGCAATCATTATTAGCGATGATTTCTTCTATTTTTTCATGATAATTTGGATCATGTGTGGGGAGTATGGCATCAGAGTAGGCCATTAGTAGTTGATCCAATCGATTGATGTAAAACCCTATAGAAGTGTAAGAAATAAGTTGTTTCATTTCTTCAAGGCAAATCGCTACAATGTTCACGTATTTCCAGGCAAAGGCTGCAAACTGTTTTCCTTCGCCCTCAGCTTGAATCGCATCGGTAACACGTGTAGCAACCTCACTGACTTGATCATAGTTTTTGAGCGGATTGTAGTGAGCAGACAATTCAGGAAAACCTAAATGCACCACTCTAAAATCATGTAATCTGCCACTAGCCTTGCAGGCTGAGTACATATCACGAACTAAATCTAAATCTCCTTTGGGGTCAACGACAATCACTGCATCGCCATTTCTAATATCCTGATTGATTAGGATGCTTGCCAGGCGTGTTTTACCAACTCTAGTTGTACCTACTACAAAAGTATGACCAACTCGAACTTCCTGCGGGATATAGACAGAACTATCTTTTTCACCTAACCCATGTAGGTATGAGCTGCCACCTACAGGTGGATCAGGTTTGAATGGATTGAATTTTGATGGAGTATTAAACAGTTGGGTCAATAATGAACTTTCGTGGTTTTTGCAATAATCACGTATTTTGCGATAGCACGTATTTCGTTGCATAAATAATTCATTTCTAATTTGTTTAATTTGATGTAATCGCTGCGTATGATGAGGCAACCAACGAAACCCTTTCCCAAGAAACAACCATTTCTTTGATAATGGCACTTCCGTGGTGGACAAAGCATAATAAGGCATAGCAAAAAGCCTGCGGTGATAACGCTTGATGCGGAAGGCCTGGCATCCTCTAACTAGACCCAATGTCATAAGGCTAAGTGCTGCATAGACTCCCATGTCTTGAGTGAGTAAAAACAGGTGTGGTTTGGCGATAGTTAGCCATGCCAGTGAAGTGCAGGTCAGAAAGGTATAGAATTCAGTGGGTTCACGCAAAAGGTTTTCAACGGGATATTCGCTCATGATTTATCTCCACCAAACCAGTAATTCAAAAAAGATTAACGCCGCAAGCAGGTAGTATTTTGCTTGCAAAGCCAATTTAATTTGAACCTCATCAAGTTCAAGTGGGCGTCGGTTTACCATGCTTGTAATCAGTTTTGGCCAAGCCCAATACAGAGCTAGATAAAACAGCATATGACAGAGTAAAAAACCTATTTGATGGGTTTTGAAAAAGTCATTCATGCTGCTAAATTCAGTACTGAATCGGATCAATTGAGGTGCTAATAACAAAAGCAATACCACTGGCAGAATGAATTTGCTTATGCCTATAATGGATTTATAGAATCGTTTATTTAACATGGAAAAACTCCTTATGATTAGGAAGAACAACCCAACACAGTCGGTGGTTTTGAAGGGATTGAAAATATTTGGCAAGATAAGTCTTCTTGCTTTGCAAGCGATTGTTGCCTTTGCTTCCGATGAAAAAGATAAACCATACTATGTTGCGGGGAAGGCAACTGAACTTTATGAAGATGGTGCAATCAGTGGATCTGAATACGCCAGACATATTCATGGAGACTAAATTCATTTTACTTTCCCCATGCTGGCTATTTTTGCCCCTTGCTTGATGGTATCCACACCTGAGTTAGCAACTTTGTTACTGTGTTGTGCTGCGTCATTAACCAATGCACCAAGGGCTGCCCCTGCTTCCCCACCAAAATGACAGGACAGTTTTAATAGCAACATGGGTGCAATAAAGTAGAATAAAACCGCCATATTGCGCATGGCTGCAATGGCATCGTTTTGTCCTAAAGGATCAAGCACACTGCGTTCGACAAAGCCCACCAGATGCCATAGGTATTGCAGGAATATCGCCATTATAAACAGACCGCAAATACTGCCTAACGCCTTAGGGTTATAACCACTTAGAGCCAAAATCACAGGAGTCAAGATAATCAGGAAGAAATACAAAAAGGCCTGCATGACAGGTAGCGTTTGCATAATGGCTTCACGCTTTAATGGCGTTGATGTCCATGATTTTGTTAATTGCCCAATATTTACTAACCCATGAGAAATGGCACCACCAAAAGCCCCATTGGTGTTTCCCATTAGGTTTTTCATACTGTTAGCCTGCATGTCGCGACTGTCATTAAGCAACATCTTGGCAATGTAGTCTTCTGAGCTTAACTGCGAACCCCAGGCTTTGGGATGGTTATTTTTGAATGTGCGTACCCTGTTTAAAACCGCGTAGTAATTCAGGTGGCTGTCAAAGACACTGGCGTTATTGGCTACTTGCACCAAATCTGTTTTGAGCTTTTTCCACCATTGATTGCAGGTGGGATAGCCTTGCTCTGGCAGATGTTTGGCATCAATATCACCACGTTCTGCTGCTTTTTCGAGATTTTTGTTGGGGGCTTCGTTAAAGGTAAAGCCAGCTACGGGTTGTCTTGCGTAAATTTTATCATAGTATAGTGTTTGATAGACTTTGGAACCCACCCATTTCAAATCTTCCTCACCACCGTATTTTTTTAAAATGTCATTGACCTTAGTTTTATCGTGCGGTTCATTGTGATATTGGCTTCTGGCCTCAAGGAAGCATTGTCTGTGAAAATTCAATGCTTGTTCACGTACATCAGCAGGTAAATAGGTGGAAATTAAATCGCCTTCAATCGCCTGTAAGCTGTCGGTGCAACCGGTCACTTTCATTAATCCGTAGGTAATTCCTGACATGTAATTTTGCAAAAGTGCAAAACCAATAGGCATTTTGACATTGGGGGTTAGTACGTCTGCAAATGCTTCATCATAAGTAGTACCTGTATCTTTTAACGTAGAGGTTTTTGCATCTGTTCCTTTTTTTATACCGCACATAGGCTTAAAACTCATGGCTTTTTCTTCCAATGGCACACAGGGGTAGATAAAGATGCCGCAAATCAAAAAAGTAATTGCCAATTCATAAAGAAAATGATTCAAGGCATATTCTGCCGCGTGATGTGTAGCACCAGAAGGTGCCAGCACATTTTTTAAGAATCGATACCCTACCATAAGAAAACCAAGGTATAACAAACCGGTTTGCCACAGGGCATTAAAAATAACCTCATATTGCTGCCAGCCTAAATAGGTGGTGTACAAGGATAAAGGGCTAAATACAACCATCTTATGCTCCTTTGGAATCAGGTTTCGCATAGACTGCGCCATTTTTAACTTGCGATTGTTCATGATCATCACCAGGCAAGCCCTTGGCTATATCGCTACCTCGCATATCCATCAAAAGACCTAAGGTTTCAGTCATCATTTTTTTACGGACTTCGCTTTCAAAAGCTAAAGAATGAATGTCATCATCGAGTTTCTTTAAGGCAAATTTCACCATATCAAGCGCGGGCTTTAAGTTTTGTACTTCTTGTACTTGAAGACCAGCTTGTAAAATACGGCGCATCATCAAGGCCTTATCGAGCATGTTTTGTACAGCAATTTCCTCGGCCAATTTGGAAACAGTTAAGATTTGTTCTTCCCGCGGCATACGTTGTATGGTGATGATGATTTCATCTGTAATCATCAAGTTGGATGCACTAACCATTTTGAGTTTTTCTTCAGTCAAGGGCCATTGCTTGTCTACTAGATTCCACAGTGCTTTAGACACATTGGATGTACAGGTATTGGAGCTGTCACAACTTTGTAATAACGCGGATAACCCAATGCCAGCCTTGGTATCATGTTTGGTTTTATCTGCATCTGTAGCGGTGCTTACATGAATATCGCCTAATACTTTAACTGCCCATTGACTGGCATCAACAGGTGTTGGCCAAGTATGTGTCATGGGTGTTTTGGTATCCGGTTTTTTCTCATTATTAAGCGGTTTGCGATTCAGTAAAATGTTGTAACCCGCAATGACTACATCGTTAATGACTTTGATAGGACGTTGGTATGTTCCACCGGCATTCCCGCTTTCCCGTCCTATCCAGGGCAGTCCATATTCGTCACGTTTTTTGGCAATACTTTTAGCCGTTGAAGTCACATCCACATTTTCAGTTTTCGCCCGTTTTGCTGCTTCAAGCCAGCCTTGACTATCAGACACAGAAAGCATGCTTTCCATAGGCGATTGGCCTTCTTCCAAGGTCTTCTTCACATCCTGGCAGTCTTTGACTTTGACACTAAATTCATTCTGCGCGTAACTGGCCGTATTTTGCAGTACGTTATAAAGCGCAGGCATGGATTGTTGTAGCTTATACAGCGGAAATCCTGCAACAGATCCTTTGAGGTTATCAATAATACCGCCAGGAATATTCATGGCAGAAGACTTCATATCCTGAAATGTATTGGTAATGGAGACTACAGGATTAAACCCATTACAGGTAAAACCAAGCCGTCCATCGACATTACCGCCAATAGTAATGGTTTGGTCATTATTGACAGGAGGTACATATAGATTGGATGATCCACCCAACTTGTAATAATAATCCGATTCATTAGGCATAAAAGAACTGGCTAAGAGTACTTTAGGTAATATGAGTGCAAGTAAAGAAAGAGACAGTTTGTGCATGATTAACTCCTATCGTTTTTGAGGATGCCCCACTTTGGGGAATGAAAGTGCGCGAACCAATTTCCCTTCATGGGCAATACAGCCTCGATATTTTCGCCAAACTACAAAGACATAATTTCCATTTCCTGCTTTGTCATCTTCTACATCCATATCGCTGGTATCATTAAAGTTGATGTTGCGGTTTTTGGGGTATACTTCCTGCCAGATGATGTTTTTGTTGTGGCCATCGAATATGACATTGGCTACTATGCAATTAGCACCACAAGAATTACTGGTGCTCTGGGTCACGTGAAGACTGTTTTTATTGGTCACGATGTCTGCTGCATGAAGGGCTACAACAACGGATGCTCTAAAGCGTGAGGGCTGCGTGACTCGCATAAGCCTTGGGATTTCATGTCCCCACGACTGTGTTGCGGATCCTATGTCGTGGTTGAATAACAGATGTGGATGAGTTGCCATATAAGCAATTTCAGCAAGCTCAGTGCGGTCTGATACGGCATCAGCCTCACTGATGTAGTAAGGAGAACCAAAACGTGTTTCAGGTTTATGTGACAAATAAGGGAAACGATAAAGACCTGCAGGGCTGCCAATTACATCTACAACCCGTGTGCGTTCTTCATTGATGTGCATGGCTGAGGTTTGTCCTGCATCATCGCCAAACCCTAGCGCTGAACCAGTCGCTAGTCGATAGGTTTTTTGATACAAGGCTTGGCTTGCCGGGTTTTCATAAAGGGCACGCGCTTCAATCCATGGATTGGTTTCGGGGCGATTGGCTACTGTGACAATTAAGTCAGGTAAAAACTGTTCGATTGCAGGAACAGCTACCAGCTTAGGCGGAAATTTTTCTACTGCCCAAGTACAGGAACCAATTACCTTGTAGTGACTGTTGGTAAAGATTCTGCCCAATACCTTGGTGGCAATACCAAAACTGCTAATAGGATGGGGTGGCTCTATGCTTTCTCTTGCATGGATGGGTATGCTAATCATCATAGAAATAAGCATCATGATTTTTGCTTTGTTTTTTATTCTCGAGTTGTTCTGCAAGTAATTCAGCGGCTTTAAGGACATCATGTTTTTTCTCCAGAGTATGGCGCTGTGCTTTTTCTGATTTTTCAGTCATTAAAAGAGCAAGCAAGTAGCGAGGTGGAATGACACGAAATAATCCTTGATAACGTGAGCCTAATAAAACCGCTTCTGCATATAAGCCTTTTTGAGAATCAATATCTTTAATTAAGGCTTCTTGTTGTGGAGTTAATGATTTAAAGCGTTTGACATCGCTAATTTCCTTTTCATCAAGGCCTAATAAAATCCAGGTTTCAATTAGCGATAAAATCTTGGTGGCTTTTTCCGAATTCATATCGGTGACGTTTTGGGTAATAGCAACAAGCCAAAGACCTAACTTTCTGGCTACTTTGGCAACCAGTAAACACACGGCCACTACTGAAGGAATTTGAAATTGCAAATGAGATTCATCAATAAAAAGAAAGGTTGGTCTGTTGTCGTTTTGAGTGGCTTCTGCCATAGCCAATATTCTTGGTAATAAAGACACCATCACTAAAGCGAGCTTCCCGGTATCATCTTTAATCGCGGAGATATCAACATGGAAGATATCAAAATCTCCTAAAGGTTCAGTTGGCACATTAAAAAAGCGTGATTTGGCGCTGTTAATGACATAACTGTTTAATCGGTCGTGCATATCCAAAATGCGGTCTTTTTTGCGAGGAACTGTTTCTTTATCCAGTCGCCGTTTAAAGCTACTTACAATATGCTCAGTTAGCATTTGCGGGATATCATGATTAAATGACGTTAAGATGGCATCACTTAAGACTTCGATTAACAGTGTTTCATCGGCCAGAGTAAATTGCTCTTCTTCCAGTGCATTGGCTTCAGTAATCATGGTACGCAACGCTAAGGCCAGCTCTGCTAGATACGAGCGAGATCCATCATTACAGGCCAACTCTTCTGAGCTGGCAGGCTGTTCGAGATTTTCTTTGATTGTTCTAATTTTTTGCGCAATTAAGGTTGCTTGTTCTGCACTCAGATTGTCCGTGATTTCAGGAATGGCTTTATAAGCTTCACAAAATGGATTTAATGGAACGGCTTCATCTTTTTTATTACTCAGTAATAACTGCTTGGTTTTTTTGCCGTGTGTTTTGGCATGTAGAAGTATACGATCAAAAGAATTTCCCATTTCAAATAGAATGATGCGGGCATTTTTAGTGGCCATCAGCGAATTAATCATCCAGCCTGTAGCCACTGATTTGCCGCCACCGGAATTAGCAAACAAGGCCATGTGGGAGTTTTGGCTGATAAAATCATGATGCAACACATCGAAGAGTATTGGTTCTCCCAAACGGTTAAAAAAGGTGAAACAGGGAAGGTGTCTTGCCCCTTGATTACGTCCATATACAGGCAGTAAAGAGGCTAATTCGGATGCATACATCAATCGGTCAAAGCGCAAGTATTGGCGAGCATATTGTGGATTGAAATTAAAAGGTAAGGCATTGAGATAACTGTTAATGGGATGAATGTCGAAACAAGAAGAAATCAAAGGCATTTTGGCTTCAATAAATAATTCTTTTAGCTCTTTTTCAATGCGTACTGCCTGGTCTTTCGTACTGGCACGATAAAAAATAGATTGATTAACCCAAAACAGACGGTTTCCTATAGACAATTCATCTCGTGCAGTTTTGATATCCTCTCTGACTTGTGACGGTTTAAGGCTTGTTCCTACGATGCCTTTTTCAAGACGCATCAGATGCCCGTCTAAGGCTTCATCATTTTCAAAGACAACCTGAATAGTGTAGGTAGCACCTTCAGGCAACTTATCTAAAAGTGCGTACCGATGTTTGGGATTGGCTTGCGGTTTTTCACGAGATAAAAGACCAATTTCAGGTGCTTCTTTAAGACCATCGATATAAAGAATACGATGAATCATCTCATCAAATATAAACCCATGTTCATCACTTTGCGGTTCATAAAACAAAATATTCTGGCTTAAAGTATAGCCCGCTGGTTTTTTGTCTTTAGGGTAAGGAAATCGAGCTAATAGTTCTTCGGGGTTAGCTGCAAACCAACGCACCAACCACTGATAATAATCTTTACCGGTTAGTTGTTTTAGTTGAAGACCAGGTGATAGTAATTTGCTTTCAATCTGAGCCATGACTTCCTGATGCTCGGCAAGTGCCAGCTCTCTAGTGGTTTGCGTTTTTTGATAGAGTCGATAAAACAAAACTCTGATTCGTCTTCGTCTGCCGCGATAAGGTGCATCAGTTTTGGGATCAACAAACAAGCCTTCGGGTCTTGTCATCTTGCAAAACAAATCATCCAACCTTGCCAAATAGTCACGAGTAAAGGACGTTTCAGCAATGTCCGGTGCAATGCTTTGTTGAATATGAGAGAGAACCGGCTTCAAACTGTACTCGTCATTGACATACATTTGCATCACCCAGGGATCTTCTTTGTGCAAAGGTACGACCGTGGCAAAAGTGTCGCGAATTTTGCTAAATACAGCGTGTAAATGTTCAGTAGAGGCGGCCTCCGCTGGAATGGAGGCTAATTCAAAACCTGAACCAATGCTGACTCCATCATTGAGTAAAAAGAAATTGAGCTCATCATTGAAATCCACCATAGACAATTGATTGGCAAAGGAAGGGTTGTGATTCTCAAATCTTTTTTTTATGTTTTGTTGCGTTAATGCTGGTTTATTGGGTTGTCCTAACAGCCAGTCACTTATTTGGCTGAATAATTTCATTATTTACCTCTTAATAGTGTTCGGAAGCTAGTGCAAATTGATTTTGTTTGTAGAGAAAAAAGGCTGTGGTATAGCCTGGTTTTAACAATTGCTCATCACCAATGACAGCAACATGAGGAAACACATAAATCGGAACTTGTGGGTTATCCAAAGGCTTGAACAAATGTTGGATCTCGTTGGAAGCATCTCGTGTATACCCTGAATAATTCACGATCTTCGCCTGTCTTTTAGGTACAGACCAGCCAGGCATGGCATCACCTAAGCTTTGCTGATAAAGTTGGCTAACAGTCAATCCTCCTTCGGGAATAGCTGTGGAGCCAACTGTCTTTGAGGCGCAAGCACTAAGCACCAAGACGCTACCTAAGGCTAAAATCGTGTGCAGTTTGTTGTAAATGGCCATAATCTAATACTCTCCCATTGGTTTCTTTATCAAGGTTGATGGTTTGTGTGACGTGAAATGAAAGCTGTGTTGGTCTGTATCCTTGAGATGCTGGAACGAAAACCATGTCGAAACTGCCTTGAATGCGTTTTTCCAGCCAATCAGCAGCTTTGACTGTTCCCTGGGAAAGTGCGCCACCCAAGGCATAATTGCCCATAGAACCGGTAGGGATACCGGTTGCACCATTGGCATTGGCGGTATAAGTCATTTGCCACTGAGACAGTGCATTACCAAACCCTTTAATCCCATCGGAAGCCACGAGTGCCGTAAGTACTCTTGGAGCATTAGTAAAATACTGGCCTTTAATGCAGGGATTACCAAAAGCGGTGGTGAGATAACCTAAACTTTCGTTATTGACCATTTCAGCTGTTCCGGTCATCTGCTCTTTACCCACAGTCACAAAATGGCCGTCATCAAAAACAAACAAAGCAGAGGTCACATAGGCTCGAACACAGCTGATGTTATCCAAAAAAGAACCAACACCGATTGCATAACCATTAACTTTCATACCTGAAATATTGGGAGGCAAAGGGATACCATTAGCAGCCATTAAATCACCACGATTAATAATGGCTGAGAAGGGAAATAAAGGCTGCATGAGTTTGCCTTCAACTGGCACCTCACCAATCAGTGCCGATAACAGGGTAGTTCTGCCTAAATCAGAGCCTGCTGGAATGGTGTAATAGGGAATACTTTTTTTATCTATACTGTTTAAAGCTGCTGTTTTAACTTTTGGGGTTAATGCTTGCTTTTTTTTCTTTAATCCCTCCCAATAGGCTTGTTCATTAGGATTACTTTCACGTTTCATTAATAAAGCATCGATGTCCTTAACACTTTGTTCTTTGGCAAGAGTCGATTCTCCATTGACGGTGTAGGGTTGAGAGTTTTGTTGGGATTCCTGACTGGTTTTGACATTGGCCAATTCGGATTTTAGTTGTTCTATTTCTTTAATCACCTCAGGATTATAAGAAGCCTGCACATTTTCTTTTTTGCCTCTGAGTTGCTTGTTTTCCGATTCAAGATTGGCAAGTTTCTTTTCGGTTTCCTGTAGTCTTGCAGCAACATCACGGATGTTGTCATTAAACTGGCTGGCAATGGCTTCATTCAGATTATTGGGATCGGGGCGAGTGACTTCGGGTTCACGGTCATGATGTTTGCTGTTTATCATAATGAGTGCAACAACAGCGATCACTGTTACGGTTAATATTTTGAGTCCAGCATTTTTTTTCATCGTACGTACTCCCGACTTGCGGAAAGCGCTGTGCCAAAGGGCCTGTCTGATACCAGAACTACCGTAGTGGACTCTTTATTACTACGAGGTGATAAAGTGTTGGTGGGGTAAAAGGTAGCGGTTTGCCAGTTACCCATCATTTGGCGAGGATCAACAATTACTTCCTTGTTCAGCAGGTTTTTCAATTCCACCGCAGTTACATAAAATGCACCACCATGCCATGAAATCAATGGTCTTGCTTCGATGCTGGCACCATAAAAAAGGCTTACTTGTTTTCGGGTTTGCATAGGAACACGCCCCACACCATCAGGAATAACCAACAGTCTTTGTGGGGCATACAAAGATTGGATGGCAAAGCGCGTCAGTGTTACTGCATTTAAATCCAGCGGGTTAACCACTTCTTGAGGGGAGTTGGTATTTTCTTTGGATTCCAAAAGTACTTCTATTGGTTTTACATCATGAGTTTTATCATTAACGCTTAAGTTTAAGATAATGACCTCACCTTGAGGCATGAGCTGCACCAAGAGCCTTTTGTTTTTAAAAACGTCCTTGCCTTTCAGATACAAAGCATCCTGAATTTTCAAAAGTGCGGTTTGAGAGGCTGCCTCATTATCTACAATACTAATGGCTTGAGGAAAATGGATGAGCCTTTCCTCATTCAAGGATAGTTCGACAGGGATGGGTGTTTTATCCCACAAGACATGTTCTGCATCCAGAGCTAGCGCGTATTGGCTGCTAATTAAGGCAATTATGGTGAATAACCATTTAGTTGTTGTCATGTTGTGTACCTCTTGTATTGGTTGCCAATAAATCGGTGATTAGTTTTTCTGGTTGGGTATAACCATCCAATGCCAGTTGAAAAGGATTTTGTAAGCGCGAGAGATTGACCTTGACCACACGCACATGGTAGTCCACAATCTTGTCCGCTATGACCATGGGACTATCGTCTTTTAAGCGTTGGGTAATGCGTAAAACCAGATGAACTTCCCATGTGTTATGAGCGATTACTTTGACATCTTCGTTTTCCATAAACCGATAAAGACTTGCTACTTGTATGCGATTAAAAAGTTGAGCATCTTTATAAGCTATCAAGGTTTTATCCATTAATGCCTGATGTCGTGGAGTGAAGTAGTAATGAAAGCCTGAAAGATTAGAAGCAAATTCTTTTTTACCACCTTGTGACCAGGTGTTTAAGGTGGGTAGCAGTGTGGCAACAAAACCCTGAACGTACTCTTTGGGTATGGCGTTTTCCTTGACTAATCCACCATTACTACTCATAGAAGGTGTTAGCCAAAATTCAAAACGATTGGGTATTTTAGCCAGCGTAATGATCAGGCCAAATACAATCAAAATGAGTACGGATACAAAGGCTAATAACAACCGATTGATATGATTTAAACTGTCCACTTTTTTCCAGTAATGAAACATAAAATTACCTCACCAGTCTTGATTTTTGCCAGACACCTTGATGGTGAATGTAGGGCGAGTGTCTTAACCCCCACTTTGCCATCAACAACACGGTTTTTTTCATTAAATAGCCATGCGGTTTACCCGCTTTAATGGCAGCTGCTCGTTTAGGGCAAAAAGTAATGGATACAATAAAACCAACAATGAAACCAATACATCCGAAGGCCAACGGATAGCCAATAAAAAGTCCTGCCAAAGCACATCCCATGCTAATTAGTTGTGTTGTTACCACCACTATCCAGAAAAGCTCTCTTAGGCTTAGCCCTTTATAGGCTTCATAATCAAACGACAGATGACGTGAGGAAGGTTGATTCATGAATCCCCCCTAAATCTTGAATTTGGTAATCATGCTGTAGCCGACATAACCTGCTACAATACTGATGGCAAGATAAGTAATCCCCATCACTGCAAACGTACCAAAGGCCACCATAGAACCATCATTTTTCTTGGATTCTTCAATGCCGTGCTGAATGGTGGTGATGAATTTAATAAAACTCATGACAGCAGCAATAAAAAGCAATAATCCCAAGCCTTGACGAACATAGTTACCTGTAACTGTCATCATGCTTTTATTACCATCACTGATGTCATCGGCATTAGAGATTTTTGGAAACCAGTTGTCGGCAAACAATGCAGGCGCATAATTTAAAGTAATGAGTCCTGCACCCATTCGTTGTCCCCATTGTTTGACACCTGCAATTGCAATTGACTTTTTCATGATTAATTCCCCTTAACGATTAAAATTAGAATGAATAAACAAAAACCAAGAACAATCCGGATTAAGCGGGAACCTAGAAGGATAAGAAATCCTTCTTGTTCTTTTTCTGTATTACCCATGAATTGATTAATGCACCAAATAAGGCCAATAATGACTAGCATGATGGCGACAAATCGGATGCTGCTTGAGTAGGCGCTTGCAGTTGTATCGCCCGCAGCTTGTTTAAAACTGGAAGCAAAAGTTTTGGCAATATCTACTTTGCTCATAGTCACTTTCCTATAAAATCCAACGCTAACGGCTTGATGGTTTTAGGTTCAATGGCTGGTTTATTGATGTAATCAATCAGCGCATTACGAATGGATAGTAAATCGGTACGAAGGCCTGGGTGTGTCTTTCCATCAGATCCTTCAAAATGTTCTATATGCAATTGGATGCGGGTATTAGGCTCAATTTCAGTTTTTGCTTCATCAAGCAAAGGCATGATGGCATTAATCTGATTAATTATTCTGACTAGCGTTTGGTTGAGTGCATCGTCACTCGCATGAGAGGCCATTGGCAGACTTAATATGAGTAATAACAATAATCGTTTCATGTTTTTCTCCTACAAATATTTTTTAAATCGACTTGCGGTGATTGAAACCATGATGCCTAACAATAGGCTTGCAGGTACAAAAACAAAGGCAGGCGTGATGCTTATGGGCAGCGCAAGCCATAAGCTTAATAACAGTAAAAGGCCTCGCTTGGCGTGGCGATTGAGTTGGTGAAAGACATAGGATGATTCACGGCCTAATGATGCGGTGCGGATAGCACGTTGATTTAACCCATCAACCAGTCCAACCACGACCATTAATAAAAACAGAGGGATAGCCGAAATCAGAATAACCAGTTTGATGAACATTACTTGAGTAGTTAATCCCATCAGTAACCAAACTTGATTGGCAATTAGGATAAAATCTTGTGCTATTTCATTTAAATCGTTGGTTTCATCGGGTATCACCTCATCCAGCCCTTTTTTAATCAGGGAGCCTGTTTGCGCCGCTTTGTTGGCAACACCTTGAGTAGGAATGGTTTTTAACCAGGATTTAATAGTGTTAGCAACCATCACTCCGTTAAATGCGGTAATTGCTTGCGTTTGTTTTTGAGAAAGTGTGGTAACTGAACTAAACGCTTTTTCAAATCCTAAACAGCACCAAAGACTGGATACCCAACCCATAAGGATTAACCAGCCCAATAAAACAAGCAGCATAAAACTCATGACCGTTTTTTTGGAGGGTTTGGGCGTTGCAGTCCTTATTGCCATAATTCTTCCCCAAAGAAAGCGAGCGGGTAATGGGTTTCTTGAAAGAGTTCCATTAAGTCATCAACGTTAGCCGGTAATAAAGGCGCTTTGGTGAGGCGTTGTAACGCTTGAAGTTGTTCACTGGTATTAATGTTGGCGACAAAGCCCAAGGCTTGTGCTTCTTCCAGCTTTTTCGCGTTTTTTTGCAACCATTGGTAAGAGTCCGTATCATCCCCAATGATGAACACAGGGTTTGAGAAATTAACGAGTGTGAGTGTTCGCTTTTCTACTTTGCCAGTAGTGGCTTTACTTGATACGGGCAGTCTTGCATCTAACTTTTCTTGTAGTTTTAAAGATTCTTTGGTGATCTGAGCTTGGCTTTCTTTAATGAATTGCTCCATGTTAATGGCTTGCCAGGCATAGCAGGAGGTAATCATCAACAATCCAAAGAGTATGGCGGACTTTTTCATATTAAAACCTCCCCAAATCCACAATGCTGGAATGACCGTTTTGGGAGAGTAGCAACATCGGTAGTGACTTTTTGATCTTGAGAGATTGGTAGCTTAGTTCGCCGTGGTTAAGGGTAATACGGCCACCATTTACAAGATGTTGTGGTATTTGATGTTGATTTGCCCAGATTTGGATGGTCGTATCATTCATGTCCAGTAACATCAGATGCAACCGTGCATTTGGTGTTTGCTCTATGGCATCAAAGAGCATCAGCAAAATGGTTTTTACAGCATCTTGTTCTTTGATAAAGAAATACAGCGTATCGCCCTGGCTTAATTGCACCGGTTTGTGGGCATAGGGTGAATAAGGAGATGGGTCAAAATCATCAACCACAGGGACATTAACAAACAACTCATTATAGGCCTTGTAAAAAGCATTGTTCCAAGCAATATTTTTAGCTACTTTCTGGGCTTCCTGTCTTGCTGCTAATTCTGCAAAATGGTTGCGTTCGGTTTCATTTCTGGCATTAATACCCAGAATATCAATAGGAGTTTGTCTTAAGCCTTTGTAGTAGAATTTACTTTTATTTTGCATGAGTAGGACATAACGTTTTTCTTCATCAGCTGTTAATCCCCACACTTTAGCTTCATGCAATTGGGTATCGGTCAGTGTAATTTTATTGATGTCTTGCTCTGAGGTCAGATCGTCTTCATTAACCGTTAACCCTGTTTTTGCCAATGTTTTATCTTCAATGGCAAAGTGATTTAAGGGCTGTTGATTTAATCCTGGAATAGTCAGATCAGCATGTACTGCATGACAGGCTAATATTGGAATCAGGAAAGCAGAATACTTAAGCATCAGATTCCCCCTGCAATACATCCATCTTCACCACAACATGCTCTTTATTACCGTTTTCCAATTCCATGCGTTGTAGACTGAAGTCAATACTTAATACTGTCCAGCCAGCTAATTGGTCGCTTTTTTCCAAAGGCACTGTCTTAAAGTTATAAGCCACTGTAGCCACACTGACTTGCTGAATGCTGTCTATACTGATGACTTTAAACGGTAAGGTGTTAATGGGCAGGTATTTAATGGGATGCTGCTTTTTATCCAAAGACCTCACCATTTCACGCAAGACATCCAACTTTTGTGTTAATTCAGTACGATTATCATTGATCAGGCGATTAATATCTGTTTCATTATGATTTTTGAGCTGTTCAATCAAGGAGGTCAGTTTATGAAAATCCTGGTTAATCGCGGTTAAATCTACTGTCTCAACGGGCTTTTTAACTTCCTCGTGCAAAGCACCAAGCTGTGCTTGCAACGTATCAAGACGATGTGAAATAACATCTGAATCATTCATTTTATTTGTTGGAAAATAGTTAATACCAACAATGACACCTGCCAAGGTCAAGCCTAAACCTGCTGCCCATAAATACTTTAAGGTTGTTGCGCGATTGATCATGATTTACCCCCATTTCGCACTCCAGCTTTTAATTTGAAATTTACCTGCCGCAATAAGGGATCTTCGATCAAGACAAAAGATTGTTGGCCAACAAGGACTTCAAGACCGTCCTTAACAGTCAAAGGGCCGAGGTTTCTGTCAATCTGAGGTAAGGCTTGGTGCATGACGGTTTGCAGGGTTTCAGGTTGCTTTTCTTTCGATACCAGAGAAAACCCTGAAAACTTCAACCACCATTCAACTGCCTGACCTATGGTTTGTACTTCTTGAGGAAAATGGACTTGTTGAATGGTAATGAGTGGATTGATCTGGGCTGCTAATGGTTTGTTGGCAACAGTCGCGTAGCGGTTTACTTGAGTAACATTAGCTGCCATAGAAGAAAAGACTGCTATGCTAAGTACGCCAATTACAGAGAGTTGAGCACTTATTTTCATTTTGGTTCCTCTACATTGGTGTTTTGAGGATTGGTTTGTTTTCTTAAAAAAATTTCTTTTCTATCAACATCAATATGAGCTGGAGCTTTAATACCTAAAGCGACCACGCCTCTTCGTTGATAAATGACGTGTATTTCAATCTGTCCTTTATCGATCACTATTTGCTCACCCTTTTTTCTTGTCAGTACCAACATTATTTTTCTCCGGTTATTTTTAATTTCATGTTTAAGATTGCTTTTATTTTTTTCAGGTGTGTGTTGGCAACAACAGGGTCACAAGGTTTGTAAGGTTCTCTGTGAAAACACTGTTTTTTTCTGGATGATAGTTGCTTACAACACTCAATAAATTGCGCCAGCGCAGGCGGCATTTCGCGGTTTTTAAGACATTCATCAATTGCTTGCTCAATTAACTGCACATCGAATCCTTCTAGCGCTTTTGACCATTCTTGACGTGCAAAATTTGAATAAGCTTCATTCTTGAATTGGCTACGCCATATGTGTCCATAGAAGGTTGAAAATTTCAGAAACAGTTTGTTGACTTGCTCAATGCAATTTCCAGAGGTTTTGGAACTCCGCGTCACTGAAACTTGAGCTTTCACGCAACTCTGAAGTCCTGATGCTGTTTGTAGATGATGCGTATTTACGATTTGTTTCATGGATTGCATGGTCATACTCCTTGGCTTCAAGATTTGTTGATGTTGTTTCCCAGCATCTCTGTGTTAACCAATTTGCTGGATACTTCCAGGACGGAACCCAAACGCCTTCTGCGCGTTTTTTTGTCTCAAGTTGAATTTGTTCGGTTAAGCGGGCTATGATTTGCTGGACTAAGCTCCGAGAGGGCTTTAGTTTTTTAAATACCTCAAAAGCGTTTTCTTTTTCTTTTTTCAGAGGGTACAGATCCCAGAAGGCATCAAAGGCTTGTGATAAAGAAATAAAAAAATAATTATTATTATCTTGAGGAGTGGCGGGTTCAACCTTTGGGCTTGTGTCGGGATCTAGTTTATTCGTATCGGATTTTGTTGAATCTAATAGACTTTTTTGTGGTTCTTGAGGTGCGCTATAGTCCTGTGTTTTTATGGCGGCTTTATTATGAACAGAATCATGCCTGTCCAGTAATAAACAACGTAAAACAAGCTTCCTTTCCCAAGACTGGATTTGAATTAACCCAGCCTTCTCAAGCCCTTTCAAAGCACGCCGCAATTGATCTTTACTTGGGCTACCGCTTTTAATACCTGAATGAGGTTCTATGTAAAGCGCTTCACTCAATGACTGATAACTAATACCACGACGAATACCGACTAACCCTGTTTTGTAATCAACGTAGGGTTTAATGCCTTGAAGATAAGTTAATTGTTGCAGATAAGGTAAACCACTGAGTGCAGAAAGTTCCTGATGGGTGATAATAAAAAATTCCATAGCATGACCTATTATCAATGAATAAAAAAGAAAAAATAAAACAGGATGTGATTTTTAAATAAATTTATGATTAAATATAGTAAGTATCACTAATTTATAAAACACAAAATGTTTTAATTAATTCATGATATAAAACGAAACGTGTTTTTGTCAATGGGTATGTCTCATTTTTTTGAAGGATCACAATGGATATTAGAGAACAAATAGGTAATCGTATTACCAAAGCTCGTAAAGAACTGGGTATTACGATTAAAGAATTAGCAGCAAGAACAGCAGAACTATCTCCTGCAAGAATTAGTAATTGGGAGCAAGGAACACGAAGCCCTGGGCCATTGGAAGCTAAATTGCTTGCAGATCAGTTAAATGTATCTGCTTCTTATTTGTTATGCTTAACGGATAATCCGCAAGGCGATCTAATCCAGAATCCTGAAAATAAGTTTCGACACATCCCTATATTGAGTATGAAAGAAGCACCCCATGCTAGAGAAATTTTGGGGCAACAAGAACCCTTTATTTTTGAAAAAACAATTTTGGTTGATTCACTGAATCCCTCAATTAAAAGCTCGGCTTTATTTGCCACCTCAGTGGACGATAGCAGCATGCAACCAGAGCTTAACCCAGGAGATGTGGTAGTTATTGATGGAGATTTACAACCTAATCCAGGCCACTATGTTTTAGTTTATTTAACTCAGAAAAAACAGACAGTATTACGTCGATTTGGAGAAGCGGATGGTTGTTTATTTCAGTTGTTAGCAAGTAGTGAGTTATGGGCCACTATAAGTATCAAGCAATCTAATGATGCTCATCTGATTGGTGTGGTTACTGAAATCAGAAAATACTTACGATAGATGTTTAGGCTATAGCTATGAAAAAGGATATGTTAGTTGCTCTATATGGGTATTGTTTTTTGTGTTATCGCTCTTGTTGGACTTGTTATTCAACGCATAAATTCAGGAGCGCATTCATAAAATTAGTTTCATTGGACTGAGCAAATGTTCCGAATTTAATTGAATGAATGAAGATTAATCAATAAGTTATCACAATATAAACATGTAAAAACACCTAAATTAAGTTAAACTAAAAAAGCGGATTTGCAAGTTAGGGGTAATTTAAGGGATGCGTATTTATTTTTATTTAGTTATTGCATGGATGAACCTCATGGCTCATGAAGCTGTCGCATCATCCTCATTTACTTTCAAGGACGCTTTGGCAATTGCATATCGGAATAATCCGGAATTACAAGCTGAAATAGATAAAGCTCAGGCCATGCGTGGATATTTTGTACAAAGCGGGCTTTACCCTAATCCACAACTTACCTTAACTGCCGAGAATTTTGGCGGATCTGGCAGTTATTCCAGTTACGAATCTGCTGAAACTACCGCATCAGTGACACAGCCCATTCCTTTAGGTAATCGTTTATCTTATTTGAAAAAAGCCAGCTATGCAGATTATTTAGCATCATTAGCACAAATTCAAGTCCAAAAAGCAGCGATTTATATGGCTGTTGGTGGCGCATATGTCGATGCATTGTATGCCGGGCAATGGCACCAGGTAACTAAAAAGCTTATTTCACTCAATGAGAGTATCGTTAAAGCAATTGAGCGGCGTGTTAAAGCGGGTGCGGGAGCTGAATTGGATTTACGTTTAGCTCAAATTCGATTGGGTGAATCGCGCATTCAAGAAAAAAAAGCGGCACGTGATGAACTGTCACAACGTGCTAAATTGGCTCGTTTATTAGGTATCGGATTAAGGGTGGATCAACCATTAGTAGATAAAGGGCTACCTGATGTTACATTAAATTGGTCAGTGCTTTTAAAAAAATTACCTCAAAGCCCGCAATTGATACAAATGCAACAACAACTAAATGCCAAACGAGCAACCATTACAGCAGTTAAAAAATCCGTTTGGCCCGATTTAAACATTCAATTGGGCGCCCGTCATTTTTCTGATGATGGAAGCAATGCTGCGGTGATGTCGGCTTATGCACAAGTTCCTGTTTTTGATCGCAACCAAGGAAAAATAATGACAGCGGAAGCGCAATTCACACAAACTGCGCATGAATACCAGGGAACAAAGCTCGATATACGTCAAACAGCATATACTGTATTTTTACAAGCCCAACAAAGTCATTATGAAGCAGAATTAGTAACCAGTACTTTGTTACCACTTGCTCGTAAATCAATAAAACTCGCTCAAGATGGCTATCAAATGGGACGCTATACCTACATTGAATTATCCACAGCCTTAAATGCTCTGTATGAAGAAGAGCGACACTATCAACAGGCACATGCAGATTATCATAAAACATTAATTCAACTCACAGGGCTTTTAGGTCTTCATCCTACCAAGGAGAGTAAATGAATCTATTAAAACCAATCGGTTTCTCCCTAAAACTTGCTGTGTTCCTGTTAGGAATGAGCTCTTTTTCGCTTTGGGCGGAAGAAACAACTCATGCTACAGAAGAAAATAATCATCAAGAGATCATGGAAAAAGGACCTCATGGAGGCCGTTTGTTTAAAGATGGCGATTTGGCCTTAGAGTTTTTAATTTTTGAGCGAGGTATGCCACCTCACTTTAGAGCGTATCTTTATAAAAATGGGGAAATGATTTTGCCCCAAAAGGCAGAATTAATCGTAAATCTCACTCGATTTGGTGGAAAAAAAGAGCAGATTACTTTTATTCCTGTGGAAAATTTTTTACAAAGCAACCAGATCATTGAAGAACCTCATTCTTTTGATGTAACAATTCAATTAAATAGTTTTGGAAAACCATTGAGTTGGCATTACTCCACGTATGAAGGTCGAGTAAAAATTGCTCCTGCTGTTCTTAAAGCAGCGGGGATAGAAACAGCAGTTGCCCAAGAACAAACGATAAAAACGCAATTAAATGCTGTAGGTAAAATCGTCACCAATCGTGATACTTCAGCACCTATTTATGCACGTTATTCGGGAATTATTAAAGCAATGAATAAAAATTTAGGCGATGAAGTGACAAAAGGGGATGTGTTGGCAACGATTGAAAGTAATGAGAGTTTGCAAAATTACGAAATAAGGTCACCCATAACGGGAACGATAGTACAAAAATATGCAACCAATGGTGAATTTGCCCAAAACACCAAACCTATTTTTGAGGTAGCCAATTTAGTTACTGTTTGGGCTGATTTTACCTTATATCGCAAGGATGCACCTTTAGTAAAGCCGGGTATGGAAGTCATTGTGACTGGGGATGAAGGAAAGCCCAAATCAGTAAGTACCATTAGCTACATTTCACCCTTAGGGGTTGAGGACAGTCAAACCACACTGGCACGTGCTGTTCTTAATAATGATACTCGTATCTGGCTTCCTGGTATGTATGTGAATGGTGCCATCGTGATTAAAGAGAAAACAGCCCCAGTTGCAGTACTTCTTTCGGCACTCCAACAAATGGGTAAACAAGACGTGGTTTTTGTTCAGCAAGGCGATTATTTTGAAGCCACTCCAGTTAATCTGGGTGAAAAAGACGAGCAATGGGCAGAAGTGATTTCGGGATTGGATGCGGGGCAGCGCTATGTGAGCAAAAACAGTTTTTATATCAAAGCAGAAATAGGCAAAGAAGGCGCAAGCCATGACCACTAAGGAATAGTGATGCTTGAAAAAATCATACGTTTTTCTTTAAAACACCGTTGGTTTGTTCTTTTGTTTACATTCATTATCGCAGTGCTTGGTGTTTACAATTTTCAACGCCTTCCCATTGATGCAGTCCCTGATATCACCAATGTGCAAGTACAAATCAACACACAAGCCTCAGGTTACTCGCCTTTTGAGGTGGAGCAACGTATTACGTTTCCTATTGAATTGGCCATGAGTGGTCTGCCTAATCTTGATTATACCCGTTCTTTATCGCGCTATGGCCTATCGCAAGTGACTGTGGTTTTTAAAGATGGAACGAATATTTATTTTGCACGACAGCTTATTAACGAACGCTTACAGGAAGTCAAAGATAAATTACCACCAGAAGCAGAAACAACATTAGGTCCCATTTCAACAGGACTTGGTGAGATTTTTATGTATACCGTGACTAACAAAGTAAACGTTCCCAAAAATCAACGTTATAACCCAACGGAGCTACGTACTATACAAGATTGGATAATCAAACCCCAGTTGCGGAATGTAGAAGGAGTGGCAGAGGTCAACACGATTGGTGGGTATGAAAAGCAGTTTCATATTACTCCCGATCCGACTAAATTGGTGCGTTATGGTCTGAGCTTAAATAATGTTGTTGAAGCACTTGAACGCAATAATGCCAATGTTGGAGCAGGTTATATTGAACGAAATGGCGAGCAAAATCTTATTCGTGTACCAGGCCAAGTAAAGAATATTGCCGACATAGAAAACATTGTGGTGGCAAACTTTGAGGGAACTCCTGTTCGAATTCGTGATGTAGCAGAGGTGGCTCTTGGCCAAGAGCTAAGAACGGGTGCTGCAACGGAAAATGGTGATGAGGTCGTTTTAGGAACGGTATTTATGCTAATGGGTGGGAACAGTCGTACCGTGTCTCAACGCGTTGCTGCAAAAATGAAGGAAATTAATAAATCATTACCCGAGGGAGTCGAAGCGGTCACGGTGTATAACCGGACATTGCTTGTTAATGCCACCATTAATACTGTGAAGAAGAATTTACTTGAGGGTGCTTTATTGGTATGCGTTATCTTATTTCTCTTTCTGGGAAACGTTCGCGCGGCCCTCATTACGGCGATGGTCATTCCATTATCCATGTTGCTGACTATCACTGGTATGGTGACCAATCAAATCAGTGCCAACTTAATGAGTTTAGGTGCACTTGATTTTGGTTTGATTGTCGATGGAGCGGTTATCATCGTTGAAAATTGCATCAAGCATTTAGGAGAGCAGCAGCATGCTTTTCAGCGAATTTTAAACCTTGAAGAGCGTTTAAAGACCATTGCTTATGCCACCACTGAAGTGATTCGACCTAGTATTTTTGGTGTTTTTATTATTACTGTGGTTTATTTGCCTATTTTAACCTTAACAGGTGTTGAAGGAAAAATGTTTTTGCCCATGGCAGAAACCGTCATTATTGCACTTTTGGCATCCATGCTGTTTGCCTTAACCTTTGTACCAGCTGCTGTTGCTATTTTTTTACGAGAACGCATACAAGAAAAAGAAAACCGATTAGTTCACATCCTTTCTTTAAGTTATGCCAAAGTATTAAGACGGTGCTTTCATGCACGGAGGCAAGTGATTGGAGCAGCAGTTGTTCTGGTTATTATAAGTCTTATTCTTGCATTTCGTTTAGGTGGGGAATTTATTCCTAGTCTTGATGAGGGGGATATTGCTATGCATGCGATGCGTATTCCTGGAACCAGTTTAACTCAGGCCATTGCCATGCAAGATTTAGTTGAAAAACGTGTGCGGCAATTTCCTGAAGTAAAACGTGTATTTGCCAAATTGGGGACCGCAGAAGTTGCTACTGATCCCATGCCTCCTAATGTGGCTGATACATTTATTATGCTCAAACCACGTAACGAATGGCCTAATCCTAAGAAAAGCAAACAACAACTTGTACAAGAAATTGAGCAGGCTGTGAAACAAATTCCAGGAAATAATTATGAATTTACCCAGCCCATTCAAATGCGCTTTAATGAATTAATTTCAGGAGTTCGAAGCGATGTCGCAGTGAAGGTGTTCGGTGATGATATGCCTACTTTATTAAAGACTGCGGATGCAATTAGTGCAGAGCTTAAAAAAGTACCGGGTGCTTCTGATGTGAAAGTCGAACAAGTCAGTGGATTGCCGCTTCTGACCATAGAAATCAATCGTGATGCATTGGCTCGTTACGGTCTACAAATTGGTAATGTTCAAGACGCCATAGTCATTGCTACCGGCGGGAAAAAAGGCGGAGAATTGTTTGAGGGTGACAAGCGATTTGATTTAATCGTGCGCCTGCCTGAAGCATTGCGTTTAAGCCCTACTGTTTTAAGGCAAGTGTTTATTCCGCTGCCTCTTGCAAAAGACGGAGAGCGTCATTTTATTCCATTGAGTGAAGTTGCCAAAATGGTACGAAGCGAAAGTCCCAATCAAATCAGTCGTGAAGTGGGTAAACGTCGTGTAGTCGTGACTGCAAATGTGAGGAACAGAGATTTAAGCTCTTTTGTGAATGAAGCAAAGCAGCGTGTTGAGCAAAAGGTTAAGGTACCTAGTGGTTATTGGATAACCTGGGGTGGCCAATTTGAGCAGCTGCAATCTGCATCGCAACGACTGCAGATTGTGGTGCCCATAACTTTATTGGGTATTTTTCTACTCTTATTTATGAGTTTTGGGAACGCACGTAATGCATTGCTAGTATTTTCTGGTATCCCCTTGGCTTTGACTGGAGGCGTTTTTGCTTTATGGTTACGAGGCATTCCACTTTCAATTTCAGCAGGAGTAGGATTTATTGCTTTGTCAGGGGTCGCTGTTTTAAATGGTTTGGTGATGATTACGTTCATCAATAAGCTACGCGAACAGAAGAAATACTATTTAAAGGATGCAGTGTTGCAAGGCTCTCTTGCTCGTCTTCGTCCAGTATTAATGACGGCACTGGTCGCATCATTAGGGTTTGTCCCCATGGCATTAGCTACGGGTACAGGCTCTGAGGTACAAAGACCTCTGGCCACTGTGGTTATTGGTGGAATTATTTCTTCCACGTTTCTGACATTACTGGTATTGCCAGGGTTGTATTATATATTTCATGAGCGGCGCAAGAAGCAAGGTCTTAAGCAAGAGATCACAGAGTGATGTGTATCAGACGATGTTCTTGTGATGCTTCATTCATTACAAGGGTTATATTTTACGGACAATGCGGAAAACCAAATGACAGTACCTTTAAATGAAACCAAATTTTTTGTTGCAGGACTTGATTGTCCAGCGGAAGAGCAACTAATCAGAAAGCAGTTACAGGATATTCCTGAAGTGGAGCAGTTGGATTTTAATTTTATTGCTGAAGAAGTTACTATTCATCATCGGTTGGTTTCAAGTGAAGAATTGCAAAAACGCATTGAGGCGTTGGGAATGAGTGTTCGAACGCTGGAAAGCACTTTACCTATACCACAAAGAAAACAATTATCGTTGGATTTTTCCTGGAAAATTATTGGACTAGCAGGTTTTCTTGCCCTATTTTCTGAGCTGGCAGCTTATTTTTTAGCTACGGAACAATCCATTTGGACTATTCTTCCAGCTTTGTTGGCTATTGGTCTTAGTGGGCCTTCTACCTTTAAAAAAGGGTGGCTTGCCTTAGGGACTAAAACAATGAATATCAATAGCTTGATGTTCATTGCGATAGCAGGGGCTGTTCTTATTGGAGAGTGGCCTGAAGCGGCAATGGTGACTGTATTATTTGCATTGGCCGAACGTATCGAGCGCTACTCCTTAGATAAAGCACGTCTTGCGATTCGAAGCTTAATGCAAATTGCCCCTGAGGTGGCTTCAGTGAAACAGGACGATGGTCAATGGCAAACCTTGGCCATTGAAAAAGTGGTGCCTGGTGCTATTTTTAGAGTAAAACCTGGAGAGCGTATTCCCCTGGATGGCGTGGTTATTTCAGGTCAGAGCACGGTCAATCAAGCGCCGATTACTGGTGAATCAATGCCAATAACAAAAAAAGTAGGCGATTTGGTTTTTGCAGGAACATTAAATGAGCACGGCGCGTTTGAAGTGCAGGTCAGTAAAGCGTCAGGCGATACATTGCTTGCTAAAATTGGTAAAGCGATAGAGCAAGCGCAAGCGGATCGAGCCCCAACGCAACGATTTGTTGATCAATTTTCTAAATATTACACTCCAATTATGGTATTGATGGCTTTTTTTGTTGCATTAATTCCACCTTTAGCATTTGGTTATCCTTTTTATGATTCTCTTTATAAGTCACTGACTTTATTAGTTATTGCTTGCCCTTGCGCTTTAGTGATTTCAACACCCGTGACTGTTGTAAGTGGCCTTGCAGCGGCAGCAAAACAAGGGCTTCTTATTAAAGGAGGAAGCTACTTAGAGGTTGGTCATCGACTGAGGTTAATTGCTTTAGATAAGACAGGTACTTTAACGGAAGGAAAGCCAGTTGTAACTGACTTCATAGCTTGGGATGAAAATCGAACTAAGGAGAGTTTGTTATTGTTAGCTGCAAGCCTTGATAGTCACTCGGAGCATCCAGTCGCTAATGCCTTAGTACAGTACTGGCAACAGGAACAACCCCAAAACGCTTTACTTGAAATTGAACAATTTTCAGCACTTCCTGGACGAGGAGTAAAAGGATTGGTGGGTCAAGAACTCTATTTTGTAGGCAATCATCAGTTAGCTGAAGACAATCAGGTATGCAATCATTTTGTCGAACAAGAGCTGAAGCGCTTGGAGGAAGAAGGTAAAACGACCGTAATATTAAGTAATGCTACGACGGTTTTGGCTATTTTTGCAGTAGCTGATACGTTACGTGTTACAAGCCAACAGGCGATTGCACAACTCCATGAACGGGGCATAAAAACCGCGATGTTAACGGGAGACAATGCGGTAACGGCTCAGGCTATTGCTAAAAAAGTAGGTATTGATGAAGTAAATGCAAATATATTGCCTGCGGAAAAACTGCAAGCGATTAATCGTCTTTTAGAACACTATCATAGCGTTGGGATGGTAGGAGATGGAATTAATGATGCCCCTGCATTGGCAAAAGCTACCGTGAGTTTTGCGATGGGGAAAGGAACAGATACTGCCTTAGAAACTGCTGACGTTGCCCTAATGAATGACAATCTAGCAAGACTTCCCTTTTATGTTGATTTAAGTCGTAAGACGGCACGTACTCTTTATCAAAACATCAGTTTATCTATTGCGATTAAAGGCATTTTCTTTATTTTAGCTCTTGTAGGGTATGCAACGTTATGGATGGCAGTTTTTGCAGACATGGGAGCGAGTTTAATCGTAGTGGCTAATGGTTTGCGATTGTTGTATATGTCTCCAGATGATTAATCAAGAAAGTAGTTAATAAAATAACGTAAGTCTAAGATATTTTTAAAGTAAAGGATGGAAATGAGTCAATTTTGGTATTTGATGGCTCATTAGCATAAATCCATTACAAAACTAAATGTTTTAATCTTATTGTAATTATTAATGAAGTAAAATAATTGATTTTTACCCTCATCAAAGTGGGTATTTATTATGTTAGTATATGAGGTATTTTATTTTCCAATGTAGTAAGGTGAATTTTTTTTATGATTATATATGGAGATGTAATGACTATGCCAAGATTTAAGATGTTCTTACTGATAGGTATTCTTATTTCAGGATTTGGATTAACTTCATGCACTCAAACACAACCTGCTTCTGGAGCACATTCTGAAAGTGGCCATAATAAAGGTTCGGGTGGAAACGCTCAGCATGAGCATGATTATTATAACGACTAGAATTAGGAATAAAAGTGATAATAAATGCTTGGGTATTAGGCATGTTTGTTGTTTTTCTCATTATTTTATTCAGTCTTATGATTTATTTTCAAAAAAATAAGCAAAAATTATCTTTTATTATTTCCTTAGTGAGTTTTCTTATCATGCTTGCTATTTTTTACATGGAGTATCATTTAAACTTCATTAATTGGCCTAGCACTTCGGAATACGATCCGTTAGTTGGCAGTAACTCATTTTTAATCTATCCTTCCAGTTCTTTATACTCCGTTTTTTTAGAGAATGATATTTTAAAATATTTTCTAATCAATGAGATATAATTATCATAAGTTCTTGATGATGCTTTGCTTGTTGTTGGAGGAACATCAAACAGTTTAGCAAGTGTATTAATAATAAAACGGAGTATTTTGGTTAGGTCATCAATAAATTGATTCCCTTGGTAACATTGAAATAACAAAGCAAATGGATCTGTTCAATATCTATGATAGAGATGGTTCTCTAACAACCGTTACTTTTACGCGACATATAGCATCAGTGTTTAAAAAAATTACGAATAAGGAGTGTAAAAATAAATGGGCTGCTCGACATGCTCTTCACATAAAGAGCCAATGCCAAAGCTGTGGCATAATCCCAAAGTCATTACAGCAACTATAGCTGGTTTATTATTAACTATTGGTTTTGTAGGCTCATATTTGACATTACCAAAAATTATCGCTAACGGGTTTTACGTAGGCGCAGTTTTAATTGGCGGATATTATTTCGCACGCGAAGCAATAGACGAATTTATCAAAGAATATGAAATCGGTATTGAATTCTTGATGTCACTTGCAGCCATTGTTGCAGGTATCATGGGGCAATGGGCGGAAGCAGCAACATTGGTATTTTTGTATTCTATTTCTGAAGCTGCAGAAGGTTATTCCGGTGAAAGAGCGCGGCATGCTATACGAGCATTGATGGATCTTGTCCCAAAAACAGCATTGATCCGTCGAAATAATACTGAATTTCGAATACCCATAGAAGAAATTCATATTGGAGATGAATTCATTGTTCTTCCTGGTGAAAGTCTTGCTACAGATGGAGAAGTCATTTCAGGACATTCTAGTGTTAATCAAGCACCTATTACAGGTGAGTCAATTCCAGTAGAAAAAACTATAGGGGGTAAAGTTTTTTCTGCAACTATAAACGGTGAAGGAACTCTTACTGTTCGTGCAACCAAAAAATTTGCTGATAATACATTATCTCGTATCATATTTCTTGTCGAAAAAGCACAAGACAAAAAGGGGCGTAGTCAACGTTTTATAGAGCGTTTTGGCAACCTATATAGTCCATTGGTCCTTTTAATGGGAATACTCATAGCTACTTTACCACCTCTATTCGGGCAGCTTTGGCAAGAGTGGGTGATTCGTGCCACAGTATTTATTGTTGCTGCAGCACCATGTGCCTTAGTGATTTCTATACCCATTACACTTGTAGCTGCTCTTGGTACAGCAAGTCGAAATGGAATATTACTAAAAGGTGGATTATATTTGGAGCAACTAGTGAAGATAAAAGTTATTGCACTAGATAAAACAGGAACATTAACACAAGGTAAACCGAAGGTTACCGATATCATTCCATTGAATAATCATACTCGGAACCAAATTTTAAATGCAGCAGCAACTCTTGAATCGCGCTCCCAGCATCCCATGGCCCAAGCCATTTTGCAACAAGCCAATGAAGAAAATATTCAATATAATCCTGTTGAACAGTTTAAGTCATTAACTGGTTCAGGTGTACTTGGTTTTATCAATGGGGAAAAATTCTACATAGGCAATCCAAAATTATTTATTGATATGGGCCTATTGATAGAAACATTAACGCAGGAAATAAATAAATTACAGGCCTCTGGAAAGACAGTAGTATTATTAGGAACTGATAAGAAAATCCTCGGTTTAATTGCAATTGCTGATCCTCTAAGACCAACAGCAAGGCAGATGGTGTCTAACTTAAAATTGATGGGTATTGAACGTGTGGTTATGCTCACAGGAGATAATTTGATAACTGCCTCTTCAATTGGCGAACAGGCGGGTGTTGATGAAGTATTTTCTGATTTATCACCAGAAGATAAGACACGAAAAATTGAAGAGTTAGAAAGACGTTATGGTAAGGTAATGATGGTTGGTGATGGAGTAAATGATGCTCCAGCACTCGCAGCAGCTCATGTAGGAGTTGCTATGGGTGCTGTCGGAACCGATGTTGCATTAGAAACTGCGGATGTAGCCTAATGGGGGTAGTGTTTAAATAACTGTGTCATTTCTTTTAACTTGTTATAATTTCAACAGCTAAAAGAGGTGAGCATGAATAAGAAGAAAATAGATTTATCCAATTTTGATTTTGATGATTTCAAAACTGAAGCATTATCCCAATTAAAGTCAGGCCAATCACTAACAGGTAAAGATGGTATTTTAACCCCTCTTATAAAAGAGCTGCTTGAAGCTGCTTTGGAAGGTGAAATGGAAGCTCACCTATTGGAGTGCCAGGAGTCTGGTATTAGCAACCGTCGCATCGGCAAAACTACTAAGTTAATGAAATCTACCTCTGGTGTTTTTGATATGGAAACACCTAGAGATAGAGAAGGTAGTTTCGAGCCTGAGATTGTCAGGAAACGCCAAACTGTATTGAACGAATCATTAGATAACAAAGTATTAGCCCTATATGCCCTAGGCATGAGCTATGAGGCAATTAGTGAGCATTTGGCCGAAATGTATGGGCTGGAAGTTTCATCAGCTAAAATCAGTCTAATAACCGATAAGCTACTACCGATGATTACCGAATGGCGCAATAGGTCGTTGGAGTCGGTCTATCCAATCGCCTTTTTAGATGCCATGCATTTCAAAGTACGTGTTGAGGGTAAAGTTACTAGCAAATCATTCTATACTGTTCTCGCTGTAACTCCCGAGGGAAAAAAAGATATTTTGGGCCTTTATTTATCTGAGAATGAAGGCGCTCGTTTCTGGCTTGGTGTTTTAAATGACCTTAAAGCACGTGGCGTAGAAGATATTCTTATTGCCAGTATTGATGGCCTTAAAGGGTTCCCAGAGGCCATTGCTGAGGTATTTCCTAAAACTGAAGTGCAAC
Source organism: Legionella sp. W05-934-2 (assembly GCF_964199965.1). Taxonomy (NCBI): domain Bacteria; kingdom Pseudomonadati; phylum Pseudomonadota; class Gammaproteobacteria; order Legionellales; family Legionellaceae; genus Legionella; species Legionella sp. W05-934-2. The sequence continues at coordinate 181,487 of NZ_CAXMZT010000004.1, read as the reverse complement.
TGTGCGTTGTTCATCAAATTCGCAACTCATTAAAGTACGTAGTCAGCAAAGACCAAAAACCGTTTATGGTGGATTTAAAGCTTGTTTATAAGGCATCCAGTAAAGACCTGGCTGAACATCATTTGCTTGAATTGGAGCAAAAATGGGGAAAAAAATACCCTGCTGTAATGAAGTCCTGGAACAATAACTGGGAGGCTCTCTCTCAATACTTTAAATACCCCGAAGAGCTCAGGCGTATCATTTATACGACTAATATTGTTGAGGGTTTTCATCGGCAAATTCGCAAGTACACTAAGAATAAAGGGGCTTTCACTAGCGAAAATGCTCTTATTAAGCTTATTTATTGTGCTTGCCAGAAAGTACTGGAAAAATGGAATCAGCCGATGCACAATTGGGCGCTTATCATTTCCCAGCTTCATATATATTTTGAAGACAGGCTGAATCTGGGGCTTAGATAATCAATGAGGTGACACAGTTAGATGAACACTCTCTTAATGGGTGATAATTTATTAAAATTACCTTATCTTATCGCATTTAGTCGTCGAACTTGGAATATAATTTTACAAAATTTGGGACTTTCTATAATTGTAATTAGCTCTCTTGTTGTCGGGGCAGTAACAGGTTATTTTACGTTGCCGATAGCAGTTTTAGCTCATGAAATCAGTGAGCTTATTGTTATTGCAAGTGGTCTTCGTATGTTAAAATCTTAACCGTAGATGAGTAATTATAATGCGTTTAATACTCTCTCCAGTCGTTTCTTGACTTCACTAGCGATATGATTAATTTCAGGATTGCTGACCAATTCTAATACCGCTTTCGGATCCATGAATTCAATATACACTTTGCCTGTATTATCTTGGCGTACAACTACATTGCAGGGTAGAAGCAAACCAATAGATGGTTCTTTTTCTAAAGCATGATGAGCAAATTGGGGATTGCATGCGCCAAGAATTTGATAAGGAGGCATATCCTGATTTAACTTTTTTTTCAGGGTTGCTGAAACATCTATATTTGTAAGAACTCCAAACCCCTCTTTTTGCAGTTCTTCAGTAACCTTTTTAATTGTATCATCAAATGAATACAATACTTCTTTTCCAAATCCATATTTTATATTATTCATTTTTCTTCCTAATTATTTAGTAGTTATTTACTTCGTAATCTTTTTGCCCACCAAAGAAGAGCTAGAGTAATTATGGCATTGATAACAATTGACCAAGTATTTAAAGTGGGAGTCAGAGTTATAAATTTAAGGTCTAACGGAACTAAAAATGCAAAAAAGACGTGTGTCATCGTATGAAAAAATTCAAATCCCGCAAAAAATAGAACGATATCTCTAAGCATAAAATTTTTCCTTTCGATTAGTCTCCATTTATTTGTTAATTATAGAGTACTTTTCTGTATATGTATTATTGAAAAATAGACGTTGATTATCGATTTTTTTTAAATACATTTTAGTTTTTTCTTAGTAGGTGGTGGTGGCAAAGGCCAATAGACGACCCCATTTGTTTGGATGTTAGTGTCGAGGGGGCTTAACAGTCTGGTCAATAAGTCCGGAAACTTGCGCGGAATTCCTTAAATGGTTTCTTTGCGACTTATCTTTTGATGAATTTAAGCAAAGCAAAATGCCCGTTTCCATCTATGAAGAGTGGCATCATCCGTTCTGGCTTAGAGATAGGAATCAGTTACCTCCTTTTCCTTTCTAATTTGTTTATGAACTTTTGTTTTGTTTATTCTGTTCTTTTTTCAAGGCATACTCTCTTACGGGGGATATGCTCCCCACTCTTTCTACAATTACTTCCTAAAATAGATCCGATCATGCCCTTCTAAATAATTTTTCATTGTCCCTAAAGAATTGGGTGCAGAGAACTAGGATCCCATGTTCGGAGGAGGACAAATTGTTATCAAAGTATTTCTTATCACCCGTGTGGGAAAGGATTGAGCAAGCTATCTGTTTACTGTGACTCCGAAGGGGACGAACAGAGTTTTTCCATTAATTTGTACTTGGGCAAACAGTTTAATAAAGCCAGCTTTATTAGGTTCCACATGAAATTGCAATTCAGGCCCTCCTCTCTCAGAAGTTTTTATTGGTTCTTTGCCCATGGGATGAACATGGATTACCGTTTTAAAATCTTCATTAAAACCAACAATATGAGCATAAGCTCCCATAATCGGCTCTAAGGTATGAACTGATTTTCCTTTAGCATCAGTAATATCAATTTTCCCCATGGCTGGTTTACCCGCATGTAATGGTGTTTTATCAAAAGACAATTTGAAAGTGTAACCATCGACAGTACTTTCAGAGAATGGGTGCCGGTCCATATGATTTTCTGTTTTTTTCATGGTTTTTGTCAATGGAAAATCAGCAATTACGTATTCTTGAGTTTTGGTATTGGTTGGTAATAAATCGGCCCATGCCCGATAGGAGGCTTTTTCAAAAGTTGGTTGCCATTCAAATTGATAGACACCAGGGGTAGCTGTTTCGACTGGATGGACATGGCTGTAGTCTGTGAGACTGTCATCAATAATCAACAAATGAATCTTTTGTGTATGCGCTTCAATCAAGTCGTTGGAGGTGACTGGTTTATTGTTTTTCATGTCTATTAGCTTGATTAATATCAGTTTCTGGTTCTTTTTATCAATTATCTCTTGAATGGATAATCGTATGGTAGAGTTATTCGATGATTTCAAAATCTGGGTGGCATGATTTTTCACAGAATGATAATGGGCATTGGATGCTGTAGCGATAGAATGATATAAATTGATTAATAATAAGCTCATTAAGAGGGTGGCCAATTTTATCACGATACTCCGGTCTCCAAGACAATCAAATGGTTATGAGATATTTTTCTTATAGTCCTTGTGGGTTGACTATACACCTCAATCAGTTAATAGAATGATATCATGGATTGCTAAATAGCATAGGGATTATTTAATTGCTTAGACGAGTTTGCATTATGAATATTTGATAAGTAGACTTATTTTGGGTCACCATTGTGGGATTTTTCATTGATTTGGAAGCCTTCATGAGTGCTATAAAAAAATTAGTAGATTTGATTAAGGACAGTAGTGAAGGGGAAAGAGAAAACGGTAGGTCATTTATCAAAAAAATGAGGATGATGAATAACGTAATCTTACCGAGCTGTTGGATTGGGAGAACGAGGTTGATGTCGTATGTTCCATCAATTAGTAGAGATGCTTTCACAAACTAAGTCTTTGAATTAACGTAAGACGCAAAAGACGTTGTCAAAAGCATAGCGCTACGTTGTCTTTTATCAGAAAAGAGCCTATATTGTAATTATTTCATTTTAAAATCAAGGATGAAAATACATTATGAAACCAAGTCATTGGATGGTTTTGGCATGTTGCTTGATACTTACTGCTTGTATGAATAGTGGCACTACCGGTAAAAATACTGAAAGTCTGGAAGAGCATGTCGCTCAAGGCCATGTAGGGCATGGTGGCGGTGGTCGCTAACACTAAAATCTTTTTATTGGATTTCAAAGAGTAAAGAGTAAATATGAAAGATGCCGATTTTTTGTAATAAGAGCGCTTAGATACTAAAAAAATGGGGTAAAATGGTGCTCACCGACTAATGGGTGAGTGAATGCAAAGGATGGCTGTTATGGCAGAACAGTGGCACGAAAAATCACCTGCAGATATGGCATTGTTGTTTGAAACTGACTTATCTTTAGGACTATCTGAGAAAGAAGCACAACAGCGGTTAAAAGAAGTGGGACTCAACCTGCTGAGTCAACAGAAAAAAACGTCTCCTTTCCTCATTTTTTTGCAGCAATTTGGAAGTGTGGTCACCTGGGTGCTTTTAGGTGCTGTTGTTGTGTCTTTTTTGTTGGATGAAAAAGCCGATGCCATTGCCATTTTGGCCATTGTCATTTTAAATGCCATCATTGGATTTGTTTTAGAATATCGTGCCGATCGCGCCATGCTTGCTCTTCAACAAATGGCCGCTCCTAAAGCCACCGTGTTGCGAGATGGCCGCGTGAGGGTGATAGCTGCTTCTGATATCGTACCAGGAGATATTCTTCTATTTGAAAGCGGTGATTTAATCGCTTCCGATGCTCGCCTTTTTGAATTATCAGCGCTTAAAGTCAATGAAGCACCACTCACCGGAGAATCGATACCAGTCGCGAAAAACCTAGAGATTTGTGCTAAAGAAACGCCTCTAGCCGATCGTAAAAACATGGTGTTTATGGGCACCTCTATAGCCGATGGCACAGGTCGCGCGCTTGTCGTGGCGACTGGTATGCAAACGGAAATGGGGCACATTGCCAAAATGCTGGGTGAAGCGTCTCGTGATGAAACGCCTTTGCAGAAAAAACTCAATCAAGTGGGTTCTCGTCTATTGTGGCTTTGCTTTTTCATTATCATTGCCATTTTTGGCTTAGGTCTCTTACGTAACATCCCTATCTTCAGTTTGTTCATGAGTTCAGTCAGTCTTGCAGTGGCTGCAATTCCTGAAGGCTTGCCTGCTGTCGTTACGGTGGCTTTAGCACTCGGCGTGCAACGTATGGTACGGCGTGCCGTACTGGTAAGGCGATTATCGGCGGTTGAAACACTCGGCTGTTTACAAGTCATTTGCACCGATAAGACGGGAACGTTAACCGTAGGTGAAATGACCGCACGTCAGCTTGTGACAGCAAGTGATGTTTATAGTCTTCATGGGGAAGGCTATAACCTCTCGGGAGGATTTACTCTTCAAGGTCAAGAAATTAATGTGTCAGAAGACCCGTTGTTGCAAGCTACTTTGCAAGCGATGGTGGCTTGCAATAACGCGAGTTTTGAGAGCCAAGATGGACAGGTAGCAACCGTGGGAGACCCAACTGAAGTGGCACTTTTGGTTGCAGCAGCCAAAGGAGGCATTTGGCAAGGGGAACTGCAAACTTCTTATCCCCGTATCAAAGAGTTACCCTTTAGTTCCGAACGCAAACGCATGACGGTTGTGTGTCGACAAGACCATGAACACATCGCTTTTGTTAAGGGAGCACCCGAACTCATTTTGGAGCGCTGCACCCATATTTTGACCAAAACAGGCATTAAAAAATTAACACCTAATGATAAAGCGCGCATGAAACAATCCTGCGAACTCATGGCCAGCGAAGCATTAAGACTGTTAGCTTTTGCGAAGCGTCAAATAGAGCCTATAGCTTTAGAAAAAGAAGAGAAAGAGCTTGAACATAACCTGGTTTTCTTAGGTCTTATTGGTCTTCAGGACCCACCTCATGCAAGTAGCAAGGAATCCATCAGTCGCTGTAAAAAAGCCGGCATCAAACCGGTGATGATTACAGGAGACCATCCTGATACGGCAAGAGCCATTGCCAAAGAGCTTGGCATTTTGGAGGCAGGTGACCGATTGCTCACTGGCAATGAACTTGAAAACATGTCGGAGGAGGAATTTAACCATTGTGTCAAAGACATTGCTGTTTATGCTCGTGTGACGGCAGAGCATAAATTAAAAATCGTACGGGCCTGGAAAAAACAACAAAAAGTGGTGGCGATGACAGGTGATGGGGTCAATGATGCCCCTGCTTTAAAAGAAGCATCTGTGGGGATTGCGATGGGAAAAACAGGCACTGCAGTTACCAAGGAAGCCTCTGACATCATTGTCATGGACAATAATTTCACCTCGATTGTGGCGGGCATTGAAGAAGGCCGCACGATTTACGACAACATTGCCAAAACGCTTGGCTTTTTATTAGCAGGCAATAGTGGGGAGTTATTGGTCGTGTTTGTAGCACTTTTAATCGGCTGGCCCCTGCCGTTGCTTCCTATCCAATTATTATGGATTAACCTAGTGACGGATGGTTTGCCAGCCATTGGCTTAGCTACCGATATGTCAGAGCCAGGGATTTTGAATCGTCCACCCAGAGCCACACAAAAATCCATGATGGATAGGGCGTTTTTCAAACGAGTAACCTTTGTGGGTTGTTTAAAGGCTTTAGTAATCCTTAGTGTGTTCGCTTATGAATATTTAATCGATAAGGATTTAATCCAAGCCCAAGATGCGGCCTTTTCTGTCTTAGTAACCGCCGAGCTTTTATGGGCTTTTGGAGCGCGAAGCGACACCAAGAACATTTGGCAAGTAGGATTGTTCTCCAATTTAAGACTCTTTTTTATTGTGAGCATCAGTTTTTCCCTGCAGGTCTTAATTCACCATATTCCGGTATTGCGCGAATTATTTGGGATACAACCGGTCTCATTCACCCAATGCCTGGTTTGGATTCTATTGGGCATGGTGCCTTTGCTCATCATAGAAGCTCAGAAACGGCTAAGGAAGGCACCCAATGAAGCATTTTAGTATGAAACAAATCACTTACACTATTTTCTTAGGTTTCTGTTGTTTTACAGGGCCAGTATCTTATGCCAAGACTCCGCCTGCTTTATCGCAGCTAATCAAGGAGGCCACGCAAAACAATCCTCAAATTCGTGCGGCCCGCGACCGACTATTGGCCGCAATCCATGTGATTCCACAGGCAACAGCGTTACCCGATCCCAAGTTGAATGCAGGGTACATCAACATGTCTGAGAATATCCCTATGGATGTGGATCCAAGACGCGAGCAAATGTTAGGTGGTCAACAAGAAATTCCTTTTCCTGGTAAACTTATTGTACGAGGAAGGATAGCAACGCTCGAGGCCAAAAGAGCGGAAGCAGAATATCAAGCCACTAGTTTCGCCGTCATTGCTGAATTAAAACGGCTTTATTACGACCTTTATTTTGTCAATAAGTCCATCGAGATTGTTCAAAGAAACCAGGAACTTCTTCATGAAATGGAAAAGAGTTCCGAAGCCAATTACAGTGTAGGGAAAACACCCCAACAAGATATTTATCGTGCCCAAACTGAGATTTCTCGTCTACTGATGCGTTTAGTCATCTTAAAGCAACAACGGGGATCCCTGCAGGCGGATATCAATCGCCTTTTAAATCGTTCCTTAGAAATTACAATCCATACACCAGCAGTGCTTCCTGTAACGCCAATGGGGCATAATTTAGAGTATTTTTACACGCTCGTTAAGAGCCGAGCACCGCAATTAATCATGCAGCAACGTGCTGTTCAAAAAGGACGGCAAGCCATCCGCTTAAGTAAAATGGAGTATTTCCCTGATGTGGAAATCGAAGGGGGACGGCTTCATGATACGGGAATGCACACCAAAGGCTATCAAGTATTGTTAAAAGCAACCGTGCCTCTTTATTTCATGCAAAAGCAAAATCATGCCGTGCGCGAATCACTTGCGCGGTATAATGCGGATATTGAGGATTTGCAGACCACCTATCGTATGCTTTCTTTTCAAGTGAAAAATGCTTATTTGTTGGCAGAGCGCTCTGCAAAACTCATTCATCTGATTCAACATACCATCATTCCACAAGCCAGCTTAACATTTACTTCATCGCAAGCCACCTACGGCGTGGGCAAAGTGGATTTCTTAACGATGCTGAATAATTTATTGACGCTGCAAGAAAATGAATTGGAATGGCACGGTGAACTCGCTGAACATGAAAAAGCGATAGCACAAATCGAAGAAAGCACAGGGACGTTCTTATGAATTTTAAGAGAATAATCAAGGGTGTGGTTATTTTGAGTTTACTTTCGTTGTTGCAGGTAACTCAGGCGCAACAGGCCATGGATAATCATGGCAAGATGGACATGAAACAGTCCACTCAAGGAAATGAGATTGTGATTGATCCGGCTCGTTTACAAGCCATTGGCATTACGTCAGAGCCGGTGCGTCGCCAAGTGGTTGAAAAAATAATCCGTACCGTGGGGCGTGTTGAAGCCGATGAGCGGCTCGTTGCCCATATTCATGTACGCTTTGATGGGTGGATTGAGAACTTATTCATTAATTTTACCGGAGAAAAAGTCAAAGCAGACCAAGCTCTTTTTACCGTTTACAGTCCTGAATTGGTCGCCACCCAGCAAGAATATTTGCTCGCCCTTAATGCCCAAAAAATATTAAGCAAAAATACGACATCGAGTGCGGCTCGTGGTGCGCAGTCTGCTTTTCAAGCAGCTCACCAAAGATTGTTGCTGTGGGGGATATCCGAAAAAGACATTGAGCAATTAAAGCGTACGGGCAAAATCACCCGGACGATGACGATTCATTCCCCCATCCAAGGTACGGTTCTTAAAAAAATGGCGCTGGTGGGCATGCGCATTGAGCCAGGAGATGAACTCTATACCATTGCTGATTTATCACGCTTGTGGGTTTTAGGGGACATTTACGAATATGAGCTTCCTTATATTCGTCTTGGTCAAATGGCTGATTTGACCCTTACCTACTTGCCCAATGAATTATTTAAGGCCAAGCTTGATTTTATCTACCCTACGATTGACATGAAAACACGTACAGCCAAGGTTCGCTTTGAAGTGGACAACCAGAAGGAGCAATTAAAACCTGGCATGTATGTGAATCTGGAACTCAAAGTACCTTTGGGTGAACGTCTTGTGGTCCCTAAAAATGCTGTTCTACTCACAGGTGAGCGCGCAGTGGTGTTTATTTACCATGGCAATGGCAAAATTGAATGGCGGGACGTGACCTTAGGGGTTAGGGCAGGGGATTTGCTTGAGATAATCAAAGGGGTTAAAGAGGGCGATCAAATTATTACGTCTGCCAATTTCCTCATTGACTCAGAGAGCCAGTTGAAAGCGGCCATGGGAGGCATGCAACATAAATAGACTTTCTATCCCACTATAATGGGATAGAAGCTCTAATAAAGAGGCGTGATTTAGCCTTGGAATAAAGGGATTTTATGGTCGAACGGATTATTGAATTTTGTGCACGCAACCGGTTTATTGTGTTGCTTTTTGTGCTCGGGTTTTCTTTCATGGGCTACATTGCCTTGAAGAATACCCGTATGGATGCATTGCCTGACATTTCAGATACTCAGGTCATTGTGTATACGACCTGGATGGGACGTTCGCCCGATCTGATGGAAGATCAAGTCACTTATCCCATTGTAACCGCCCTCTTATCTGCACCAAAGGTTGTTGCTGTGCGGGGATTTTCTGATTTTGGCTTTTCTTATGTCTACATCATTTTTGAGGATGGCACGGATATTTATTGGGCGCGTTCACGTGTGCTTGAGTACATGAGTCAGCTGGCTGGAAAATTACCTGAAGGAGTGACTCCTCAATTGGGGCCTGATGCCACACCTGTGGGCTGGATTTATCAATACGCTTTGGTGGATGAAAATGGCAAGCATAACTTGGCTGAGTTACGCACGTTTCAAGATTGGTATTTGCGCTATTGGTTAAGAGCGGTTCCAGGGGTGTCTGAAGTCGCCAGTGTGGGAGGTTTTGTCAAGCAATACCAAGTCAATTTGGATCCAGTCAAAGTCCTTGCCTACAACCTATCGGTTCCTGAGATTGTTGAAAAAATTCGCATGAGTAATAACGACACCGGTGGTCGAGTCATTGAGTTCTCGGGCGTGGAGTACATGATTCGTGGTCGCGGGTACATTAAGTCTACTGAGGATATTGAAAAAATTGCCGTGGGTACCAATGCCAATGGCACACCGATTTTACTGCGTGATGTCGCCACAGTACAACTTGGCTCGGACATGCGCCGCGGGGTGGTCGATTTAAATGGCCAAGGCGAAGCTGTGGGCGGTATCGTCATCATGCGCTTTGGTGAAGACGTATTGCAAGTGATTGGTCGCATCAAGGATAAATTGAAAGAGTTGGCCACTGCCATCCCGGAAGGGATAAAAATGGTTCCTGTGTATGACCGAAGTAACTTAATCCGGGAAGCGATTTCCACGGCCAATTGGAACTTGATTGAAGAACTGTTGGTGGTTGGGTTACTCATTATTGTGTTTTTAGGTCATTTTCGTTCCGCACTCATTCCTATTATTACCTTGCCGCTGGCGATTTTGATTTCGTTTATCCCCATTTATTTCTTACACGTTGGACTGAATATTATGTCCATCGGCGGCATTATTGTCGCCGTTGGTGATATGGTCGATGCGGCCATCATCATGGTCGACAATGCCCATAAACGCTTAGCGGATTGGGAAGCAAAAGGAAGCCCAGGCGATCGCACCCAGGTGTTAATCGATTCGGCGAAAGAGGTGGGGCCTGCCATTTTTTCATCCCTTTTGGTCATTGCCATCTCTTTTATGCCTGTTTTTACTTTGGAAGCTCAGGAAGGGCGGCTGTTTTCGCCCTTGGCTTATACCAAAAACTTAGCCATTTTCATGAGTGCTTTACTTGCCATCACCTTAATTCCTGTCCTATTGCCTCTTTTGGTGCGTGGTCGAATCATTCCTGAACAAAAACATCCGATTACGCGGTGGATGCAAGCCATGTACGCGCCCGTGTTGAGGCTTGCTTTGAGGTATCGCCAATTCGTGGTGGGAATTGCCATTGTATTGGCTATTGCCACCATTCCTCTTTATAAACTCATTGGCTCTGAATTCATGCCCCCTCTTTATGAAGGGACGATTTTGTATATGCCGGTTACTTTACCAGGTATTTCAGTCACTCAAGCGACGGCTTTACTTCAAGAAATGGATAAGAAATTAAAAGCATTTCCTGAAGTGGCGCACGTTTTTGGCAAAACGGGAAGAGCCGAAACGTCCACCGACCCTTCTCCATTTAATATGATGGAAGTGATTGTGGAGTTAAAGCCTAAAGAATTTTGGCGCAAAGGAATGACTTATGAAAGCCTGGTTGCCGAAATGGATAAAGCGTTGCAATTTCCAGGTGTGAGTAATGCTTGGACCATGCCCATTAAAGCACGCAATGACATGCTCACCACAGGCATTCGAACGGCGGTAGGAATTAAGATTTTTGGTCCTGACATTAAAAAGATTGAAGCCATTGGCAAAGAAATTGAAATGGAGGCCAAAGAAGTGAAGGGCACCAGTACGGTCTATGCGGAGCGGGTGGCTGGAGGCTACTTCCTTGATTTTCAAATTAATCGGGACCAGTTGGCTCGCTATGGTTTAACCATTATGGACGTCAATCGCATTATTGAATCGGCCGTGGGTGGTGAAAACATTGCCACCACGATTGAGGGGCGTGAACGCTACCCAGTGAATGTGCGTTATTTGCGAGAATTGCGCGACGACCCCGACAAACTCAATCGTATTTTAGTCAAAACACCCAGTGGTGCGGAAGTACCCGTTGCACAATTGGTGACTTTAACCTTTCGTTCAGGACCTGCCATGGTTCGCGATGAGAATGGCATGTTAGCAGGTTACGTCTTCATTGACATCAGTGGCCGAGACATTGGTGGCTATGTGGAGGAATTAAAGCAAGTGGTCAACGCCAAAGTGAAATTGCCTCCGGGCTATACGCTTGCTTGGTCGGGCCAATATGAGTTCATGCAACGGGTCTATGAGCGACTTAAAATTTTTGTGCCACTGACCTTGGCCATCATTTTTGTCTTATTTTACTTTACTTTCCGCACCATTACCGAGACCTTGATGGTGATGTTGGGCGTTCCCTTCGCTTTATTTGGCGGCTTTTTGCTGCTTTATATCTTAGGGTACAACATGAGTATTGCCGTTTGGGTGGGGATGATTGCGCTTGCTGGTGTTGCGGCTGAAACCAGTGCCGTGATGCTCGCTTACCTTGATTCTGATTACAATGAACAAAAGGAAAAAGGGTTGCTCAAAACATTGCCCGATTTAATTCAGCTGGTACAACTTTGTGCGGTCTCCCGCATTCGTCCCATGGCCATGGCGGGTCTTGCTAACATCATTGGCTTATTACCGGTGATGTGGGCTACAGGCATTGGGGCTGATGTGATGAAGCGTCTTGCAGCACCCATGGTCGGTGGGGTTTTTTCTGCCCTTTTACTGACCTTAATTGTGATTCCTGTGGTTTATGTGATGTGGCGTTGGCAAGTGGATTTGAAAAAAACAGTAGACTTAACGGAGGCAAGATGAAATTAACTTTTTTAGGAGCAACTGAGACGGTTACTGGTTCTAAATATCTTTTGACCATTGGTTCTAAAAAAATCCTGATTGATTGCGGTCTTTTTCAAGGCTACAAAGAATTACGATTACGTAACTGGACTCCCTTGCCTATTGATCCCCATGATATTGATGCGGTGATTATCACTCATGCGCATATTGACCATTCAGGCTATCTTCCCTTGCTCGTCAAAAACGGATTCCAAGGCAAAATTTATACAACACCGGGTACCAAAGCACTGTGTTCCATTTTGTTACCCGACAGTGGTCATCTGCAGGAAGAAGAAGCACGCTTGGCCAATAAGTATGGATTCTCCAAACACCAACCTGCTCTTCCTCTTTATACTGAAAAAGAAGCTCATACTGCATTGCAGTATTTTGAAACCATTGATTTTGATACCCCGCACCAAGTATTTCATGATTTCAGTTTTGAGTATCATCGTGCTGGTCACATCGTGGGTGCGGCCATGGTCAAAATAAAAACCCAAAAGGGTTCCATTGTGTTTACTGGAGACATCGGCCGTCCACATGATCCCGTCATGAAATCCCCGACCTTCATTCAAGAAGCGGATTATCTGGTGATGGAGTCCACCTATGGTGACCGATTGCATGATGCCACAGATCCTTTGCCTCAAATGGCTCAGGTGATTAATCAAACCGTTAAACGAGGAGGCTCAGTCGTTATTCCTGCTTTTGCGGTAGGACGTGCGCAAAGCCTTCTTTATTTTATTTACGAACTGAAACGACAAGGGCAAATTCCCAAAGACCTTCCTGTCTTTTTAGATAGCCCCATGGCCATTGATGCCACTCATTTACTCTGCACTTATAAAGAAGACCACCATTTAACTGCAGAACAATGTCGGGGTTTATGCCGTGTCGCCACCTATGTGAACACACCTGAGGAGTCCAAGGAGATTGACCGTCATCACATGCCGCAAATCATCATAGCGGCCAGCGGCATGGCGCAAGGCGGCCGCATTCTGCATCATTTAAAAGCCTTTGCGCCTAATCCTAAAAATACCCTCCTTTTTACTGGCTTTCAGGCGGGTGGCACTCGTGGTGCTCGAATTGTGAATGGGGAGAGACAAGTCAAAATTCATGGAAGCCTTGTTCCGATACAAGCCCAGGTCGTGGTCATGAGCAGTACGTCGGCTCATGCTGACTATTTGGAATTGTTAGAATGGCTACAACATTTTGCTCGTCCACCCCAAAAAGTTTTTATCACCCATGGTGAACCTCACAGTGCTCAATCGCTAAAAGAGAGAATTGAGAAGCAATTAGGTTTTTCTTGCACCATTCCTTCTTATCTGCAAACGGAGGAATTGTGGTGAGTAAGCAAACCTCTCATGGGCTTCGGTTAAAACATTTAGGGATTAAAACCTATCACGAAGCTATTATTTACATGCGAGAGGATTGTCATGTCTGTCATTCAGAAGGATTTGAAGTACAGACCCGTATCCAAGTGACTTTAGGCAAGCACTCCATTATAGCCACCCTTAATGTGGTGACCTCAGAGCTACTAGCACCGGGTGAGGCTGGTTTGTCAGATTACGCCTGTGAGTCTTTACATGCCAAAGAAGGCGATGAAATTCAGGTCTCCCATCCAAAACCCTTGGAATCCTTAAGCTATGTGCATACCAAGATTTATGGCAAAGAACTGTCTTATGAACAAATGAAGGTCATCATTGATGATGTGTTAAGCGGTCGTCTTTCTGATGTACAAATCTCCGCTTTTTTAGCGGCAAGTAGTGCAGGACGTCTAACCCGTACGGAAATCATGAAACTCACCAAAGCCATGATAGACAGTGGTGATCGCTTATCCTGGTCTTCACCTCTGGTCGTCGATAAACATTGCGTGGGAGGATTGCCGGGAAATCGCACGACTCTGATTGTAGTTCCCATTGTGGCTTCATTTGGATTGATGATTCCAAAAACATCATCGCGTGCTATTACATCCCCTGCGGGAACTGCAGATACCATGGAGACTTTAGCTCCAGTCCACTTAAGTCCCCAAAAGATGCGCCAAGTGGTTGAACAAGAAAATGGCTGTATTGTCTGGGGCGGGGCTGTGAGTTTAAGTCCTGCTGATGACGTGCTTATTCGTGTGGAACGAGCCATAGATTTAGATAGTGAAGGGCAATTAGTGGCTTCCATTCTTTCTAAAAAAATTGCAACAGGTGCTACGCATGCAGTCATTGATATCCCCGTAGGACCTACTGCCAAAGTGAGGAATCAGTCTATGGCGCTCCTTCTGAAACAATCACTTGAGGAGGTAGGTAACGAGTTAGGGCTTGTTGTCCGTGCGTTATTTACGGATGGGTCGCAGCCGGTAGGCCATGGCATTGGTCCATCGTTAGAAGCTCGCGATGTATTGGCAGTATTACAAGGGTTGCCTGATGCGCCCAATGATTTGCGTGAACGAGCGTTGACGCTTGCAGGTGCTGCGTTAGAGTGTTCTTCGAAAGTACCACCGGGTTTAGGTAAATCCATTGCGACGCAATTATTGGAGAGTGGGCAAGCGTTTAAGAAATTTCAGGCCATTTGTGAGGCTCAGGGTGGGATGAGGGAATTGACCAAGGCACGTTTTACTTATCCTGTTGTGGCTGCAAAGGCAGGAAAAGTCTCCCTCATTGACAATCGAAAGCTTGCAAAAATAGCTAAGCTTGCTGGTGCGCCTAAATCGAAATCGGCGGGTATTGACCTCCATGCCCATGTCGGCGAATCTGTAGAACAAGGCGAGCCTTTGTTTACAATTCATTCGGAGTCCTCAGGGGAGCTCCATTACGCTTGTGATTTACTTCGCGATAAACAAGACATCATTATTTTAGGAGAAAATTCTTGAAGCCTCTGTTATGTTCATTATTTGATTCTTCAGAAATTGCCGGACAATTTCAAAAGACACTTCAAGTGGAAGTGGGTAAGGTCACATTCCACCGTTTTCCTGATACAGAATGGTACTTAAAAATTGATTCAGAGGTTAAAAATCGCAGCATTATGGTGGTGGACAGTTTAAACCAGCCGGATGAAAAAATACTGCCTTTGTTGTTTTTTGCCAAAACGGCTAAAGAGTTGGGGGCTAAAAAAATCGGTTTGATTGCTCCTTATCTTTCCTACCTACGGCAAGATAAACGTTTTCACGAAGGAGAAGGAATTACTTCACGTTATTTTGCGGACATTTTATCCACTTCATTCGATTGGCTCATGACGATTGATCCGCACTTGCATCGCTATCACTCTTTAGATGAAATCTACTCAATTCCCACTTTTGTTTTGCATGCCACATCGATGATTGCCACATGGATCAAACATCATGTTCCTAAGCCAATTCTTATTGGTCCTGATATGGAAAGTGAGCAGTGGGTTGCCGATATTGCAGAAAAAGGTCGTTTTCCTTATGCGATTTTGGAAAAGATTCGGCATGGTGATAAAGAGGTGACTATTTCAGTACCCTATATTCCTGAGCTCGAATCTTCGACACTCGTGCTCGTCGATGACATCATTTCCACCGCCAGAACCATGGTAGAGACGGTGAAGCATTTACAACAAGCAGGGAGCAAGTCCATCGTTTGTATTGGTGTGCATGCGCTGTTTGCAGAAGACGCTTATTCTCTATTATCTGCGATGAAAGGGGTGCAAGTCATCACGTGTAATACCATTCATCATGTCACCAATGCGATTGATGTGAGTGGTTTGGCTGTGGACGTTTTAGTCCAAAACAAACTGGCCGCTTTAAAAAGTAAGCGTAAATGAGTTGATTATTAACAAGGAGTATCCATGTTGAAAGCCTTTAGAATGATTGCAGTGCTTATTGGGTTAATCGGAGGACCATTCTTTTTGAGTTCCTGCGATGGAGCAGTGAAGCATGGCTCCCAAGAGGTCGATGGCGGCTATGGAGGACACAGCGCGGGTGGGCATGGTGGTCATGGCGGTGCTGGGCATTAAGCCCATTCGCTGCATTGGTAAATCAAGCCAAAGCATACTCACACTTAACAGGTAGGGCAAACCATGAAACACGACCACCATCAAGGACATACCCATTCTGGTAAAGGACATGCTTGTCATCACGAACATAATTCTCCCAAGACTCAGCAAGCCTCTTCCAAAATGGAGGGGCCTATTGTTTATACGTGTCCCATGCACCCAGAAATTCGCCAATCTGCCCCTGGTCATTGTCCTCTTTGTGGTATGGCTTTAGAACCGGAAACGGTGACGGTTTCGGAGGTTGTGAGCCCTGAATATCTTGATATGAGACGTCGATTTTGGATTGCATTGATGTTAACTATACCTGTTGTGATATTGGAGATGGGTGGACATGGTTTGAAGCATTTTATTTCTGGTAATGGCTCCAGTTGGATCCAATTGCTTCTTGCCACGCCAGTGGTGTTATGGGGAGGTTGGCCTTTTTTCAAGCGCAGTTGGCAGTCTCTAAAAACAGGCCAACTCAATATGTTTACCTTGATTGCCATGGGTATTGGTGTGGCGTGGATTTACAGTATGGTGGCTGTCATTTGGCCAGGTGTATTTCCCCATGCGTTTCGAAGTCAAGAAGGAGTAGTTGCTGTTTATTTTGAAGCGGCAGCAGTGATTACGGCTTTAGTCTTATTAGGGCAAGTGTTGGAACTAAAAGCACGAGAGCAGACGGGTAGTGCCATCCGTGCCTTGTTAAAATTGGTCCCTGAAAGTGCGCACCGAATTAAGGAAGATGGCAGTGAAGAGGAGGTATCACTGGATAACGTTGTCGTTGGTGATTTGTTGCGTGTTCGGCCTGGTGAAAAAATACCAGTGGATGGTGAAGTGCAAGAAGGCCGAAGCTTTGTCGATGAATCCATGGTGACGGGTGAGCCCATTCCAGTTGCTAAAGAGGCCAGCGCTAAAGTTATTGGTGCTACGATTAATCAGACGGGTAGCTTTGTCATGAAAGCGCTGCATGTGGGCAGTGATACCATGCTTGCACGCATTGTGCAGATGGTGAGTGATGCCCAACGAAGCCGTGCGCCGATTCAGCGACTAGCCGATACCGTCTCAGGATGGTTTGTGCCCGCTGTGATTTTGGTTGCGGTGCTGTCTTTTATTGTGTGGGCACTGTTGGGTCCGCAACCAGCGCTTAGCTATGGATTAATCGCTGCTGTGTCCGTACTCATCATCGCTTGCCCTTGTGCGTTAGGTTTAGCAACGCCCATGTCCATTATGGTCGGTGTTGGAAAAGGAGCACAAAGCGGGGTATTGATTAAAAATGCCGAAGCGTTGGAACGAATGGAGAAGGTCAATACCCTGGTGGTCGATAAAACGGGCACGCTTACTGAAGGTCACCCTAAATTGACACGCATTGTGACCGATGATTTCGTGGAGGATAATGCTTTAGCATTAGCTGCGGCACTCGAGCATCAAAGTGAACATCCGCTGGCCAATGCTATTGTGCATGCTGCAAAAGAAAAAGGATTGTCCCTTGGATCAGTCGAAGCGTTTGAAGCGCCCACTGGAAAAGGTGTTGTAGGTCAGGTAGACGGCCATCATGTTGCTATTGGTAACGCCAGATTAATGCAAGAGCATGGAAGCGATAATGCCCCTCTTTTTGAAAAGGCTGATGAACTTCGTGGTAAAGGCGCCTCAGTCATGTTTATGGCGGTTGATGGTAAAACAGTAGCTCTCTTGGTGGTTGAAGACCCTATTAAATCGAGTACTCCAGAGACCATTTACGAACTTCAGCAAAGTGGCATTGAAATTGTCATGCTCACCGGAGATAGCAAAAAAACAGCTGAAGCGGTAGCAGGTACACTTGGCATAAAAAAGGTAGTAGCTGAAATCATGCCTGAAGACAAGAGCCGCATCGTGAGTGAATTAAAAGACAAAGGTCTTATTGTTGCCATGGCAGGAGATGGAGTGAATGATGCCCCAGCATTGGCAAAAGCAGACATTGGTATTGCCATGGGAACGGGCACTGATGTGGCCATCGAAAGCGCTGGGGTCACCTTGTTGCATGGAGATTTGCGTGGTATCGCCAAAGCGCGACGTTTGTCAGAAAATACCATGAGCAACATTCGCCAAAATCTTTTCTTCGCCTTTATTTATAATGTACTGGGTGTGCCTTTGGCTGCTGGGGTTTTGTACCCCCTAACCGGCTTGCTCTTAAGTCCTATGATTGCAGCAGCGGCGATGGCGCTTTCTTCAGTGTCAGTGATTATCAATGCGCTGAGACTAAAGAGAGTGACACTATGAAAAAAGGATGGTCAGATGAGCTTAAGATGTGATTAGTCTTTATTGTATTGGCTAAACAAAAATCATCACAGTTACTTCATTGAATAAAAATCAAGTCTATACTAAAGAAATAGTTCAGACTGTATTTAAGGCCAAATCATGGTTATCCCAGTTGTTATGATAGTGTTTGGTATTGTCTTTCTTACTAAAGGAGCTTATTTAATCAATGGATTAGTGCAACAAGGGAATCACTATCGGCGACTAAGGTTTGTTTCTCTTTCTTTTATTGGCATCTTCATTCTCAGTTATTTAGCCAGCATTTTTTATGGTTTATTGGTCGACCCTCACTGCCTTAATTATTTTTATGGCAGTGTGTTTTTGTTAGCAGCGACTTATACTTATTTTTCGTGTCATTTGGTGACTAAGACCATTCAAAAAGCGGAATTAATGGCTGATTTTAAAAGTCGCTACGAACTATTAAGGCAGCATGCTCAGTATGATTCGCTAACTGGCTGTCATAACAGAGAGACCCTTTTTGAGGTTTTGAACACAAGGCTCCAACAAATTAAGATGCATGGAGGATGGGTTATCGTTCTTTTTATTGATATGGATAAATTTAAGACGGTCAATGACCGTTATGGTCATGATGCGGGAGATAACACGTTACAAACATTTGGGCAACTCCTAACGCAGCGATTGCGAAAGGATGATATCGTGGCTCGTTATGGTGGGGATGAGTTTATTGCCGTGATGGAAAACATCTCTATCGATGAGGCGAAAAAGATTGCTGAAAATCTTATCACTGTGACGAGACAATTGTTCAAAGAAGGTATTTTATCGGAGCTTAATCTAGGTTGCTCTATTGGCATCACTCAGATGAATCCTCACTCGACCTCAGTGAATACCGTCATCAAAGAAGCGGATTTGGCGTGCTACGCGGCAAAACAAAGAAAAATCAATGGCTCGGTTTGTGTCTATAGTCCAATGCTTGCAACAACAAACCATCTCATCGACACGAGTATCCATCCAATCGCTGACTAGAAAAAGAGAATGCATAAAACAGTCATCTTACTGCAGAAGCAGGTACGACATCATCTATTATTTTACAACCCATTGTTTAATGGCATTGGGTAGGAGATACTAGAAAATAAAAATAATAAAAAGAAGGGATTAATTTATGACTCATTATCTGATGAAACGCACTCTCCTGGTGATAATTCCCACACTTCTGGTGGGTTGTTCCTATAATGCCAAGTTAACCCCTGAAGGAGAAAAAGTAACCATTCTCCAGTCAGATCAGCTCTCAAAAGGCTGTACTTTTTTAGGGGAAGTCAGAGCCTACGATCGCAATGGCATGAGCCAATCCTATCAATCACACGAGCATTTGATCAAGGACGAACGAAATATCCTAAGAAATGAAGCGGCGTTATTAGGTGCTAATACGGTTTTGGTGAGTCAACATCAACAAACTTATGAAGGCAATCCCAAAAATGATTTCGTGGCAGACCATTGGATGGTAGGTCGAGCCTACCGATGTAAGATAAAACAATAGATGGACCTCTTTGAGCCATTGTTTATGGAATATCATCGTGCTTGGCGGTTTTCTTATCGGGTCATTCTTCTGTTGCTGTACGCCTCTTTGGCAACAGCGGGGAAGGCATGGACTCTTCAGGAAATAACCCAAATGGCTTTTGCAAACAACAAGGATTTAAAAGCCGCTCGTTATAATGTGGCTATTACCAAGGCCCGTTTGCTACAAGCTGGCCTTTGGCCCAATCCAAGCCTCAACCTCTCCAACAACGACGATCGCTTATTTAATGATGAAGGGGAATATTCACGAAGTGCTGGGTTTAATCAAGCATTTCCGATTTCTGGGCGTATTGCAAAGCAAAAGACAGTGGCGCGCTTAGATGTGTTGAAAGCCATGGCAGAAATCAGGGAAGCAGAGCGCCAATTAAGCGCCAAAGTAGCGAATGCATTTTATGCCGCGATGATTACCGAGCGTCGCACGCAACAGGTGAATTACTTATTACGGATAAACCGAGAGCTCGTTGATGTGATTCATAACCGTTATCACGCGGCTGAAATTTCAAAGCTGGATGAGAATGCGGCACGCATTGAGTATCTGCGTATCGGGCAAGAAAAGCACCTTTTGCATAGTCTTCGTATTAGCCAATATGCGCTACTGAATCAATTGATGGGGCGAGAAGCCCATTCACCCTTATCCCTTAAGATGGATTTTATCGCTGAGAGAACGCTCCTTAAATTACCCCGCTTAAAAGCCTTGGCGCTTAAAAATCGTCCAGACCGTCAATCCATCGCATTATCGATTGAACGCGCCAATGCCGATCACCGTTTGGCCAAAGCCGAGCGTTTTGCTGATTGGACGGTAGGGCTTGGGGTACAACAAGATAAAATTGTGGTCGAAGAGGGCCCACCTCAACCTGCCGATAGGACTTTGGGTGTGACTCTTTCCGTGCCTCTTCCTCTGTTTAATCGTAATCAGGGGCGAATTTTAGAAGCAAGTCACACAGGGACTCAGGCAATAATGGCTTTGCGTGCTTTGAATTTAAGTATTGAGACGGAAGTAACCAGTAACTATGGGCAATTAAAAGCGCTGCAAATGAGTCTTAGGGAAACGCAAACTGTTTCTCTTAAATTAGCGGTTGAGAATGTCACAGTGGCGCGTGATTCTTATGAGAATGGACAAATTTCTTTTTTGAATGTGCTGCAAGTACAAAAACAACAAAATGATTTACAAACGACTTATCTCAACACGTTAGAAAAGTATTTGCAAGTGTATGTGGCCTTATGCACGGCCATTGGTCCTGGTAAGACCCTGGGGTTTTGTCCGTATTTGGCGTATCAAAGGAATGGGGATAGCAAATGAGATGGCAACAGCGCATGAGAAGGATGGCATTAATTAGTCTGTTTCTTAGTCTATTCGTTCCTATTCAAGGGTGCTTTGCCCATGGAGAAGAAATTGAAGTGAGTGAGGGAGGAGCTAAAGGCCCAGTTCATTTAACACCCCAGCAAACCAAGATGCTTGACATCAAGGTGGTGGAAGCAACCAATCGTCCTATGGCACAAATACTGGGTTTGAATGGCCAAGTTCAATTGTTACCTGATGCGCAAGCGGATGTTAGCATTCGGATTAGCGGAAGTGTGACGGCCATTGATGTGAATTTAGGGGATAATGTCAAGACAGGACAACGCTTAGCCACAGTGCAATCAAGATTAGTGGGTAATCCTCCACCAAGTGTTGCGGTCACGGCACCCATTGCAGGCATCATTGATGCAAGGAACATTAACTTAGGTCAAGCCGTTGAACCGAACACCGTTCTTTTTCACATCAGCAATCGCGACAAACTGTTAGTCATCGCTCAAGTGTATGAAGAAGATTTAGATAAGATTAAGGTGGGGCAAGAAGTGAACATTCATGCCCTAAGTTACCCCAAGCGAACTTTTCCAGGCCAAGTGACTTTAATTGAACCCAATCTTGACTCCTTAACCCGTACCGTGAATGTGCGCATCACCCTGGATAATGAAGAGAAACTCCTAAAGCCTGGGATGTTTGTACGCGCCAACGTCATTTTAGCGCGTAATGAAGCAGCACTTGCCGTACCCAATGCGGCCGTGTTGCAGGCAGATAACGAGTCGTTTGTTTTTGTGCAAAATAAGGATATTTATGATCGCGTCGTTGTTCAAATGGGTGCCGTGGATGATGAGTATTCAGAAATTAAAGATGGGCTAGTTCCTGGCGACCTTGTTGTGACGCAAGGACAACGTGAGCTTTATACTTTGTGGTTGAGTGGGAGTAGTAAGCCTCATTCAGACCAAGAGGAGCCTCACTAAATGTTTACGCACTTAATTGCCTGGTCGTTACATAATCGCCCCTTGATTTTGGCCTTAACGATTATTCTTTGTTTGCTGGGTGGTTATACCTTAAAACAAATGCCAGTGGATGTGTTTCCCGAATTTGCCCCACCGCAAGTGGTGGTGCAAACGCAAGCGCCTGGTATGGCCACACAAGATGTGGAAACTTTAATTACCTATCCCTTGGAAAGTGCGATTAATGGCACGCCAGGGGTGGTTAGTGTGCGCTCTAAAACGTCTGTGGGTCTGTCTACCATCACGGTGGTGTTTGACGACCAAACCGACATTTATCGTAATCGCCAGTTAGTTAATGAACGCATTCAACAAGTAGTCAATCGCCTCCCTCCTGGCGTTGAGTCACCCATCATGTTACCGGTTACGTCTGCCGTGGGGTGGTTGGTCAAATACGCGTTGGTAAGCCGCACCGAAAGTCCTGAAACCTTGCGCACCATTTCGGATTGGACGATTCGTCCCAGGATTCTAGCATTAGGTGGTGTGGCTTCTGTCGTCTCCCTGGGTGGTGAGGTCAAGCAATACCAGGTGCGCCTCATTCCTGAACGTATGCTCGCTTATCGAATCTCGGTGGAAGACGTGCGACAAGCGCTGACATCGGCGAATCAAAACGTACCCGGTGCCTTTGTTCACCAGGCAGGAACCGAATTCGTAGTGAGTACCCTTGGGCGGATTAAGACGCTTAAAGACATCAAAAAAACATTGATTGTGGTTCGTAATGGGGTACCTATTACCATGAATAATGTGGCAAATGTTGCTTTTGGTGGAGAAATTAAGCGAGGTGATGGAGCTTATAATACCCAAAATGCGGTGATTGGGACAATTTCTAAAGCCTATGGGGCTGATACGGTCATGACCACAGCGAAAGTCGAAAAAGCACTTGCGGAAATTAAAAAATCCTTGCCTCACGATGTGACCTTAATGACTAATGTGTTTCGCCAAGCCAGCTTTATTGAATCCGCCATTCACAATTTAACTCGGGCTTTGCTTGAAGGGGCTGTGATTGTTATTGCGGTTCTTTTTGTTTTTTTGATGAATTGGCGTGCTTCGTTTATTACGTTCCTTTCGATGCCCGTTTCGTTCGTAGTGGGTATTTTAGTGCTTCATTATTTTGGTATTGGCATCAATTCCATGACCTTAGGTGGTATGGCCATTGCCATTGGAGAAGTAGTCGATGACGGCATCATTACGGTGGAAAATGTGGTGCACCGCTTACGGATTAATCGTCAGGAAGCCCATCCTTTACCCACCATACAAGTGGTTTTTGATGCGGTGCTTGAAATTCGAAGTTCAGTGGTTTATGCCACGATTATCATTAGTTTGGTTTTTTTACCCATCTTCTTTTTATCGGGGATTGCTGAACATATTTTTAGTCCCTTAGCCATTGCCTACATTGCCTCGGTATTAGGCTCTCTCGTGGTCTCCATCACTATGGTTCCTGCTTTGTGTTACTGGTTACTGGTGCGTGGTCAAGAAAAACAGCAAGATGTTGAAGTGGGTCTGCACGCTTTATCGAATAAGGAACGGCATTATGCCGTAGAAAGGGAAGGTAACCATCAGGCGGAGTCCGAAACTCGCTTTGTCTTGTGGCTTAAAAAGCATTTTTTAACAGCACTCCAATGGTCTATTGCCCACTGCAAAATGGTTCTTGCGTTTGCATTATCGGCTTTTGTCTTTGCACTGGCGTTACTTCCTTTTTTTGGCACGTCTTTTTTACCAGAGTTTCATGAAGGCAACTTTATTGTCGTGATGAGTACCTTGCCGGGAACCTCCCTGAATGAATCCATGCGTTTAGGCCAACAAGTGCAAAAAGCATTGCTTCGCTACCCGCAAGTGATTTCCATTGCGCAGCGGGCAGGGCGCAGTGAGCTTGATGAAGATGCGCTACCACCCAACATCAGTGAATTTGATGTGCTTCTTAACTTTGATAAAGACAAGTCCATGAGACCTGATGAATTGCTGCGTCGCATTCGTGCGGATTTGGCGAATATTCCTGGAGCCGTATTTAACGTGGGGCAATTCATTGCTCATCGTATGGATGAAGTGCTTTCTGGGGTACGCGCTCAAGTGGCCGTTAAGATTTTTGGGGATAATTTATCCACACTCAATGAACTAGGACAATCGATGGAGACCCTGTTAAAATCAGTACCAGGGGTGGTGGATGTGAATAAGGAACAACAGATTAAAGTCCCTCAATTGGTGATTCAACTCGATCGCGAAAAAGCAGCGCGCTATGGAGTCAATGTGGGGCAGATTTCAGAAGACGTGCAGGTGCTTCTGAATGGCGTGAGTGTCTCCAGCGTTTTAGAGGGGCAACGCACGTTTGATTTGTATCTTCGAATGGATAAACCAGGACGTGACAGCGTCAAGAACATTCAAAACATGTTGATTGATGCTCATGGGGTGGGGGAAGGCAGCAATGCGCAAATCCCATTGCGGGCTGTGGCTGAGATTGCATTGGAACCGCAGCCTTTTGCAATTAATCGCGAGAACGTGCAACGGTTGTTGGTGGTTTCTTTTAATGTGCAGGGGCGGGATTTAGGCAGCGTGATTGCTGAAGTGCAACAGGAAGTGCAGGAAAAAATCAAACTGCCCACTGGTTATTTTATTCAATACGGCGGCCAATTTGAAAGCCAGCAACAAGCCTCCAGAGTGATTTTGGTTTTTGGTGGCCTGGTGATTTTTGTGATGCTGATGTTGCTCCATAAAGCCTTTGGGACATTTCGGGAGGCTTTATTAGTGATGTTTAATTTGCCCTTGGCACTTATTGGTGGGGTCATTTCATTGTTTGTGGTGAGTGGCGAGATGAGTGTGGCCGCCATGATTGGGTTTATTACGCTGTTTGGAATTGCGGCGAGAAATGGCATTATTTTGGTGAGCCACTACAATCAATTACGATTGCAGGGGAAAACTCGGGAGCAGGTGGTCATTGATGGCACCATGGACCGTTTGGTGCCCGTATTAATGACAGCTGCCACAGCGGCACTGGGCTTGATTCCTTTGTTGTGGGGTTCGCCTGCAGGAAAGGAACTTGAGCGTCCTTTAGCTCAGGTGCTTTTGGGAGGATTATTTACTTCTACTGTACTCAATATGTTTGTGGTGCCTACGGTGTATAATGCTATTGAAGTTTGGCGAGAACAGCGGATGCAATTCAATAAAACAGAACAAGGAGAAAAAACATGAAGCACGTTACTTTGAAACAAAAAAGCCATTTTTGGTTAGGGCTTATCACCAGTGTTTTGTTGGTTTGTGGGTATTCTCAAGCAATGGCTGATTCCACTGAAGAGCCAACACAATCTATTCCCAAAACGATTCCAGCCATTTGGGAGGCTGTAGATAAGCATGCGGCATCCATTAATCAAGTGCTCAGTAGTGATGATTTAACGACAATACACCAGCATGCATTTGCCATTCGTGATTTAGTCAACGCATTACCTGCTTTAAGCAAGGATTTATCAGAGGAGCAGAAAAAGACACTGCAACAAAATCTAAGCTATGTTGGTCAATTGGCGACTCGTCTTGATAAAACAGGAGATGCCAATGATAAAGAAGGGACGCAAGCCAACTGGCAAAAATTGCAAAAAGTGTTAGCACAGCTGCGTGCGCTGTATACTCCTAATGCCCCTAATTAATCAAGGAATGAGTCATGAGGGGTGCAGGAATTCAATGGATTGAACATTTTTGTAAAAATCTGTCCACAATAGATAAAGATGTGGATTATTCAGGATGGTGGTGACGCATGGACAAGGAAAACACCGATTCGCCTTATCAAATGGGGCATGATTTTATTTCTTATCAACTGGATTGTTGGCAGCGTTCTATTTTATTTTGGGATACCTTGCGTGAACGGGCTAATAATATGATGGAGCACGAACAACAAGGGTTGCCACCACTGCTTAATTTTAAATACGAATTAGTCCTGGATGGGAAATCATTGGAACCCAAAACCAATTATGCATTGGTTAAAATTCTTGAGGTCGGCGATGTGTGCTTTGAAGAATGTTTTGATCCTCATGCTCATCCGGTGATTATTGTGGATCCCAGATCAGGCCATGGGCCAGGGATTGGTGGTTTCAAACGGGACTCTGAAGTGGGCATTGCGTTACATAGTGGTCATCCTGTGTATTTTGTTATTTTTTATCCTAATCCTGTGCCTCATCAAACGCTCGCCGATGTCCTGATGACTTTGCGCCATTTTGTTGAAAAAGTCCAAGCCTGGCATGAAGGCAAAGCCCCTATTCTTTATGGTAATTGTCAAGCCGGTTGGATGCTTGCTTTATTGGCTTCTGATTGTGTGGGTTCGGTTGGCTTGACGGTCATGAATGGTTCACCCGTTTCTTATTGGTCCAACAGCGAAGAAGAAGCCAATCCCATGCAGTTATTAGGGGGACTCTTGGGTGGTGCCTGGAGTGCCCATTTTCTTTCGGATTTAAAAGAAGGGATATTGGATGGGGCGTGGTTGGTCTCTAATTTTGAGTTACTCAATCCCACCACGGCCATTTGGGATAAGTATTATGGCTTATTTGATGAAATTGATGCAGAACGTGAGCGATTCTTGGAATTTGAACGTTGGTGGAATGGGTTTTACCAATTTAGCCAGGAAGAGATAATGGCCACAGTGAATAATCTTTTTATTGGCAATCAACTAGAGCGTGGTGAAATGCGAATTCATAAAGGATGTGTTTATGATTTGAAACGCATTCAAAGCCCTATTGTTCTCTTTGCTTCCCAAGGTGATCAAATTACCCCACCGAGGCAGGCTTTACATTGGATAAGAACGATTTATCCTACGACACAAGCATTGAAGGAAGCGAAACAGCGAGTGGTTTATCTTCTTCATCCTTCCGTTGGACATTTAGGAATCTTTGTGTCGGCTAAGGTCGTTCGTTTGCAACATCGTGCTATTTTAGAGCATAGTGATGCCATTGAGCAATTGCAGCCAGGGCTTTATGAAATGATAATCGTTAACCCAACAGGCGATCCCGATTGCAGCAAAGAGCAATATCATGTGCGTTTTGAAGCGCGCGAACTCACCGAACTTTGCACAACGAGCTCCACACAACCGTTTGAAAAAGTTCGCCAAACATCCGAAGCCAATGACTCGATTTATCAAAAAGTCGTCCAACCTTTTGTGCAAAGCTTAAGTAATCCTTTCTTATCCTGGTGGCTCGAGAAAACTCATCCCATGCGCCTAAGTCGCTATGTGTTTTCTGAAAAAGTAAATCCACTCATGAAAGCAATCGAACAAGTAAGTCCACCCATTCAAGCCAATCGCCAAAGGGTAACGGAGAGTAATTTCTTTAAAAAAACAGAGCATGCTTGGGCACAGATGATGAGGGACTCGTTAGAATCCGTTCGAATCATGCGTAATGAGGTCATGACGAATTGGTTTGATGCGCTCTATAAGGATCCCGATTAATATTTAGGGTGTTAATTCATGGAGCGTATGGCATCAAACTCTTCATCAAGGTCCATCTCATTCCCTAAGTCTTTGGTTTCAGGAAACTCTTTCTCATCAAAAAGAGGGGTAGTTTCTCTTGCTTGTTCTTCGTACTCTTTCTCTGCAAACCAATCCTTAGCGTTCATAACAATTCCTTCAAAATGATTTTCCTTGTCCTTGTACGACGACTAAAAACAACCCGGTTTATTGTTGCTATTTTCATCTCAGACATTTAGCATAACGGATAACGATTCAATGAACAAAAATAAGAAATAAAAAGGGGTCAACTGAATAGCCATTTGGCTATTTTTTTATAAGAAGAAACGAGGGAATGGGATGTTGGTTCCCCAAACTGGAATAAGGAACGCATCGACCATGATAGAAATTATCCCCAATTGGCACCCCATTTTTGTCCATTTTACCGTGGCCTTATTTACTGTTTCGGTGATTCTTTATGCCCTAACCTATGTATCCTCTTACACTCATTGGAACACCAAGCCATTGATTGTCGAATTGGAAATTGTGGCTCGGTGGTGTTTATGGCTGGCCGCATTGAGTACGATAACCACGGTGTCCGCTGGATTTTATGCCTTTTATACGGTGAAACATGGTGCTATGGTGCACGCCGTAAAAGTGATTCACCGCAACTGGGCACTCACTAGCGCGAGTGCTATTGTACTTGTGGCTTTCTGGATGGTTTGGCGTTATATTAAACACCAAAAACCGACGCTGCTCTTCTTAATGGCTTTATTCCTTGTCCAGGTGTTGTTGCTCACAACAGCTTGGTATGGTGCGGAATTAGTCTACCGGCATGGGTATGGTGTTTTGCCTGTCACAGCAGAAAAGACGGTATCACCGCATTAATACGATTTTTATGGAAGGATGGAAACATGTTACAAAAGGATTTGCGTTGTTCAATTAGGAATTATTGCTTTATTTTTTCCTTTTTACTGCTCGGTTCTTCTGCTGTGTTTGCCCAGCATGAGCAACATGGTGCCTCAACACAACCGTTAACTTCCTCGAAGAGTACACCATCTCAATCGAAACCTGCACAATACAAAATGGAACAACCTACCACTAAAAAACAATCTCCTAAAGCGGTGACGCCTCTAACTATTACAGGTGGAGCAAAGCGTACGGTTAATTTGGTGGTTGCTTATAAAACGGTGAATTTTGCAGGCAAACCAAGACGCGCCATTGCTGTTAATGGGCAAATTCCAGCACCGACGTTGCATTTTAAAGAAGGGGACGATGTCACCATCAATGTGTACAACCATTTGGATGAGGGAACGTCCATTCATTGGCATGGTCTTTTAGTCCCTTGGCAAATGGATGGGGTGGATGGGGTGAGTCAAAAACCAATTCCTCCGGGAGGCGTGTTCCATTATCGCTTTAAGCTGTACCAAAGGGGAACCTATTGGTACCACGCCCATGCCAAGGTTCAAGAACAAGAAGGCTTATATGGGACTTTTATTATTGACCCACCTAAGCCGCCAAGCTATCAGTATACCAAAGATTATGTGGTGGTGTTATCCGATTGGAGCAACACGCCCGCCGAACAAGTTCTTGCGAATTTAAAAAAAGACGGCGATTATTACGGTCCTCGATTTCCCCTACAACCCTCGCTTATGAAGTTTCTTCATGATTATCGTAAAGCGTCACCCGAAGAGCGTAAAAAATTAATTGCTGATTATAAAATGATGCAACAAATGCGCATGAGTATCTATGATTTAAGTGACGTGGCGTATGATGCGTATTTATTAAATGGTCATCCTAAATCTCATCCTTGGACCGCCCCTGTGAAAGTAGGGGATAGGGTGCGGCTGCGCTTCATTGGCGCAGGAGCAAGCACCATCTATCGCGTCAAAATTCCTGATGCCAAAGTGGAGATGGTGCACATTCAAGGAAATGATGTGACCCCTTATCCCATTGAGGATTTTTGGATTGCACCGGGTGAAACCTATGATATCCTGGTGACCATTCAAAAAAACAAGCCTTACATTATTTATGCTGAGTCGATTGACACGCTGGGCAAAGCTTATGGGGCCTTAGTGACCCATCCTAATCAAGTCGTCAACTATCAGCACGTGACTCCTTTCCCTGAACCACTTCCTGTCACAAGAGAAATGATGGCCAACATGATGATGTCTATGAATGGCGGGGCAATGGATGGAAACCAACAGCATGGTTTGATGAACAAAAAAACATCATCAACGGCGATGAAATCCTCCATGACCATGCCTTCGCACTCTCAAGCAATGAGTTCGCAAAGTGCTAATCATTCGATGTCCTCTAAGACTATCCAAAAGAAAATGGACAATGCATCCAATCATTCCGCTCACACCTCATCAATGAAGTCCAAATCCTCATCGACCTCGATGAACAAGAGTATGGACATGCCAGGTATGAATCATGGGGCAATGAGTCAGAGTAAGACGTCTCACTCTGCTCAAATGAAATCTGACCCCTCGTCGACCTTAATGAACAAGAGCATGGCCATGCCGGGCATGAATCATAGCGCAATGGGTCAGAGTAAGAAGTCTCACTCTGCTCAAATGAAGTCTGACTCCTCGTCGACCGCAATGAACAACAGCATGGCTATGCCGGACATGAATCATAGCGCAATGGGCCAGAATAAGACGTCTAACTCTGCTAATGACATGTCTATGAATAGGAACATGAAGTCAGATAGGCCTATGGAGCAGGGTATGTCGATGAATGGCTCCATGAACATGAAAATGCCCATTGAGCCGACCATCATAGGCGATAAAATAGAGCCGCCTGATTCGGCAAAGGCCAGTACCTTAGGAACCAAATACCAAGAGTTAAAAGCTGCAGTGAAAACCAATAATCCTGATAAACCAGTCGATGGGATTATTAAAATGGAATTGTTTGGTTATATGGATCGTTATATCTGGTTTATTAATGGTCTACCAGAATACAAGGCCAAGCCAATTCTGATTGAGCCAGGAAAGCGTTATCGGATTATTTTTACCAATAATTCGATGATGCGTCACCCCATGCATATTCACGGCCATTGGTTTATTTTACGCAATGGTCATGGGTCTTACGATCCCTTATTACATACCATTGAAGTCCCTCCAGGGGCTACTGCCGTTGCGGATTTTGATACTGAAGCCAGCGGTCAATGGTTCTTCCATTGCCATCATCTTCTGCACATGACCGCAGGCATGGCGCGCGTATTTCAATACACCACCATCATTGAGATTGCCAACGGCACCCGAAAGCCAGACAATTACGCCTATCAGCAAGCCTACATCAATCGACCCATTGTAAGAGAAGACGAAGTCATGCCATTGGATGCTTCTCTCATCAAACACCCTGCAGGGCATCATCAAGGCTTCTATCGTTCAAGCTATATTGAACTCGGTGAAGACCCTTTTCATAATGCTCAGGAAATGTCTTTTAGAGGCCTCTATGGCCCAGATTACAATAAGCTCCAGTTGTATACTGAGGACGCTGAAATTTATAAAGGAACCGTTGAAAACGCAGATATCGATGTGTTCTATTGGCATTTGATTAGCCAATTTTGGGCAGTTAAAGGAGGAGTCAATTATTTTTATCGCCCCGGAGGACCTTATTGGCAACCGGGTATTGGTATTGAAGGATTAATGCCTTGGTATATTGATACCAACATTAGAACGTATTACCGTGATGGCAGTGTGAAGTTTGACATTCAGTTAGCACGGGCTAACCAGCTGACCAATAACTTCTTCTTCCTCACTGGGCTTCGCAGCATTCTGGCCACTCATACCGTCGTCAAAAACGAGATTGGCAATGGCTTAAACCAAATGCGTTACATCCTGAGACCTTATTATCGTCTTAAGCCAGGGCTTAATATTTTTACAGAGTACGAACATGATGAAGAATATGGTGCTCTTAAGAGAATTCTTCGAAGTCAAGGAGAGCCTACCACTCAAGATACAATCACGTTAGGAGTTGCTGTTCTTTTTTAAACGGTCACGTGAGTTGCTTATACCCGGATATTGGAGTCCTGGTGCACTATAAAAGTACCGGTTTAAGCCCACGCTCTTGCTCATGGGTTTGAAATTATTTTGAGTTCAGAGTAGGCCAAATAACAAATAGTTAGTACCCATGGTTTGTCCAGAAGAAACCTCGTGAATGCACTAATTGGAGGAATGTATGTATTTAGATGCTCTTTCACGGCTTGATAAGGCCGCTTCATTTTGTCGTATTGATTCCGAAGCTTTAGAGAAACTGAAACACCCTAAATCCTGTCTGGAAGTATCTCTCCCAGTTCGGATGGATAATGGTGAATTAAAAATTTTTACAGCTTATCGAGTCCATCATAATGACAGCCGTGGTCCGATGAAAGGAGGCATACGGTTTCATCCAAAATTGGATTTAGATGAGATAAAAACTCTTGCATTATGGATGACAATAAAATGCGCTGTCGTCGACATCCCCTTTGGTGGTGCAAAAGGTGGGGTAATTGTTGATCCAAAACAATTATCCCGCATGGAGTTGGAGCGATTAAGTCGAAGCTACATTGAGTTAATAGCGGATTTTATTGGGCCAGACAAAGACATCCCTGCTCCTGATATGTATACCAATGAGATGATCATGGGCTGGATGATGGATGAGTATGCCACCATTGTTCGGAAAAATAGTCCAGCGGTCATCACAGGCAAGCCTATTTCTTTGGGAGGGTGCTTGGGGCGTGAGGGTGCGACTGGTCTAGGTGCTTACTATTGCATTAAAATTCTTGAAAAAAAGAAAAAATGGAAGTCTTCTGAGCTACGAGTTGCTGTTCAAGGATTTGGTAATGCTGGCCAAAGTATCGCTAAGCTGCTTTACGACAATGGCTATAAAATTGTTGCAATAAGTGATTCGAAAGGAGGAATTTATAATACCAAAGGCATCGATATACCTCGCATGATTGAAATAAAAAACAGCTCTAAAGAGGTGCAGTCCATATATTGCAAAGAGTCTGTTTGTAAACTTGCGAAGGAAGCTACCATTACGAACGAAGAATTATTGGAACTCGAGGTCGACTTACTTATCCCAGCTGCTGCACAAAATCAAATTACCCATGAAAATGCAGCCAGAATTAAGGCCCCTATAATCGTTGAAATTGCAAATGGTCCAATAACCTTAGAGGCCGATGCACTATTGCAGAAAAATGGACTATTAATTGTACCCGACATATTAGCCAATACGGGTGGGGTCATCGTAAGCTATTTTGAGTGGGTTCAAAATAAATCAGGTTATTATTGGAGTATGGAAAAAGTTCAAGAAGAATTACAGACTATCATATCCCGTGAATTCAAGAATATTTGGCAACTGATGGAACAGTATCAAACAGATATGCGGCAAGCGGCATACATTCATGCCTTGAGTCGATACGATAAAGCAGTTACAGCCCAAGGAACTCGCGGATATTTTTCAAATTTAAGCCTAAGCCTATAAGGAGAGTTATCCTGCTTGAATTTCATGCCTCTTCTTACTGGGGCTCATTGTCCTATTATTGGTGTTGATTGGGGTATTAGGCTTACTCTCCCCAAAGATTAGAAGGTCCTTCCCCACGTCTTTATGACGGTGACTGATTTACCTGACTGAATATATTTGGCACAAAAAACCTCTTAACAACATGTTAATACAGTACCACGCATCAAGAGAATGAGCTCCCTTCTTCTTAATGTCCGCTGCCATGCCCGCCTTGCCAGCCATGCCCGCCTTGCCAGCCGTGTCCACCTTGTCCACCGTGATGCCAGTTATGATGCCACTTGTAGTGGTATTGAATCCAATGCCATCTATGTCCATCCCAATGCCACTTACCATGTCCACCATGAGGTGTCCAATGAGGTGGATGATGGACACTGGCAGCCAATATCATAGAACCTAATTGGGAATCATTTTTGACTGAGGTATCAAAAGCAGCAGCTACAGCAGTTGAGCCTATCAAAGCGGCTACAGCAACAAACCGCTTCAACGTCTTTAAAGTCCACATATTGCCGCTCCTTGTAAAGGATGTGATAGCGTTATTTCTAAGCTAGTCTAAATCCAATACTTATCAATCTAAGTATAGACAAGATAGCACTTTAGTTCGAAATTTGAACAATATATGGGTGATACTTTACTGGCGCAATCTTTTATCAGGATGGACTATACTAATAAGAATTAATGAGCAAAGGAGGGCACATCATGTCGCCTGAACCTAGGCATCACCCACAGTCATCAAAACCACAAAAAGAGATGCACTTTTGGAGTTCTCCTTCTGGTATGGTGGCCATCATCATTATTGGGATTATTGGCTATTTCTTGATTGTAGAGCATGGTGCTCACATTGCGAGTTTTCTTGGGGCTTCGCCTTTTTTGCTGTTAGTCTTACTCTGTCCACTAATGCATCTGTTTATGCATAGAGGACATGGAGGTCATGAAGAGGAGCATCATCATAAGTCTGATAATGAGGACGACTCGTCTGAGAATAAGGACTAATCGAAATGGAACATACTTCGTATGCCTATGGTTTGTGGTTATTGGTCATTGTCAATTCGGCTATTTTCATTTTGTTTGCGTACAGTTTTACCACCACGTTTAAGACAAGGCGAGATTGGCGCGCCTTTGGTGCTTTTTCTGCGTTTGTCATCGCTTATTTTACCGAAATGTATGGTTTTCCTTTAACCATTTATTTACTGTCAGGATGGCTTTCTAAATATTATCCTGGAATGGATTTATATGGTCATGACAGTGGCCATTTACTCCATACCCTGCTTGGCTTGAAAGGTGATCCCCATTTTGATGTCTTTCATATCTTAAGTTTTGTCTTCATTATCGGCGGTCTTTGGATGATTGCATCAGCCTGGGGTACTCTTTATCGTGCTCAAAAGGCGCATCAACTTGCAACCAGCGGGTTGTATGCCAAAATTCGTCATCCGCAATACGATGGGTTTATTTTGGTGATGATTGGTTTTTTATTGCAATGGCCAACCATTCTGACCTTAATCATGTTTCCCATATTGGTTTATATGTATGTTCGTCTCGCGCGTAGAGAAGAAAAAGAGGTCTTGGCTGAATTTGGTGAGGAATATAAACACTATGCTGCGGTTACTCCTGGGTTTATACCTCGTATTAATAAACAACAAGACAGCAAAGGAGGTGCATCATGATGTTTATGTTTCACAGTGCCGAGATGCTCGGCCTTATCGCAATAGCGCTTGGAATCATGTTGGTCGTCTGGGCATTACGTAATGAAGGAAAAAGTATTGGATTAGCCAAAATATTTGGATGGTTGATTGTCATTATCGGGATTCTAGGGGAGCTATGCAGTACTTATTATGCGATTAAATACTGGTATGCAGGCTATTTCCAGATGCCAATGATGTCAGGTGAAGCATTCTTATTTCATGTGGCTCAGATGTTGTCTCTTATTGCAATAGCATTGGGTATTATTTTGGTTGTCTGGACTTCACGTCACGAAGGTTTCGGTATTTCGTTGGCAAAAGTTTTTGGTTGGCTCATCGTTCTCTTTGCGATTTTAGGAATGATTTGTAGTGCTTATTATGCCACTGTGTATTGGCATAAAGGATATATTCAAACGCCTGCTGGTATGCCTCTGTTGATGCAACATCAAATACCGATGCAGAAACCGGCATCTAATCAATAGTCCTGGTAAATGCCATAATAAATTGTTACGGCACTTATAAATTTTCCGATGTAGAGAAAAAGTCTCTCAATGATGCTTATAAAACCCAACTCCTTTAATATCAGTCCACAACGTGGTTTGGTGGCAAAGGAAACATTGATCGACACGGGCTTCATGCTCATGAGCCACTTTTTTTGAAATCATATTAAAATGTTCCATATAATGACTGGGTGGCGCTTGATGGCATTGAGCACAATCCATTGAACGTGGGGATGGGTGTCTGAATTCAGGGATGCTCCAATGAGCCGTTTCATGACAAGCAGAACAATCATCACCAAATAACTTAAAGTGCTTGTCTTTGTTTTGATGGCAAGAGGCACAGCGTAAAGTCAGTTCTTGAGGTGATAAATGGGGGTTGACCAATACGGTTGGCCTATTGGACTCATTCTGCGCTAAAAAGAGCGTCACCTGATTAATAATCAACTGTTCTTCTTCATCATTTGCATTTGAAAAGACACGAAGTTGCTGAAGTCCTAACGAAACCAAAGCATTGTGATCCATCTGGGTGATACGTGCTGTTCTGCCCTGGTGCTCTCTATGACATTCAACACAACTGCCTATGTTGGCATGAAAGGAGGTCGGTTGGCGTTTTAACAGAGATTCGTTGTTGGCATGGCAGGCAATACAGTTCACGGCCTCAACTCCTTTCACGGGCGTATGACACGCAGTGCAGTTGTGACTTAAAAACGAGTGGGCTTTGGAAAGTTCTCCGGGGCTTGCCATTCTTTGCCACTCGGCCAAGTGAGTCAAACTGCTCACCTCATCTCCATGAGAAGACAGATAATAGACCATAAACGACAGTGTCGCGATTACGGTAAGGGCAGTGAGTGTAGCCCATCTCAGTTTCATTGAAACCACCTTAATCCAAAATAAATTCCAGACCACACGTGCAGACCCAGCAGAATGTACAATACCAGTGCTGTAATAATGTGACAGGTTAACCATTTTTGAAACAGGCGTTTGAAGTGCTCGTGAAAACGAATGGCGTATTCCAGTTCGGAGATGGCATCTGCTAAACACAAAGCGCGTACTTCTGCCGACTTGATTAACTGACCATCCAGTGCGGTGTCTTCAAGCAGCCAGGAAAGAAAGCGAGCTGTCATAAGATGTAATTTCCCGATGTTTTGCTTGGAGTGTGCGCTTGCTTGTAATTCTTGAGCCACGATTTGGTATTGCTGTTGTAATCCCAAGAGGATTGTCTTTTTTTCATCGATTTCCTGAGTCATAAAGCCCATGAGATAACGGCCAATAAAACCACTGAGCGTGACAATGAGCGTCATAGCAGTCAAAGCAATACCTAAAGCGCTATTAAATTTATGCCCGGTATGAATCAAGACTAAAATAGAGCCGATAATGCCTGCGTAAATATGCCATGACAACAGGGTATTCATGGACACATAGTGTGTGACCCAATTTTTCAAAAATGAAATGCGTTTAACAAAGAGGTAGAGGAGCGGAATCAGCATCAATATCGAGCCACTCACGCCAAACACACCACCCCAAAAACTCCCGGCAAAACGAGAAGACGTATGGACGGCAAAGCCTAGCCATGTGATAAGCATTAGAAGTACTAACCCCAAAACCATCATACGTCCTTGCGAATTCATTAAGCATCCACCTCAATGTTTTGAGTCGCTTTGGCCTGACAGGCTAAGATAAGTCCCTGTTGTTTGTCTTCCTTGGAAAGCGCATCTTCACAAGCCATGGTCACTTCCCCCGACAGCAATTTCACTTTACATAACCCACATTGCCCGGTTCGGCACGCATTATCAAT
The DNA here is from genome assembly GCF_964199965.1 of Legionella sp. W05-934-2. Lineage (NCBI taxonomy): Bacteria > Pseudomonadati > Pseudomonadota > Gammaproteobacteria > Legionellales > Legionellaceae > Legionella > Legionella sp. W05-934-2. The sequence goes on along the minus strand of NZ_CAXMZT010000004.1, from coordinate 144,569 downwards.
CGCTATCCCATTGGCTTCAGCGATTTCAAGAAGGGTACGGTCCGGCAGAATTGGAACCATTTTTTCGGATTTCCGAAACGAAACCATCGCACGGGTATCGGCTTTGATGAAGTCTTCTTGGACTATTTCTGGTTTCTTTTCCGGTCCAAATGCTTCTGTTAGAATCAAATCAGCGGGCACGTTAAGCTCTTTTAAGATACCAAGGATAGCTTCCATCATCGCAGGAGGACCACAAACGTGGATACGATGAGAGGCAATATCAGGGACAAGATGGCTGATGATGTTCTTGGTAAATAGGCCTTGTAACCCCATCCAAACGGCTCCCTCTGAACGCAGCATCGAGGCATACACATGGAGATTCAGGTATCTTTCTTGAAGTTGCTCTAATTCTTCGCGAAAAAGAAACTCACTCGTCGTGCGACAACAGTACAGCAAATAAATGTCATTGTGCCATCCAATATCGGTGAGATAGCGGATGATACTCATCATGGGGGTAATGCCGACCCCGCCACAAATCAGTACAATGCTCTTTGCCTCTTCCCCAGTAAAAGTGAATTTACCATTAGGTCCCATCACCTCCAGTAAATCCCCTTCCTTAATTTCGTCATGCAAATAACGGGAAAACAAGCCTTGTTCTTCCCGCTTGACCGTGATGGCACAATAATGCAATTGGGTTGGGGTGGACGCCATGGTGTAACTGCGTCTTACGGTTTTACCATTAATTAAGGCGGTGAGCGTAATGAACTGGCCAGGATAATAGGTAAATGGCAAAGCCACCTCATGGGTTGATGCCAAATGATACGTTTTGATTCCCGGTGCTTCTTGAAAGATACGGCAAACACGAAGTTGTCCTTCCCATTTCTCTTCCGGTTCGGTGAGCGATCGCATGACTGGAAATTTTGGGACTGGGCATTTATGCGCGGGGCAGGTAGGAGGCGTAGTTGGGGCAGTTTCTGATGGTACTTTAGAAACTTGGGAGGATTTAATGGGCTCTACTGATGTTAAAGAAGGGGTTGGTTCAGGTGCTTTTGAGAATTGGGGTGATGTCTCTGAAGATACAGCCGCATTTTGTTTGGTTAAGCGATCGAGCAGAGCAGCAGCTCTTCTCATTTTGAAAAAATACATCCAAATCATGACCAAAAAAAACAGAGCAAATAGAGCGATAATCGTTAAATGAAAAAAAGGACCACCTAAGACACTCTCGGCTTGCGGACTACTTGGAAGAAGATTCATTTCTCGTTTAAACCACTGCAAGGCGATGTCGCTTGGATTTTTTCCTTCAGAAAGGGCGCGAAGTGCGGCCAGTGCACTCTCATATTGCGCAATCCCTTCTCGTAATTTCTCTAAAGCTTCCTGCATTTTAGCGTAATTGTTAGTGCTGGATGCCAACAAAAGCTCGTTAAGCCCACTTTTCATGAGCGCCATGCCGGAGGTGATGCGCTGGTGTGCCTTTTGTTGAATTTCAAGGCGTTTTTCAGGGGATAATGTGGGTAAACTCATTAAAGAGGGGTAAAGCTCCTTAGAGGGAGTCCCTATATTTTTCATCATGCCACTCATTCCCTCGCCTTCTTTCTCCTTTTTTCCTGGATGATGTGCGGCATGCTCATCCGCTGTGGGTTGTGCAAAGGAAACAGAGGCCATCGCCAACAGGAAAGAAATGGATAATGTTCGAACCCATCGAAGTAAGGTAAACTTTTTAGTGTATTGAAACAGCATCCTTTCTCTCCAAAAGCTCACTTAACATGACGATTCAAAAAATGGTTAAAGTGGAGCAGTCTGCACGAGTGTTTTCCCGCCTCATATGAGTTTATTCACTATTCTGTAACCGATTTCCAATCACTCGAAAGGGATGACTACGAATTTATAGAAAATTCATTTCATTGATTAGAAACCCAGTCCAATCAGTATATTATAGTTTACCTTGTCTTTCTATGTGAGCTCATGACCAATAATCGCTTCGGCGCTTTGTACAATATTCTGAATTTCTTCGGTAATTTCTTCTTGGCGCAGTAAATTGAAATGATGGTTTAATGCATTTTTTTTATTTTCCAAGCGATCTAATGCCTGGTTTAAATGAAACAGTCGTTGATGATTTTCCGCAAAAAACGATTGATAAAAAATCGAATAACACATGGCCAGTAAATAATGCTCCACCAAGTCAGAAAAAAACTGGTCTTTGGATGCATTCAAAACGGGTGGCACAGAAAAAGGAGGCACAGGATTTGTATCCAATTCTTTAAAGGGCTGCCAGGTTTTTACTTGAATGTGATTGTGCTCTTCCTCATTGAAGAGAATAGTCCATTGCCAAGAATGCCATGTCTTATTTCTTTGCAATAAGGCTTTTTCTAATGTTTGTAACACGTTTGAAATCACGTCCGGGATTTCTTCAATGGCATTGGGTCCCTCGAGTGTTGCTATGACACGAGGGTCATTAGGCATTTTTAATGCCAGTTTATGCCCTACAAGAATGAGTGCTGGTCCCAATTCAGCATGTTGCTCTTTGTGCGCGTCTAACTGATGAAGCACATTATCATTAAAAGAACCACAAAAGCCGCGTTCTGAGCCAATAAGAATAGAAACTAAGGGAGGATTTTCTTGTTGATTCATGGGGGGCATGGGATAGAAACTTAAAAAATCATGACTCACCTCACTAATGGTTTTAATGACGTTGTTCTGCATGGAAAGACATTGAGTGATTTTGCGCAGTTCAATGAAAGAAAGATTTTTCATGGCCGTCATAATGTGGCCAATTTCTTCTAAAGTATGAACATGTTCTTTGAGTTTGGTTCGTTTCGTCATGATACCATCCGGGTATTAAGTGATACTCATTGCTTTGGAATGGATAATGAGTCCGTTCTATGCCATTAGCCATTCTTTTATCGCTTTTTCCCATTGTTCTCGTGGGTTTCCCAAGGATAAAGTGCTCTGTTTTATTTCTTCCTCTATTTTTTTGAGCATTTTGGGGATGTCTTCTAAATTCAATTCGTCAAAGAAACCCTCATTGTAAGCAATTAGCCATGCCAGTTGAAATTCAATGGGTAGTGGTGAAAAACGTTCTTGTTTTAGAATTTCTCTTAAAATTCTCCCTTTTTGAATCTGCTTTTGCATTTTTGCATCCAGTTTCGCCCCAAAGCGGGTGAACAGTTCCAAATCAAGAAATTGCAGGTAATCAAGTTTCATTCGACCGGATTCTTTTTTAATTTGTGGATGCTGCGCTTTACCACCGACTCGTGAGACCGATTTGGTGATATCAATGGCGGGAAGAAATCCAGAAGAGAATAAGGATTCATCAAAAAAGATTTGCCCATCAGTGATGGAGATGAGATTCGTTGGAATATAAGTGGCCATTTCACCTTCTTTGGTTTCAATAATAGGCAACGCCGTCATACTGCCGCCGCCCAGAGCCGGGGAAAGACAGGTGGAACGTTCTAATAAACGGGAATGCAGATAAAAAATGTCTGCAGGAAATGCCTCACGTCCAGGAGGTCTACGCAGTAAAAGGGACAGTTCACGATAACTATTGGCATGAGCACTCAAATCATCATAGACCACCAGGGTATCTAAGCCCTTGTTCATCCAGTGCTCGGCAATGGCGCACCCTGCAAAAGGAGCCAGATAAAGTAATCCTGGTAAGGCCGTCGCTTGGGCCACCACAACAGTCGTATAGTCCAAGGCGTTGGCTTTTTTTAATAATTGTATGGTAGCGCTCACTGTGGAACGTTTTTGGCCAATCAATACATAGACACAATACACTTTTTTATCTTTTTGATTCATCACAATGTCAAGGGCCAAAGCACTTTTACCAAGCCCATTATCCCCAATCAGTAACTCCCTTTGCCCTTTTCCAATGGGAATTAGATTATCAAGCATCTTATTTCCTGTGTACAATGGCCGATTCACAAAGTCGCGGTGAAGAATAGGTGGGGACAACCTATCCAGTAATCCTTGCTCCTCACAGGGAGGAGTCTCACCGCCGTCTAATGGATGGCCTAGAGGATCAATCACTCGCCCAAGCAGTTTATCGCCTACTGGAATACTCAATACGCGTTTCAGAGGGAAAATAGGGGTGCCTGCCTTTAATTTTTTGGTTTGTACTAGCATCACAGCGCCAACTAGATCTTGAGTGAGATGGAACACCATGGCGATACAGCACTCATCCTCTGAAATAAGAATTTCATCAATGGCAGCCCCTGGTAAGCCCTTAATCCAGATAATCCCATCTCCAACAGAAACCACCCGCCCTTGTTCGGATACCTTGATTTGAAATTGATAGCGCTCAAGGTGTTGTCGTTGCTTCTCAAGAAAAGAAGGGGTGTTAGACCAATTCATTTTTTGTCTCTGTAAAAAATTTTAATTCATCACGAAGATTGGCTTGCAAGCACATGGGGCCCATTTGCAGGGTTAATCCCGCGAGAAGCTTTGGATTTTCCGTGAAACAGACGGTAAGTTTTTTAGGCGACAATTGTTCAATGACTTGCAAGAGATCCTGTTTCTGATGTTCTTGGATGGGGTAGGCCGTTTGTATCGAAATGGTTTCTTCTTCGGGCACAGTATTGAGCCATTGCCATTGTTCTACCGGAAAATGATTCAGATCCTCAATGGTTTTTTTAATGATGTTCTCTTCAAGATGTGCATCCGCAAAAGGCATTAACAATTTTTCAGCAAATTTCCCAGCCAAAAGAAATGCTTCCTTGGCATTGTTTTCAATGATGGCTGCGGCTTTTTGCATTTCATGGGAAAAAATCTGCTCTTTTTCTTGATGCAATTGTTGTTCAAACTGGAGTCTTTCTTCTGATTTCCATCGTTCCATCGCCTCATGCCACTCGTTTTGTAGGGTCGCTTTCTCTTGTTGCCAATCGGCAAGACGATGTTCATAGATTGTTTGCAATTGCGTTGCTTGCCTGTGCAGTGTTTGTGCAGTCTCTAATTGTTCTTGCACTCTTTTTTTTCGTTCTAATATGGTTTTTTGTATGGGCGCATAAAGAAAGCGTTTCAAAATCCAAATGAGAATAAGAAAATTAATGAGTTCTAATGAAAAAGTGGTCCAAGAGAGTTCCATTGGTTTTATCCCTGTTGCGTTACAAAATAAGACAATAATGGATTTCTAAAGAGGATAATCAAAACAATCACCAAACAATAAATGGCTAACGATTCGATCATGGCCAAACCAATAAATAAGGTTCTGGTGATGGATTTTTCGGCTTCAGGTTGCCTTGCCAAAGCATCTAAGGCGTGACTAATCGCGCGCCCCATGGCCAGAGCCGGCCCTATAGTTCCTATGGCAATGGCTATAGCTGCAATAACGGTTGACGCTAAACTAAACCAACTTATGTCATTCATAACGATTCTCCTTGGCTTTTAAGCTCATGGGCTTGAATGCCCCCAGCAATGTAAATTAAGGCCAGCATGCCAAAAATATACGCTTGGATGATGGCTTCAATAATATGTAAAATGAGTATTGGAATAGGAACTAAAAATCCGGCAATCATGAGGACAATCAGGGCGGTTAATTGCAAGCTCATGATATTACCAAACAAGCGGACGGCCAATGCTAAGGTTCGAGAGATCTCGCTGATTAAATGAAAAGGCAACAAAAAAGGAGTTGGCTTAATATAATGTTTCAAATAGTCTCGCCACCCCTCGGCACGAATTCCAAACCAGTGTACCGATAAAAAAGTCATTATCGCAAGGGATGCCGTCACCGATAAATCCGCCGTTGGTGAATAAAATCCCGGAATAACACCAATTAAATTGGAAACAAGGATAAAAATCCACAAGGTGGCTACAAAAGGAAATATCAGTTCAACGTGCTCGGGCAATACTTCTTTTATTGCATCGTACATGGTGCTCAAAACACCCTCCCAAATGAGTTGGTACGTGCTTGGCTGTAGGAGAGAGCATTTGTAAGTGGTACTCCATGCCATGATGAATAAGGAGATCATAATGAACCACGTGGTTAAGACGCTTTGTGTGATGGGTAATCCACCGATTGAAAAGGCAAAATGCGCTAAGAATCCTTCTTCTCCCACGGTTAGTCCTTAATTAAAAGATACACGTTAATGGCGCCAATAATCACACCGAGGAGGATTAAATTGATGGTCCAACTCATGGAATACCCTTTTATTTTCTCATCGAGCCAAACCCCGAGATAGGCTCCTGCAATGATGGGTAACACAAAAACAAAGCCTAAAGTACCCAGGTAAACCGTTTGGGCTAATAACGTTGATTTTCCCTTTTTGGCTTTATTGATTTTGCGGACGTTTCGTTTCACTTGTTGTTCCAGTTCCTTGTTTGAATTTTTAAATTCCATAGCTGTTCTGCCGGTTTAATTCCCATAAACGCTTTAACATTTCTTCATCCAAACGATGCACGCTTTCTTTAGTGCGCAATAGGTTGTTTTCTTCCCAATGTAATTCTTCCTCCAGGACCTTTTGTATGGCTTGGTATTCTTTATGGCGCACATAATGTCTTGTCGCAATATGCAATTGATTGTCAATGAAATAAACCACGGCACCTGGTAAGGCTAAGTACTCCGTCTCTTGATTCTCATCACGAAACCAGGCCAAGCCGAATTTTAAGCACGTCATCATGCGGCTATGATGAGCTAAAATCCCAAATTGCCCAGAAGCATCCTCACCCACAAAACTGATGACCTTATCGATTTTTTCATATTGTGTAGCACTCTTAAGATGGATAGTAAAAAGCTCCATGTCCGTCGTTATCTCCCTTTATCCATGGCACCTCTCATGTAACACTCTTCTTCTGAAAATTCATCGTAATCGCCTCTTAGAAAGGATTCGCAATCAGTTAATGTGTGTTCTAATGAAACCGATTTCCCTTCCATTCCTGTTTGAAGCTTGGTGACATGAAAGGGTTGGCTAAGATAGCGCTGCAGTTTACGTGCTCTTAACACAATAGCACGGTCTTTAGGAGAAAGCTCTTCAATCCCCATCATAGAAATCATGTCTTCTAATTCTTGATAATGTTCAAGGTGTTCTCGTACGGCTTGTGCAATGGAATAGTGTCGCTCGCCCAATAGGATTTTATCCATAAATTGACTCTTGGAAGCTAAGGGATCTACGGCGGGATAAATGCCTTTGCCTGCTTGTGCGCGCGAGAGTACGATGATGGAATCCAAATGAGTAATAATCCCGGTCACCGCCGGATCGCTCATATCATCAGCCGGTACATAAACCGCTTGTACCGAAGTCACTGCTCCTTTGGCAGTCGACGTCATGCGCTCTTCAAGTTCCGCTATCTCAGTCATTAAGGTGGGTTGATAACCGACACTGGCCGGCATTCGGCCGAGTAGGCCTGAAATTTCACTGCCGGCTTGCACAAAACGATAAATATTATCCACAAGAAAAAGAACCTCATGGCCCAACGTATCACGCAAATATTCCGCATAAGTTAATGCCGATAACCCTGTGCGAAAACGCACTCCCGGTGATTCGTCCATTTGACCAAACACCATGAGGGTTTTATCCATTACGCCTGCGGATTTCATCTCATGCCACAATTCATGTCCCTCTCGAATACGCTCGCCAACACCAGCAAAGACGGAGGTTCCTTGATGCAATTGAATAATGGCATGCATCAATTCCATCAGGAGTACGGTTTTTCCAACTCCTGCACCACCAAACAATCCCGTTTTAGAGCCCCTGACGAAGGGACAAAGTAAATCAATGACCTTAATTCCTGTCTCAAGAATGGTTTCTTGAGTGCTCGTCATTTGAAGTGGTTCTGATTTGGCTAGAACATCACGATATTCATTGGTTTCTAATGGTGGGCCGCCGTCTAACGGCTCACCAAAAATATTTAAAAGGCGGCCCAAGCATTCTTTTGAAACGGGAATTTGTAACGAAGTGCCTTGGTCATAAACTATTAAACCTCTTTGCAATCCTGAGGCACGGTGGAGCGTGATGGCTCTCACATGATGCTCATCAAGGTGCTGACACACTTCCAAAATGTATTCATCACTGTCCGTGTAAGTTTTAAGCGATTGATGCAAAGGAGGCAGTACATCACAATGTATCCTGACAACAGGGCCATTGATTTCGATTATCCTGCCGATGGGAGTTCCATGAGTTTGAGCAACAGCCGTGTTTTTATCCATCATTTTCCAATTGTATTCATGACCCATGAATTAGGTGTCGTCCTATTCTCTCTATTTTTACATCACTTTATGGAATTTTAATATAACAGAGTTTGAAAACAGAGAGCAAAATGCTAATTAATAACAGCCCGCCTCAAATCTAAAAAACAAAAGCTATGTAGGAGGTCTCATCAATCTGCACACCCATGTCATGGGTTATATGATGATACACCAAACCATCCCTTTATAGAGTTCAATGAAATAGGTAGGCTCTGAATAGGTCAATCTTAATGGGCTACTGGCATAATAGGGCTCTTAGACATCTCATAAGAGCCCAGGTGATTTGAGTCAATTACCCTAGGATAGGCCTCTCTTATAGAGGAGTTATTGGTTTTTCATCATGGGACATCCCATCATTTGCCTATCCATCATCATCTGCATCATTTGCGTCATCATTTGCATCATTTTCATACGTTGATCCATCATCTCGGGTTGTTTTGCTGTATCATCGTGCATACTTTGCATCATCTTCATGCCTTTTTGCATGGTGTGCATGCCTTCTTCCATCATGGGCATTTGTGTTTGCATCAACGATTTCTTTTCTTCCGTTGTTTTTGCATTCATAAGCTTATCATGCATCTCCTGCATTTGTTTTAGTGCTTCTTGCATTTGTTTCATTTCGTCTTGCAGTTGGGTTGACTGCTGATTAGAGCTTTGCATTCCCATGCTATTCGTATTATTCATTTGAGAACCAGAAGACATGTCTTCTGCAAAGAGTGGTGTGGCAACCAAACTGCAAGCAGTCAATAAAATGAATACATTCCGTTTTAACATAATGAAATCTCCTTATTATTTTTTCAATGAATTGTTTGGACTGAACATCCTACTATAGCACTACATGAACAGGGGATGAAAAGCAAAAAACATATCTGCTCAGGTTAGTGCCAACCTATACCTCCCGTGTTGTGTCCTTCATAAGTATGAGAAACACGGTGTGAATTATTGGTCGTTGTTGATGGGGCGCAAGAGATCAACAAAAGTATCGCGCTCATTATCCCAATAACTGCTTTAATAAGCCTCTGCTTTGGCATATCCATGCTCCTTGCAATGAAATAAAGTGTGAGAGAATCAATATAAAAACAACCCACCTCATTTTATAAATCATTTATATAATATAGCATCGTTTAGAAATACTGAGTGTTAACTATTACCACACTGTAGTTTTGTGTTGTTTAATTACTATCAAGTAATAATCCAATTGGGCTAAAAAAAGGCAATTTAGCCAAAATGGATAAAGTAAGTTAACAAGCCCACCTTATTGGCCAAAATCGATGAGATAACATTTCTTGAAAAAAACAGAAGTGCTGTTCGGCCAAAAGATAGTAAGGGTGACTATTTAGCCTGTCTATTTCTGAAGAGAGACTCTTTAACCGGAACTGATGGGTTCATTCTTGTGCTATGCTGTATTATATCTTGTTGATTATAGGGCATAATGCCAGGGATGTCGTGGCCATGAAGAGATCAGAAAAACAATGTTGTCCTAAGGAAAGGATACTCACTCAGAGTCAAGAATTGCAAGAAGGGGTAGATTTCTCGTGTTGTGCACCGGCTGATAGAGGTACTTCCGATAACTTCTTTCCATTTTTCACTCGATTAGTGCAAGCCAACCTGGCTAAATGGACGGCAGGAATAAGTCCTGCTGCCATGGGTTCTTCTTATTCCACCTGGCTTTGGCAATTGGCCCAATCCCCTGGGGTTTTGTGGGAACTTGCTTTTTATCCGGTTTTTCATGCTAAGGATTGCATTAATAATATCGTTTGTGTTGAACGTGCTGCGGATGGTAAAGACGTACGTTTTAAAAAAGACAGTTGGCAGCCCATGCCTTGGCGTTTATTCGCCGAAGGATTTTTGCAGATGGAGGATTGGTGGCGACGCGCCACAACGAACGTACCAGGATTGCCCAACCAGGTGGAACGTACCGTTTCGTTCTGGGCACGCCAATCCCTTGATGCCCTATCCCCTTCCAATTTTGTTTGGTCTAATCCTGATTTATTCCATGAAGCCATGCGCACTGGGGGACTTAATCTCATCCAAGGCAGCCAAATAGCATTCGAAGATTGGCTAGAAAAGCTAACCGGTGCACCACCTACAGGTTCTGAACATTTTATCCCTGGGAAACAAGTGGCTATTACCCCAGGGCGGGTGGTCTTTCAAAATCATTTAATTGAGCTCATTCAGTATGAGGCCCAAACGAAAACAGTCTATAAAGAGCCGATACTTATCTTACCAGCCTGGATTATGAAATATTATATTCTCGATTTATCACCACATAACTCCTTAGTGAAGTGGCTCGTAAGTCAGGGACACACCGTATTTATTATTTCTTGGCGCAATCCTGACAAAGAGGACCAGGATTTGGGGATGGATGATTATTATCGGCAAGGAGCTATGGCTGCATTTGATGCGGTGTCGACCCTTTTGCCAGAAACTAAAATCAATCTGATGGGGTATTGTTTAGGGGGCACCATGGCCATGATTACCGCAGCTGCGATGGTAAGAGACAAGGACGAACGTTTAAACAGCTTGACACTCTTGGCAGCCCAAGGGGATTTTACTGAGGCTGGGGAATTAATGCTTTTTGTGACTGAAAGTCAAGTGGATTTTCTTAAAAGTATGATGAGGGAACAAGGGTATCTCGATACCAAGCAAATGGCTGGTTCTTTTCAGATGCTGCGTGCTTATGACTTAATTTGGTCCAAAATGGTTCAAGATTACATGCATGGAATGCGGCGAGGGATGATTGATTTGACCGCTTGGAACGCAGATGCCACCCGGATGCCTTACAAAATGCACAGTGAATACCTTGAAAAACTCTTCTTAAGGAATGATTTTGCCGAAGGGCGTTATACCGTGGAAGGAAAGCCGGTGGCCGCTGAGAACATCGAATTGCCTGTTTTTGCTGTGAGCACTGAAAAAGACCATGTAGCGCCCTGGCAATCGGTCTATAAAATCCATCTTATGACAGAAGGGGATGTGACCTTTGTTCTCACTGGTGGTGGGCATAATGCAGGCATCATCAGTGAGCCGGGTCACCTAGGACGTTCTTATCGTGTCCATGAGCAGAAACAAGGCGAGGCTTACTTAAATCCTGAGAGCTGGCTTGCGATGGCAGAGAAGCGGGAGGGCTCCTGGTGGCAGGAATGGCATGAGTGGTTAGTCCAGCAAAATACTAAAAAACGCATTGCATCTCCTGTCATGAATCCCTCACTGCCAGCGGCACCGGGAACTTATGTGCTTCAGAAGTAGAGCGTTCTTCTTGAACAATAAAACAGGAGTCAAGAACGGATGAAGAGCAAAAAAAGCTTGATTGTCGATTTTGCTAATCCGCATTCTATTGGTGCTGCTCAATAGGGCAATGAATTGGTCATTACTTATCAAAATTGAAAAACCAGGGAATAGGTACAAATTTTTAGCCCCCCATTTTCATGCCGCTGGATATTATTAAGCATCTGATAAAGCCGCACCCATTGCTGGGCAAATCCTTTATGTGGATGGCGGCTTTAAAATATAAACGCTCAATGGACTTTCGAGTGAGTTACATGTATTGCCCACCATTGACATCAAAATTGGCGCCGGTAATAAAACCACTTTGCTCTTCTGCAAGGAAAGCAACAACACGAGCAATTTCCTGGGGTTTGCCTAATCGTCCCACAGGAATTTGAGCAACAATCGCTTCTAAAATGTCATCCCTCAGAGAAGCAAGCATCTCGGTATTAATATAGCCAGGGGAGATGGTATTCACTGTGATGCCTTTCTTTGCGACTTCTTGTGCCAGACTTTTGGTAAAACCGTATAATGCGGATTTAGTGGCCGCGTAATTACACTGGCCAAATTGACCTTTGCGTCCATTAACGGAAGAAATGGTGATGATACGTCCATAACTATTATCCAACATGGTGGATATCACGGTTTTCGTCATATTAAAGACACTATTTAAATTGGCATGGATGACATTCTGCCATTGTTCTTGAGTCATCTTTTTCAAAGTGGCATCGTTTGTAACACCGGCATTATTCACTAGAATATCGATCTTGCCGTATTTTTCGATGACCAATTCGGTCACTTTCTCACAATCATTGAAGGAAGAAATATCGGCGTAGACAATGTCGATATCAAAGCCTTGCATGGCCTGTTTTTTCTGCCATTCTTTCGCCAAATCATGATTGCCTTGTTTAAAATAACAGGCAATGACTTGATAATCTAACTTTTGCATTTCCTGGCATATGGCAGTACCAATACCACCAGTGCCCCCTGTGACTAAAGCAACTCGTTGATTCACTTCTTTCCTCCTTGATGGTTTCATACAGTAAAAAAATAAGTGTTATTGTCATCAGAACGGTTTTGCCTAGATCTAATAGTGGTCATTTATTAGATAACTTCTACTTCCTCGGCCTGAGGTCCTTTCTGTCCTTTTCCCATTTTAAAAAGAACAGTTGCCCCATCAGGAAGTGTTTTAAAGCCGTCACTTTGAATTGAACTAAAGTGGACAAAGTAGTCTTTGCCACTGCTTTCAATAAAACCAAAACCCTTGTCTTTATTAAACCATTTGACTTTACCACGAATTTTATTGGCCATTTTTGTTTATTTCCTTATAATCAAGCAGGTTACATAGTGTCATGCCACGTTGTTCTTTTTGTCAATACTTGTTAACCAGAGAGCTCTTAGTGATTTAATGGATTGAATCAGTAGACTCTCCAGTGTTTCCCTTTGTTTTTTTCAATGAAACCACTTTATCACATTGAATCTCAATGGTATTTGTTTTAGCAGCAGATACTCCCCAACATCGTATTCTTTTTCCCTCTTTCTCGATGAATAGCACGTGAATAACCAAATTTTTCCCATAAGTGTTGTCGATGGTGATGCCTTGAGTCTCATTCGTTTTTGTCAGGAGTCTTCCCAGTGAATTGCCACCACGGTGGAACTCTATTAATACTTCAGTATTGGATAAGGAAACATTGTTTATTTTGGAGTCTTTGTGGTATTTGATGTGATAGGATTGCAAGCCAGCATAGGCATTGAGTGTCGTGCAGGAAAAAATTGCCGCAAAAGTAATTTTAAGAAGAATTATTTTTTTTATTTTAAATGACTTGATATCGTTCATGTGATTCCTATCCTTATCTTTGTCCATGTACTTTTACTAGTTTGTCATAAAATTTTTACATGCCCAATCTTTAATAGAATAATTCCTTATTTGTCGTAATAGAGTTCAATCAACAGAATAACTTATTATGAGGTTGGAGACTCATTTTAGTTTTTATTAACGACTCTCTCGCATATCACCATCAATGAAAATAATATTACGATTAAGTTCTTTTGCTTTATTTCACGCTATAGCAAGTAAAGCAGGACTAAAATCACTACTAACAACGTCATAGCCTCGCTCTGCAAGATAAAATACTTGTGAGCCTGTACCGCAGGTCATATTCAAAGCAGCTATAATTTTTTGTTCTTTTAAAATGACTCTATCAGAGCATTTTTAGCTTCTGTCTGTTCACTTGTATTATGCACATCGAAATATTCGGGCATTTATTGGTATTCTATTGGCAGACCAAGCTATTGTTAGCTGAGCACCTGCGTGTTCTTAAAGAGCTGTTATAATAGCCCCAATATGCTTCTTAAGTCCCAAATGTTACCAGGAATAATTGTCCCAAACGTTCGGCAGATTCTTCCTCAAGATAAAGGTTTCCTTGATGTACCTTGATTACCGTTTCAATTGGTAAATCAAGGATATGTGCTAAATGCTCAATATTAGCTTTACTAGATCGCAATAAAACGTCAATCCATAGTTTTTGTTTACATTTATTTTGAATAAAATCAAATCGAAGGCCGTTGTTAAATTCTATAATACATCCCATGTTACAACTCCGTGTAAATATTATGACAACATGGTGGAGTATAAAATGTTCTGCAAAATATCCTATCCCCAAATTTGGGTATTTTAAGATAATAGCCCTAAACGAAATGCTTTTGATACCGCTTCGGTAATATTAACGCAGCTCATTTTAGTTCGGATAGATTTGGCATGGGTATTCACTGTTTCGCTTGATAGATGAAGATATTCGGATATTTTTTTAATCGTCATTCCTTTAGAAATTAAGCTCAAACATTGTAATTCTCTTGGAGTGAGCTGTACCAGTGTTTTTTTGACTGCTTTGCGCATGATTACATTTTTTCTAAACTCACTATCGTTGAATATAGCTAACCATTTTTGGTTGGGTATGGCTGTTACTATTTCTGGTAGCATCGCATCAAAAAAAAGGCATATAAACTGTTCAAAATTATCGCGTACTTGATAGTAGAGTTTTTTGGGATCGTCTACTTTTTCAGAATGGTAAGCCTCGATAATAAAATCACATTCTTCACATTGCCTCACCATAGCAAAAGTGGTGCTTAGACTATAACGTGATTCCAGTATTTGAATAATAGGAATTTGCATCGCATCATATTTTATATCTCGCTGGATAAAAAATTCTTTACCACTATAAAGAGTGCGATCATGATCAACGTCTCCACGATACAAACCTTCAGTTCGATAAGGGATCGCCCATAGGTAAAGATTAGAAATATAATATCGTTGACCACCATGAAAAAACATTGAAATAGAAAAATTAGGAATTTCTTTGGGGCAGTTAAGCTTTTCAATTAGGTAATCAATTTTTGCACGGAATCGAATAGAATCTGACAGTTCATTGTAGTCATTTAAGTTAACACAAATAGTTCCATCTTCATTGACGCTATGCATTGATACATCCCTAACATCGATACTATTTACAACCAATCAGCCAATATTCGGTTAATTTTGTCTGGTTGTTCTAACATGGCCATATGACCACATTCCTCAATATAAATTAAGTCCGAACGCTTGATGTTTTTCGCCATATGCTCCGATCGTTCAATAGGCATAACGTGATCTTGTTCGCTCGCAATTAATAGTGTTGGGCATTCAATTGATGATAATAATGATGAATGATCTGGTTTATTGAGAATAGCATTCAATTGATTTTTATAATTCTCAACCCCTACTTCCTGAGCCATTTCTTGTGCCACGGGTAATAGAGCGTTGTGCTTTTCTTTATCATAAATTGAGTTTTTAAAGATAAGCTTGATTAAGAAATCAAACTTCCCTTTGTTCATTAAATCGAGGGAACGCTCGCGTTCTAATTGTCCCTTTTCTGACACTAATTTTGCAGCGGAATTAATTAGGATGAGTTTTTCAATTTTATTGGGGATATGGCGATATAACTCGAGGGCAACATAGCCCCCCATAGAAAAACCAATTAAAGTAAATTTTTTAGGGGCGATTGAGGTAAAGCGATGAGCCATTTCCACAATAGAATCGCTATTGAGCACATCAACATAATGAAGTCGCCTGCTTCTCTGAAAAAATATCTCTTGCTGATACCAAAGCTTAGGGGTTGCCAATGCTCCGGGAATGAGTACTATATCCTTCATAGTTATGATCACATGATTTACAACCGTTATTAAGATATCCTATGGTGGCAATAATTCAAGCAAAATCTGAGTACTTGAGTCAAATTTATACAATAATTCTGGAGCTGGCAAAATATGAGAACATTCTGGATAAAATTAAAATAACCGAATCACAGCTTGGTGAACTTCTTTTTTGTAATCAGCCTAACCATTTCATTGGTGTTGCTTTGGTGGAAGAAAAAATTTGTGGTTTAGTGATGTTCAATTACACTCAAAATAACATTTGTGTCAATGTAACGCAGGGGATTTATATTGAGAATTTATATGTTTCTCCTCCATATCGGCGTCAAGGGATTGGGTGTGCTTTATTCAAGTATGTTGCGTGTAAAGCAGCAGCCCATAACTGTTCAAGAATAGAGTGGTGGGTATCTCGAAATAATCGAGAAGCCAGGCATTTTTATAAAAAAATTGGTGGGGTCGCTTTATTAGACTGGCAAATTTTTAAATGCGACCAAATTGGTATTAACAACTTGATGAGCATAGGAGTTGCTAATGAACATATCCTCTTCGAGTAAAGCATTATTCGCTGGAGTTTCTGGCACGGCATTACAATGGTATGACTTTGCACTTTTTGGATATTTCGCTCCAATTATTGCTGCAACTTATTTTCCTAATGACAATCAATTTGCTTCGCTTTTAAGTGCTTTTGGAGTATTTGCTGTAGGTTATTTATTAGCACCAATAGGTTCACTTTTTTTTGGCTATATTGGTGATCAGTTCGGCAGGAAACGTGCTTTAACTCTTAGTATTTTAGGAATGGCAATCCCCACAGCCATGATCAGTATTGTTCCTTCTTACCAATATATTGGAATTACAGCCCCTCTTCTTATTACTTTGTTGAGGATAATTCAAGGTTTTGTCGCAAGTAGCGAATTTACTGGATCTGCTATTTTTCTTGTTGAACATGCTAAGTCTGAGAAAAAAGCATTTTATGGTTGTTTAACCAGTTCCGCTTACAGCACTGGTTTGATACTAGCAGGCCTGGCTGCTTCATTCTTTACGGCCTCATTTATGCCAGACTGGGGATGGAGAGTCGGTTTTGGATTGGCCATGATTGCTGGCATTTTGATTTTTTATTTACGAACCCATGTTGCTGAAACACCTGAATATGAAAATATTGTTCAACATGATAAACGACGCCTGCCATTTCTAGCTGCGCTAAAAGAAGCGCCTTTGGCAGTAGTTGGTATTATGGGGATAGCATGGTTGGTCAGTATCATGACTTTTGGAACCTATGTATTTACAGCCACATACCTGCATAGCTATTTTCATATTTCACTTGGTTTAGCTACATTAATTATCACCATAGCTTTAGCAGTTGATGCCACACTTGAACCATTTATTGCTTTGTTAGCAGACAGAGTAGGGTTGTTAAAAGTAATTCGATTGGGTATGGTTGCTATGTTACTTTTAAGTATTCCCATTTTTTTCCTACTTGCCACTGGGAATGTTGTTTTGATTGCAATGGGATTGGTTTTCATGTCTATTTTGATTGCCATTACTTATGCGCCACTCAACGCATACATGGTTACTCTATTTCCTCATCAATATCGTTATAGTGGGTTTGGAGTCGCTTTCAATATAGGCATTTCATTGTTTGGTGGTACAACTCCTATAGTGATGATGTGGCTAGTGAATTCAACAAGTAATTTTATTTCACCTGCTTGGTATTACATGTTTGGAGCAATCATAGGGTTAGCCTCCATAATGGTTTGTGAACGAGGTCGAAGAAGATTGATACGTTTGGAATCTACTTTAGCCTATTAAAAATGAGGTATTTAAGATGTTGTTATTTAGTTCTGCTTTAGCAAAACACAAGCTTACTTTTACACGATTAAGTGATTGCATGGAATATCTTCCCCTTGCAGCTAAATGGGCTGAAGATGAATGGGGATATATACGTAATAAAGGCGTTGAATATCGGAAAGGCGTAATGCATGCATTGAGCCACGATGTGTATATTGGAACTTACGCAGGGCAGCCTGTTGCGATGTTTGCTTTACTAGAGCATGAGCTTCCTAGTTCACGTGAGCTTATGTACGTTTATGTCGATAAAGAATACCGTGGCTTAGGATTTGGTAAGCAAATTATTGAAGAAGCAAAACGGTTAACAGCTATGGCAGGCTCGGATTTGATTTTGCTAGATACACTAAAACCTAGTTTAAATCGATTATATGAAAAGCATGGTGCAAAAGTGGTTTGTGAGGGTAAATTGTACTCTCATCCCACAGATGTATTGAGCATGACAATATAAATCAATTATAACCATATTATTTAATAATCTTAATGTAATCTATTATCAGATATCAAACCCTCCTTTCCTAGAAGAAGGGTTTGTCTCAAAAAATCTAACAAATGAACCTATTATCATCCCGTCAACTTTTTATAATCTTCATTGGGATTATTCAATTCTACTATAGCTATTGATCTTTTAAACACAATTTGATGTAATCAATAAAACAAATCGTGTTATATGATTTATTGATAATTTCTTTTTGTGTTTTTGGTGAGTGAAATGAGTATTTCAAACGTATTGCCTAGACTCATTCGACTGCGAGATGCTCCATCCTATCTAGGTATGGATCGTCATCGTTTTAATGAGGCAGTGAGACCTAATTTAATTGAAATCCCTATTGGTACTCAAGGGGTAGCATTCGATCGACTTGATTTAGACGCCTGGGTAGACGATTATAAGCAATGTAGTGGTCGTCCCGCAGCAATCAACAGGAGTATGGATAGATGGGACGAAAACGAACGCCAGGGCTTCAAAAGCGTGGGGAGTTCTGGGTCATTGACAAGAAGGTCTTCGGACGCCGACTTTGCGAAAGCACTGGTACTAGCGACCTCGAAGAGGCCGAAAAATATCTTGCAAGGCGTCTTGAAGAAATAAGGCAGGCAACTGTTTATGGAGTCAGGCCTAAAAGAAGTTTTATGGAAGCAGCAACAAAATTTCTGATGGAGAATCAGCATAAACGTAGTCTTCATGATGATGCAGGAAGATTACGTGAGTTAGTGAAATACATTGGAGATATGCCGCTCGAATCGATTCATATGGGGGCTCTTCAGCCTTTTGTAGAAGGCAGGAGGAAAGATGGTGTGAGTACTAGAACTATAAACCATGGTTTACAAGTGGTAAGGCGAATACTCAATCTTGCTGCCAGTGAATGGATGGATGAATATGGCTTAACGTGGATCATTAATGCTCCAAAAATTAAATTGTTACCGGAGCATGATCTGCGCAAACCTTATCCATTGAATTGGGATGAGCAACACCGGCTTTTTAATGAGCTACCTTCTCATCTGGAAAAAATGGCGTTATTTGCTGTGAATACTGGGTGTAGAGATCAGGAAATATGTGAGTTGCGCTGGGATTGGGAAATAAAGATTCCAGAGTTATCCCATATTATGGTGTTCATCATTCCTGCTGAGTTGGTAAAAAATGGTGAAGAGCGATTAGTTGTTTGTAATGACACAGCTCGTTCAGTTGTTGAAGAAGAGAGAGGCAAGCATCCTACTCACGTGTTTAGTTTTAGAGGGAAGCCCTTAGCTCGGATTTTATCAACTGGATGGCGTCAAGCAAGAATTAAAGCCAATCTTCAACAGGTGCGTGTTCACGATCTCAAGCATACTTTTGGTCGGAGATTACGTGCCGCTGGTGTAAGTTTTGAAGACAGACAGGATTTGCTTGGTCATCGCTCAGGGCGGATTACGACGCATTATTCATCAGCAGAATTACAAAATCTGTATGATGCTGCGAATAAAGTGTGTGAAAAACAAAAAAGCGGGGTAGTACTGACTTTGTTGCGTAATCCAAATTTGAGAATGCCTGCAAATAAACAGGCTTCAAAGGTAGTTGCTTTATAGGGTTTTAAATGTAGGTCACGCAAAAGTCACGCAAGGACTTTTGAGGTGACTAAGGTATCAAGTGTAACTTATTGATTTTACTGGCTTTAATTGGTGGGCCCACTAGGACTTGAACCTAGGACCAACGGATTATGAGTCCGCTGCTCTAACCAACTGAGCTATGGGCCCGAATGGACTTGCCATTATACGATTCTCGTTTTTAAAATGCTAGGAATTTTTATCCATTTCTATCAAAGCGGCCAACACATTGAGTTTGCTCTATTTTTCAGCCACAATGAAGGATTACATGGGTTGGTAAGGGGAATCTCTGCCATCCTGTTTGGTAACAGGAGTGACTAGATTGGCTAAAGTACGTTTGATTGGTGTGGGAGCGGTCGTTGGGATTCT
This sequence comes from Legionella sp. W05-934-2, assembly GCF_964199965.1. Taxonomy (NCBI): domain Bacteria; kingdom Pseudomonadati; phylum Pseudomonadota; class Gammaproteobacteria; order Legionellales; family Legionellaceae; genus Legionella; species Legionella sp. W05-934-2. The sequence continues at coordinate 124,672 of NZ_CAXMZT010000004.1, read as the reverse complement.
GCTTTTGGTGTATATCGTCTATCGGGTGGAGCATCGGCATGAACCACTGACGTTTTATGGGAATGTGGATATTCGCGAGGTTACTTTAGGCTTTCGTGTGCCAGGGCGTCTGGAAAAAATGCTGTTTGAGGAAGGGGACTTTGTTTCGCCGGGGCAGGTGATGGCGCAATTGGAACAGGATACGTTTGATGAAGATCTTGCGCTAGCCAACGCACAGCTTGTCGAAGCAGAAGCCGCTTATGACAATGCCAAACAAGTCTATGAACGACGAACTCGTTTAATCAAAACAGGTGCTGTTTCACAGGCTTTGTTTGATCAAGCCGTTGCCATGAATACCCAAACGCAAGCCCAAGTAAAAGCGGCGCAAGTGCAGATAGAAAAAGCAAAAACGGCCTTAAGTGATACCTATATCAAAGCACCAACTTCCGGTTATATCTTAACGCGTGTGCGTGAGCCTGGTTCAATCATTGGAACAGGCCAAACGGTTTATACTTTAACTGTGTCAGATCCTGTATGGGTAAGAGCGTTTATTGATGAGCCAAAATTGGGATTGATTTATCCCGGGCAAAAGGTGGAAGTCTATACTGATACAGAACCGAAAAAGCCCTATCATGGCCACATTGGTTACATTGCCTCTAAAGCAGAATTTACCCCAAAAAATGTTGAAACGACTCAGCTAAGAACCGATTTGGTATATCGATTCCGAATTGTTGTGGATAATCCAGATAAACATCTCCGCCAGGGGATGCCGGTGACGGTTAAAATTCCCTTGCATCAGGTAAAAGGAAATGGCTGAAAACCAAATCTTGGTGGAAATCAATCAGATATGCAAAACATTTCCTCCCAGTTCGTTGCCAGCATTAAATGCGATTAATCTCTCTATCAAACGCGGGGAGATGTTAGGCTTGGTTGGTCCGGATGGTGCTGGGAAAACAACCTTAATTCGCTTAATTATCGGCTTATTATTACCTTCTTCTGGGACCATTACGGTTCTTGGCTTTGATAGTCAAAAACAGGCGCAGTCAATTCACCTTCATATTGGCTATATGCCGCAAAAATTTGGATTGTATGAAGATTTATCGGTGATCGAAAATTTAACTTTGTATGCAGATTTACGTGGTGTGGTTGGCGAAAAGCGTCAGAAGAAATTTGCCCAATTACTGCGATTTACCAGTCTTGATCCGTTTCAAAGTCGCTTAGCCGGTCAATTATCAGGCGGTATGAAGCAGAAACTGGGCTTGGCTTGTGCGCTCGTTGGTGAACCCGAATTATTAGTGTTAGATGAACCAAGTGTTGGCGTAGACCCAATCTCTCGTCGTGAACTTTGGCAAATGGTTCAAGAATTGATTGAAGGTGGCATGGGTGTTATTTGGTCAACAGCATACCTCGATGAAGCAGAACGATGTGATCGCGTATTATTATTAAATGAAGGGAATGCATTATACCAGGGAAAACCCGATACATTACTCAGCACCTTAAAGGATCGGTGTTGGCATGTCGCGGGTGTTGCTTCCAATATTCGTCGACAGGTTTTGCTCAAATTACTCAACGAAAAACAATGTTTAGACGGCGTTATTCAAGGTGAAAATCTACGAATTGTTACCCGTAATGCGAATGAGTTACCAAAATTGCCAGATGGGCTAGGTGCACATTGGTTAAAAGTTGCGCCTGTCTTTGAAGATGCGTTTATGGATAAGTTAGGAGGAGGGCCCGGAGGTGAATCTGCGTTGGCAGAAGCCATTCCTGAAAAGCCAGCATCGAAAGAAGCCGTGATTGAAGCGCGCAATTTGACTAAACGGTTTGGTGATTTTATTGCTGTGTCTGATAATAGTTTTACTATCCAACGGGGTGAAATATTTGGTTTATTAGGTCCGAATGGGGCGGGTAAATCAACCACGTTTAAGATGTTATGTGGCTTGTTGCAACCTACCAGTGGGGATGCATCTGTCATGGGGTTTGATTTACGTCACTCCACTTCACAAGCACGTTCTCGACTTGGCTACATGGCACAAAAATTTTCGTTATATGGCCAGTTAAATGCATTTCAAAATTTGCAGTTTTTTTCGGGGCTCTATGGATTATCGGGCAAAAAGCAAAAGCAATCGGTGGATGAAATGATTCAAATTTTTGATCTACATAAGCATTTGAATCAAAACGCGGGGGATTTGCCTTTAGGCTTTAAGCAACGATTAGCGCTTGCTTGCGCATTGATGCATGAGCCGGATATTTTGTTTTTAGATGAACCGACCTCAGGCGTTGACCCCGTCACCCGGCGTGAATTTTGGCTTCATATCAATAGCTTGGTCAATAAAGGGGTAACCGTGATGGTCACTACCCATTTTATGGATGAGGCGGAGTACTGCGACCGAATCGCACTTATTTATCGGGGACAAAACATTGCAACAGACACACCTGATAATCTAAAGAAACGTGTCACCAATGCATCGCTACCTCACCCCACCATGGAAGATGCATTCATTGCCCTTATAGAAGGGCAAAACCAGGAGCATGAATGATAAACTGGCGAATTTTGCGAGCATTAATAAGAAAAGAAACATACCAAATTATTCGTGACCCCAGTGCCATTCTTATTGCGTTTGTGTTGCCCCTGATTTTGCTTTTTATCTTCGGTTATGGCGTGAATTTAGATAGTAACCGAGTTCCGATTGGTTTGGTGGTGGAGAAGTCAGATGTGACGACTTCATCGTTGATCACCGCATTTAAAGGGACGCGCTTTTTAAGTATCGAGCTTGCGCAAGATAGGCGCGAAGTCATACCGGGTATTATATCGGGTAAGCTGCGTGGCATGGTGGTTGTTCCTGCACAATTTTCAGCTGATTTTAAAAACCCGTATCGTCAACCTGAAATTCAAACAATTGCCGATGGAACGGAACCTAACACAGCGCAGTTTGTCACCAATTACTCAGCTGGTATCGTAGGTAATTGGCTAACTAGTTTGCAAGCACAATCCGGCTCGAATGAAGCAGTCGGCGCGCACTTAGAAAGTCGGTTTTGGTATAACCCTGAGCTAAAAAGTCGAAACTTTTTGATACCTGGTTCAATTGCCATTGTGATGACTTTAATTGGTACGTTATTAACCGCATTGGTGATAGCCAGAGAATGGGAACGGGGGACGATGGAAGCGATGTTGGCGACGCCAGTAACCAACAAGGAAATTTTACTTGGAAAACTGATTCCTTACTTTATATTAGGATTAGGTTCGATGTTTTTGTGTTTGTCGATTAGTTATTTTTGGTATGGCGTGCCTTTTAGAGGTGGATTGTTAGTTCTATCATTGGTAACGGGTGTTTTTTTAATGGCTGGACTAGGGCAGGGCATGTTAATATCAACGGTCGCGCGCGATCAATTTGTGGCATCTCAGGGGGCGTTGATCTCGGCCTTCTTGCCTGCGTTCATGCTATCGGGTTTTATCTTTGAAATATCCGCCATGCCACAACCCATTCAGTGGCTAACCCACATTGTGGCCGCTCGGTATTTTGTGACTAGTTTGCAAACAATCTTCATGGTAGGGGATGTGTGGTGGTTATTATTTAAATGTATTGTTGCAATGAGTTTGATTGCCACGTTTTTTTATATCATCATATCTCATAAAACGACGAAACGACTAGATTAGGGAAAAAGCGTTAATGATTTCTTCTCGCATCATTGCTTTGGTTATTAAAGAGCTGTTAACCCTCTTTCGGGACCCGAAATCACGATTTGTATTGATAGCACCCCCTATTTTACAATTATTTATCTTTGCTTATGCGGCAACGTTAGAAGTAAAAAACATTGAATTGGCTATTTATAATCAAGACAAAGGAAAACAGTCGTCAGACTTGATCACCCAAATGCAAGGCTCCCCATTTTTTAGAAAAATACTATTCTTACGGAGCCAAAATGACATTCAGACATTGGTGGATGAACAAACGGTCACTGCCGTGATGCAAATCCCGTCTAATTTTTCAGCTAAATTGGACGCAGGAGAACCCGTTGCGCTGCAACTTATTTTAGATGGGCGGCGTTCCAATGCAAGTCAAATTATTAATGGGTATATCACTGAAATTATCCTGCGTTTCAACCGAATGGTTGGAAATTCCCCGCCATCGCAATCTGCTGGTGTGGCGATAATAGACAGAAGTTGGTTCAATCCAAACTTATCCTATCAATGGTTCACAGTGCCCTCACTAGTATGCATATTATCGATGTTGATTGTGTTAATGATAACCTCCTTATCCGTCGCTCGAGAAAGGGAGCTAGGAACGTTTGATCAGCTGTTAGTATCGCCATTAAGCCCGAGGGAAATTCTCATTGGAAAAACGATTCCTGCGATTATCATCGGTTCCATGGAAGCGGGTATCATTTGGCTTGCTGCCATGTTTATTTTTCATATACCCTTTACTGGCAGTGTCACATTGATGGCCCTCGTGTTGACTATCTTTAATTTGTCCACTGTGGGAGTTGGTTTATTTATCTCGTCGATGTCAGCAACCCAACAACAAGCAGTGCTTGGCACATTTGTCTTTATGGTTCCGGCGGTGACGTTATCCGGGTATGCTTCTCCCATTGAAAATATGCCAGAATGGTTGCAAATGGTCACTAATGTCAACCCGTTAAAATTTGCTTTGGTGGCAGTAAAAGGGATATTTTTAAAAGACATGCCTTTTGCGCTCGTATGGCAAAACACATGGCCGATGTTGATTATTGCTAGTGTGACGCTGCCTGTGGCAGGATGGTATTTTAGAAAACGCGTGGAATAGGATAGCACGATGAAACAAGGACTTTGGCTATTGATGTGCCTATTGCTAACGGCTTGTGCCGTTGGCCCTAATTATCGTGCACCGGTCACGTCATTGGAAAAATATCATTGGTCAACCCATTCGAATCAAATGGTAACGGCATTTGTAGAGCGCCAATGGTGGCAACAGTTAGCCGATCCTCAATTAAGCAAATATGTTGAGGCAATAGCTTTTGAAAATTTAGACGTGGCAATTGCTTGTAAACGACTGCTTCAAGCGCGCTCATTGCAAATGATGGATTATGCGAGGGGTGGACCGAAAGTAATTGGTAAGGCCTCTGTGACCAATGAAGAAATCAGCCGAACTGGTCGGATTTTAGGTCTGTTTGCCAATGCCAATAACCCATTGTTCAACAATATCGCCCTGAATCGAAAGGTCTATCAACCTGGGTTTGACGCCAGTTGGGAAATTGATGTCTTCGGTCAGAATTTTCGACGCAATCAACAACGCTCAGCGCAAACAGCAGCAGCCTCATTTACGGTTGATGATACCATTCGTTTAATTCGAGCTGAAATAGCAAGGTCTTACATTCAACTTCGGGCCACTCAGAAAAAAATTGATATTACTCAGAAGAATATTGCCTTACAAAAACAAACACTTACAATTACTCGGCAGCGACTCGAAGCGGGGAGCACTAATGAATTGGATGTTGCTTTGACCGATAGTCAGCTTAAAGAAACTGAAGCGCTCTTGCCGCGGTTTCAAGGCGAAGCCTTTCATCAAGCAAGTTTGATTGCCATTTTGATGGGGAAAGCGCCAGGCCAAATGGCCAAACAATTGTTAAATACCTACTCCATGCCCAAAATCCCTAAGAAAGTGGCCGTTGGTGTTCCTTCTGATTTACTGAGAAGACGACCAGATATCATTGCCGCTGAACGAAACATTGCAGCAACCACCGCCGCCATCGGCGTGGCAGTAGCTGATTTATATCCTAAGTTTAACTTAGTCGCAAACTACAGCTTAGAAAGTATCGCGTTAAAAACCCTTTGGAATAGAAATAGTTCTGTTTGGACATTGGGGCCATTTATGCAGTGGTCTCTTTTTCAAAGTGGGCAAGTTCATGCCAACATCAACTTATCGCAAGCTCAACAAGAAGAGGCTGTTCTTCAGTATAAGAAAACCGTATTATCAGCCTTGCAAGAAGCGGAGTCCTCCATTCAACAATTGAAGCAATCCCAACAAACGACTTATCAATATTTGAATGCGGTTGCTGCAAACCAGCATGCTGTTAAATTAGCGAGGCAACGATATCGTGAAGGTGAAGATGATATTTTGTCGGTAATTCAATCCCAGCAAGGGTTGTTGCGCTCGGAACTCAATGCCATTGATGCGCAAGCTGCTAGTTTGATTCAATTAGTCAGTGTTTATAAAGCGGTTGGTGGTGGCTGGGTGTGATCCTATCTGCCCGATGATGCAAATATTCTGGGTGTTCTAATCAGTCAAGGTGGGCACGCGCTGCGATGCCCACCTTTATCGAGTGACTGGCTTAGTCGTTATCCCCTTCTAGGAAACTATTGAGTTTCTCAGAGCGTGAGGGGTGGCGGAGTTTTCTTAATGCCTTGGCTTCAATTTGACGAATCCGCTCACGGGTGACGTCAAATTGCTTTCCAACTTCTTCGAGGGTGTGGTCAGTATTCATTTCAATACCAAAGCGCATGCGCAGAACTTTCGCTTCTCGAGGCGTTAATGTTTCCAAAATTTCCATGGTGGCTTCGCGAAGCCCTTTGGCAATCGCTGTGTCAACAGGGGAATCCATTGTACCATCTTCAATAAAATCGCCCAGATGGGAATCATCGTCATCACCAACTGGCGTTTCCATGGAAATGGGTTCTTTGGCAATTTTCAACACTTTGCGAATCTTATCCTCGCTTAAATCCATTTTTTCAGCGAGTTCTTCCGGTGTTGCCTCACGACCAGTCTCCTGCACAATTTGTCGAGAGATTCGGTTTAATTTGTTGATCGTTTCAATCATATGAACCGGTATACGGATTGTTCTCGCTTGATCGGCAATTGAGCGGGTGATCGCTTGGCGAATCCACCATGTTGCGTAGGTGGAAAACTTATAGCCTCGACGATATTCAAATTTATCGACAGCTTTCATTAAGCCGATATTCCCTTCTTGGATAAGATCTAAGAATTGCAAACCACGATTGGTATATTTTTTGGCGATGGAAATGACTAATCGTAAGTTAGCTTCGACCATTTCCTTTTTGGCACGGCGAGCTTTGGCTTCGCCGATGGACATTTTACGGTTGATGTCCTTAATTTCAATCACTTTTAAACCAAACTCGTCTTCAAATTCAGACAACTTCGTTTGAATCGATAATATTTCTTCTCGGTGCTCTTCAATTTTATCCATTTCAATACGCTTGTTGGCTTTTTTGATAGCCATATCAAGCCAGCCTTTATCCGTCTCATGGCCGGGGAAGGTTTCGATGAAAATTTTTCGAGGCATTTTGCAACGTTCAATACATATACGCATGACGCGGCGCTCTGCATCACGAATATAAGCGCGCATTTTACGGAAGTGGCGAGTTAAAAGGTCAACTTGTCGTGACGTTAATTTCAACTTGAGGAATGAGTCGGACATTAATTCCAGCAATTCAATGGTTCTTTTATCCCCACGGCCTTTGTCTTTTAGTGCAACCATTGCGGCATTATAATTATCACGCAATTCTTGGAAATATAAGGCTGCTTGCTCGGGGTTCGGGCCTTCATCACCAAGACCGCCACCTTCATCATCATCTTCTTCTGATTCAGCGTCTGATTCATCATCTAGTTCAAGGCTAGTCGCGGTAGTGCTGTCGTCGTCCGGCTCAGAATCACCATCACCATCATCATCACTACCAATATTGCTATTACCATCACTATCACTATCACTATCACCATCATCCAGCATCGAGCCAATATTCGAAGGTGGTGCAATTTCTTCTTCGCTATCACTATCAACAAATCCGCTGATAATGTCGCTCAAACGCATTTCTTCTGCGAGATAGCGATCATAATCTTCTAATACCATCTGGATGGTTTCTGGATAATGGGCGAGCGATTTCAGAACTTGGTATATCCCTTCTTCTATTCGCTTGGCAATTCGGATTTCGCCTTCTCGTGTCAGTAACTCGACAGTACCCATTTCACGCATGTACATGCGGACAGGATCCGTCGTTCGACCGGATTCTTTATCGAGGGAGGCAACTGTGGCAGCGGCTTCTCGGATATCGTCTTCATCGCCCAATGTATCATCATCATTAAGGAGCGTGAGTTCATCTTCACTGGGAGGATGTTCAAAAACCTTGATGTTCATTTCTTCTAACATGTTAATGAACACTTCGTAGGTTTCGGTTCCGACAACATCAGGCATCAAGTCGTTGATTTGGGCATACGTTAAATATTTTTGATCGCGACCTAAACTGATTACTTTGGTAATTTGTGAGCTCTGTTGTTCTTGATCGTTCATAGCAATTGACACTTCGCCTTGAAAAAATTATGAAATTGATGCAATTTCGATTAAGAATTTACACCATACGCCAAACACAGGTTAATTCCTCAGGATATATGCAAAACCTCAATTTCTGCGTTAAAAAGAAATTTTGATTCGGTCATTTAGTTAGTCTAAACACCCGCATCAAAATTTCCTTTTGCCTTGATCTTGGGGGGGCTGCCTATGTCCTGTTTCTTTTGTCTTCCTAAATTTAGTGATTATAAACCGCTTGAGCAAAACTTGCCAGTAACCATTCAAAGAAAATGATATTTTTTAGGGGCTTCCCCTCATGTATTGACTTACTAGTAAAACTAGGCTGACGAGCTTGACTTAACCGTGTTATATCTTGTCTTTAATTGTAGCATTTTTGATAATTCATGTCGATCGGTTGGGGAGAGCTCTCCACGACGTGATTTTGCCAAAAACTGGTGGATTTTGCGTTCCAATCCTTGCTTTTGTAAATAACGCAGTGTGTCATTAAATTCGTGAAGCATGCTTTCTTCTGTTATGAGATGATCCCAAGCTGCCAAGTGATTAATGGTGGCAAATAATTCATCTTGCCGCCAGTGTTCTAGCAATGAGGCAGTGGTACAGTTAGGAGACTGTTCAATCAAATCGATTAATTTGATTAAAACAGTATGCTCTTCTTCATCAAACAGTGTCTTATCAATGGGATGCCTTTGTTGATTAAGAAGCTGGGGATTTTGCAACAGTAGGGAAACGGCAAGGCGCAGGGGGGTGCGCGTCACTGATTTTTTCGTTTGGATTGCTTTGGCTGCTTGATGGGATACTTGGCACATTTCCCATATCCTGTCGCTGGTGATGTGCGTCATTCTTGCAAGCTCTTCCAATAGTAAACTTTGGAAGGGGCCAGCGGATAATTTGGTCAAGTAGGGTTTGGCTACTTGAATGAGTTGGCTTTTTCCAGCAGCAGTATTGAGCTCAATCGATTCAGTCAGGGTTTGTAAAAAGAAGTGCTCAATGTTCATTGATTTGGTGATATACGTTTGAAAGGCATGCTGGCCGTGTTGACGAACAAAGCTATCGGGATCTTCACCATCCGGCAGAAAGCTGAATTGGATTTGAATGCCACTGTTGAGTTGAGAAAAGCTATTCTCTAACGCGCGCCATGCGGCTTGTCGACCCGCATTGTCACCATCAAAACAAAAGGTGATTCGCTTGAAATGCTTATGTAGCAATTGGACATGGTATGCACTGGTTGCCGTTCCTAACGCGGCAACGGCATTGATTATCCCATGTTGCGCCAATGCAATCACATCCAGATACCCTTCAACAACAATCACCTCATTTGGATGGTTTTTCTCTTGAATAATTTGGTGCAGGCCATAAAGCTCACGGTTTTTTTGGAAAATGGCAGTTTCGGGGGAATTTAAGTACTTGGGTTTTTGATCGGCTTCAATGGCTCGGCCACCAAAGCCAATGATTCGACCGTTTCTGTCATGAATTGGAAACATAATACGGTTTCGGTATCGATCATAGTGGCTGCCGTCGTCTTTCACAATCAACATGCCTGCATCAATTAATGTTTTTGCTTGTTTGGGAAAGGCTTGCTCTAAGTGATGCCAACCCGACGGCGCATAGCCCAGCATATAGCGTTTTGCTGCTTCACCTGTTAGCCCACGTTGCTTTAAATAACTAATTGCTTGAGGGGTTTGTTTGAGTTGTTTTTGATAATGGGTTGCAATTTCTGCCATTAACTCATAAAGGCTTTTATTTTGTTTAACATAACTTGTCCCACCCTCACGAGGAACATCCATCCCCAAACGGCTCGCCAGTGTTTCAACAGCGTCAACAAATTCTTGGTTAAGATGATTCATGATAAAGCTGATGGCGTTGCCGCTCGCACCACATCCAAAGCAGTAATAAAACTGCCGTTTAGCAACCACGTTGAAAGAAGGGGTTTTTTCATGGTGAAAAGGGCAACAGGCAACAAAACTACTGCCCTGTTTTTTAAGTGGCACATAGCTGTCAATTAGCTCAACAATGTCGGTTGTATTGATTAATTCATCAATGAAAGGTCGGGGGATTAAGCCTGCCATCAGGTACCTTTTTGAATTAAAATTACGATTGATAAGCTTTCATTGTATCACGTTGTTTACGCTTGGGAGGCTATTTTTACTAATACTTTTTGCGTCTAGGTGCTTTCCTATTATGACGCTAAAACTGCTAAGTGAGTTTTGAACGAATTAACTGGCTGACTTTACCCATATCTGCGCGGCCTTGCAATTCCGGCTTAAGGATCGCCATGACCTTGCCCATATCCTGCATAGTTGCTGCTTGGGTGTCTTGAATGGCTTTGCTAACTAATGCGTTGATCTCATCGTCAGAAAGCGGTTCAGGGAGATAGGCTTCAATAATGCTGAGTTCGGCTTGTTCCTTGTCAACTAAATCTGTCCGGCCAGCCTTTTCATACTGTGCTATCGATTCTTTTCGCTGCTTGCATAATTTATCTAAAATTACAAGCATTCTTGCCTCATCAACGGTGATGCGTTCATCCACCTCAATTTGTTTGATGGCAGCATTAATCAAGCGAAGCGTCTCTAATACTTGCTTATCACGAGTACGCATCGCTTGTTTTAAATTTTCATTGATTAGTTCACGAATCGACATAATAATTTCAATTTATCGGCGTTTGCGGCCACCACGCTTCGATGATACGGTATCACGTGCGATCTTTTTGAGGTGTCGTTTAACAGCCGCTGCTTGTTTGCGTTTGCGCTCAGCAGTTGGTTTTTCATAAAATTCACGACGGCGTAATTCAGTTAAAATGCCGGCTTTTTCACAAGCACGTTTGAAACGACGTAGTGCATATTCTGGGTTTTCACCTTCTTTCACTCGAACGGTGGGCATTCAAATTTCCTCTAACATTAATAAATTAAAGCAACAAGTTGGCAATTGTAGTGTCAGTTTCTGATAACGTCAAGTTTTTGTTATCGTTCAACCCGGATAATTTACACATTATTTCTAGCCAATAGTCAATAAATGATTTCAAATCTGATATAATGCCTTTTATTTTAGCATAATCTAACTATGAAAGTTTTAGGCATTGAATCATCTTGCGATGAAACAGGGGTAGCAATTTACGATAGCCATGCGGGTTTAGTTGCCCATCAACTCCATTCTCAAATTGCTCTTCATCAACAGTATGGCGGGGTTGTTCCTGAATTAGCATCGAGAGATCATGTTAAATATTTGGTGCCTTTAGTTTCCGCAGCGTTAGAAGAAGCTAAAATGAGCAAATCTGATTTGGATGCGGTAGCTTATACAGCAGGGCCTGGATTAATGGGGGCACTCCTAACGGGTGCTTGCTTCGCTAAGAGCTTTGCTTTTTCACTTGCTATTCCTGCTTTAGCCATCAACCATTTGGAAGCGCATTTATTAGCTGCCCAACTCGATGATAACGCGTTGGAACCACCTTATTTGGCATTATTGGTATCAGGGGGGCACACCCAATTAATTGCGGTGCATCAAGCTGGGAGCTATGAGCTGTTGGGTGATACGTTAGATGATGCTGTGGGTGAAGCATTTGATAAAACTGCTAAACTCATGGGAATCGACTATCCTGGTGGCCCCATGTTAGCAAAATTAGCCGATGAGTGCCCCATCGCCTTGCAGACCTTGCCGGCTTTTCCTCGCCCGATGACCGATAGGCCGGGGCTAGATTTTAGCTTTAGTGGTCTAAAAACCCACGCGTTAAATGCGTGGAATCATTCAAGTCAAGATAACGCTGCTAAACAACAAATTGCCTATGCATTTCAACAAGCCGTCGTGGAAACACTTGTCATCAAATGCCATCGCGCAATAAAGCAAACGAACATGCATCAGCTAATTGTTGCGGGTGGTGTGGGGGCTAACCGATATTTACGCCAGCAATTGGCGGTTTTAACTGATAAACACGATATTAAATTGTCCTACCCTTCGATGCAATTTTGCACCGATAATGGTGCTATGGTTGCCTATGCAGGTTGGAAACGTTTGATTCAGGGTGAAACCGATGAGGATTTATCGGTTGTGGTCAAAGCGCGATGGCCGTTATCTGAATGAAATCCTTAAGTTGCTCTAGTAGGCAAATTTGGAGTGTTTAGGACCATAACTTCCAAGGTTTTGGCTAGAATGTACGTAAACGTTTGCATTAATATCTTTTATAATGTGTTGGTCAATAGCCTCGATTCAATATTGGATTCTTTATAAAACTGCTTTAGACTATTTCTTTAGGAAGATGTTTGGGATATTACCATGAAAATGCTTAAGGTCAGCTTGGTTGTACTATTGTTAGCATTGCAATTTAAGTTGTGGTTTGGGGATACTGGTATTTTTGAACAACGGCACACGCAACGCTTAATGCAAGAACTCTTAACAAGTAATGAAAAACTGGCTGATGAGAACCAACACATTGCTTCGGAAGTTGATGCAATCAAGCAAAATCAAGAGGCCGTTGAGGGAAGAGCTCGATCTGAGCTGGGCATGGTTCGTGAAGGGGAGCGCTTTTTTCAATTTAAAAAAAGCGATGAGGCAAAAGGGGCTTGAGTCAACATATAGAAAACAATACCGCCTGCCCCATTCCTAGCATTCTCTTTATAAACGACCGCCTTGTGTCATTTTGTGTGGGTCAATCGCTTTGTTAAATTCCTCATCACTTAAGAATCCTAACTGACGATTTGCTTCGGCCAGCGAACAATTATGATTGTCCGCATAATGAGCCATTTTCGATGCTTTGTCATAACCGATGATGGGTGTTAGTGCCGTGACTAACATCAAGGAGTTTTCTAAATAATATTCTATTTTTTCCTTGTTTGGCTCCGTGTTTTCTAACAAGTATTTGGTGAAGTTTATGCAGGTGTCTGATAAAGTTCGAATGGATTGAATGAGGTTAAATGCAATCATGGGCTTGTAAACATTCATTTCTAAATAGCCGCCAGAACCCGCAATCGTATTGGCGAAATCATACCCCATCACTTGAGCAGCGACCATCGCCATCGCTTCACATTGAGTCGGGTTTACCTTGCCTGGCATGATTGATGATCCGGGTTCGTTGGAAGGAATAAGCAACTCATGAAGCCCTGCTCTTGGGCCGCAACTTAAAAGACGAATATCGTTGGCTATTTTAAATAAAGAGGTTGCTAGTGTCTTAAAAGCGCCACTCATTGCAATCAGTGCGTCGTGCGAACCTTGAACTTCAAATTTATTCGGGGCGGATACGAATGGATATCCTGTTATTTTAGCAATGTGCTTTGCCGCCCTTTTTGCGAAGCCAGGGGGGGCGTTGAGACCGGTACCTACGGCAGTTCCCCCAATTGCCAATTCATAAACATCTTTCAGGGCAAATTCAATGCGGGCGATATCTTTCTTAATTAATGCCGCATAACCTGAAAATTCCTGTCCAAGTGTGAGCGGGACTGCATCTTGCATATGGGTTCGTCCAATTTTCGCAATATCTCGCCATTGGTGTGATTTTTTTTCTAAGTCGCTCTGCATATAGCGAACGGCGGGTAATAACCGTTCATTGACTTCACAGGCGGTGGCAATATACATGGCTGTGGGAAATGTGTCATTAGAGGACTGCGACATGTTAACGTGATCATTGGGATGAATGGGTATTTTACTTCCCATAGCACCCCCAGTTAGTTCAATCGCACGATTTGAGATCACCTCATTCACGTTCATATTGGACTGTGTTCCGCTGCCTGTCATCCATACATGCAGAGGAAAATGATCATTTAATTTTCCTTCGATGACTTCCTCGGCAGCTTGAATAATCAAATCTCGTTTTTCTTTTTCGAGAATTTTAAGTTCTGTATTAGCCAGTGCGGAGGCTTTTTTTAATATCCCAATTGCCTTAATGATTTCATGGGGGATCAAGTCCTCACCAATGGAGAAATGGATGATAGAGCGCTGGGTTTGAGCACCCCAATACTTGCTGGCATCGACCGCAATTTCTCCAATGCTGTCTGTTTCTATTCTTGTTTTCATTGTTGCGCCTCATATCATCGACAATTAGAGTTTAAGAAAATTGCTTCATAGCACAGGTGTTCCATTGAATTTTGCGTCGGCTTGAAGCGTTGCTGCAAAAAATCAATTTATTATCCGTTGGTTATATAAATTTACTATAGACAAGCTTTATACGATATACAAATCGGAGTGAGAAATTGTGCGAGGGATAGCGCTCAATTTATAGCGCATACCCCTTTTTAAATAATAAGACGGCCTCTTCGTCTTGTTGGAGGGTCTCGAGCAGGCATCCCAATTGCCAATAGGCTTCTTTACTTGGCGTGATGTCGATGCTTTGTTGAAGATATTTTTTGGCTTTACCCCAGAGTTCTAGTTGAAGGCAAATTTTACCGCAACATAAAAGTAAAGCGGCAGAATGGGGGTTTTTTTGTAGCAACGACTCGGCAAATTTTAGCGAATTTTCCGTGGCGGGTATATCGCCATAAAGATGGATTAACTTTTCATTGACATATTTTGACAAGCCTTTTTGGACAATGGCGGCCGCTCTTTCGGGTTGTTGATGTTTAAGATAAAAGTGTGCTGATTCAGCGATAAAACTTGGATTAAATCGGAGTATTTTAGGCAGATTATTTTTAAAATCTAACACGTCTTCATAACTTCGTTGTGCAATCAAAATTCGGAATTGTTGCAAATAGCTTTGTATTAACAACGTATCATATTGGTCTTTACTGACAACTTGATGCTTTTTTAACTCAGGCAGTAACTGAATCAGTTGGGGCCAGTCTTTCACGGCTTCGTATAATTTCGCTAAGAGCTTCAGTACATAGGGATGTTTTGGTGCTAAGTCTTGCAGATGCCTTAAGGTTGCGAGTGCTTGTTCCCATTGCTTATTTGCTAATTGAAGTTGTGCTTGGGTTAATTCAACCGCAATTTTTGTTTCAGGCATGGAGTGCTGGGCTTCCCGAAGGTAATGGTCTCGGAGTGTATAATCTCCCATTTCTTGAGCTGCTCTTGCTGCAATTAAATAGTTGATTAATGGCGTGTCAGAGTAGGGAAGGGCTTTGAGTAAATGTTTTTTTGCCTCTTGCCAATAACCTTCACTAAACTCAATTAATCCCTTGCGCGTCATTCGTCGTGCGATGGCGATATGACGTTTTTTACGCCAACGGCGAAAATGACGAGGACTCCGGTACAGCGAGCCAAGGATTTGGATTAGGGCATAGATAAGGACAAAGGCTAAAATCAGTGCAAAAATCCCAACCCACAGCGTCGTTTCTACCGTGATTTTATTTACGGCAATGAGAATATAGCCGGGGTCGTGTTGTAATTGTATTCCTAAAAAAACGGATCCAGCTAAAAGGATGAATAAAAATAGAGCACGAAACATCAGTGTTTACCTCCTGATGTAGCGGTTTTATTCGAAAGATGGCTACTCGGTTGTATTTGTTCATTTAGTAGCATTAATGCTTTACTCGGTTCAAAGGTTGATTGGGGGAATTGTACTTGTTGTAGGGATTCAAGCTCACCAAGGATTTTTGCTACGTTCGTTTGATTTGAATTGAATTGCTGTTGTACGGCCTTTACCGTTTGATCTAAGGTGAGTTTATAGATGGCTTGATTGCCATTAATGATAGCCCACTTAGCTTGCTGTAATTCGCCATAGAGTGCTTCTTTCACTAAACTAAATTGTTTGTCAGACAAGATTGGCTTAACCGTGTGGTCATGATGACGAATGACAACAAGCTTTTCCAACGCATTGACACTATTCGCCATATGTTGGCGCCAGCCTTCTTTATCGGCTTTCTCTTTCTCATCTTGATGGTTGCTTTTCGACAATAATGGATCATCACGATAGGATAATTGGTGTATTTGTGCTTGGATGGCGTTAATTTTTGTTAATAAGCCAACAATATCAAGCTTTGGTTGCTTTTCTAAGGTCGAAATATCCTCGGCTATTTGTTGTCGGATGGTATAAATAGCGCTTTGATGTTGGCCAGATAATAATAAATCGGCTTGCTTTAAAAGCTCAATGGTTGTTTGCGGTTGCTGCGACCAATGGGCATTAATTTGTGCTAGCTGCAAATAGTATTGGGCTTTTTTTAATTGAAAATAGACGTCAACTTCACTGCTTCCTTTGTCCACTTCTTGGATCGTTTTCTTAAACCCCTCTAACTTCTCCTCAAACAGGGTGATTTTCTTTTGGGACAGTTGATCGGCGGATTCAATGGCCTTTTTAAATTCTTGTTGCTCGTCAACTAAGCCACCGATTGTTTTATTGGTGATTAATAATTGCTCGTTTAAAGACGCATCGCGAAGTTGTGCTTGTTTGAAGCTGTAAGCGGCTGCAAACAAAGCGGCGAAAGCGACCACTAAGCTGATATAAGCAGTCAATGATGTGTTTTTCTTAGAATGATCGGTATTGGCCACTGCCTCGGAATTTTCGGGTTTGTCTGCGTTGTCTAATTCTTTTTTTATCTTATCGGTCATGTCCCAATCCTTGTTGATAATTCAGTAATGTATTGTACAGATCTTCCCCGTCAGAAATGATAACGTGTTTGACGCCTTTTTCCATGGCATACGTTGCAATACGCTTACTATGCGCCAGCCATGTGGTTTGCAACAACTGTGGGTGATAGTCGGGCATCATATGAAATAAGTTATCAATCGCAGTCGTACTGGTTATCAGTATAATCGTTTCTTGCTGATCCTGCCAGAGTTCATCCAGATTGTTCATAGGCTTTGGACAGCAGCGTTTATAAACATTGACTTGCTGCACCTGTGCGCCTCGTTGCCTTAACGTCTGGGCTAACAAGGGGCGTCCGCCAACCCCTTTGATTATCAAAATATGCTGGTTTTTGACTTGCTGGAAGTGTGGCATTGCCAATAAATGTTCACTATCTGCCATTGTGGGATAGCTTGCATTCACAGAAAATTTTTCTAATTGGTAGGCTGTTTGTTGACCAACGGCACTGACTTGGGTTTTATCGCTAAGCGTTTGCTGGTTTGTCAATGCCAGGAAAAAAAAATGCACGGCATTTGCGCTGACAAATATCAATTGATCGAATTGTTCTAGGGGCAAAACGCTTGATTCCCAGTTTGGTTTTATGGCTTTTATTTCTATAGCAGGCAGTTCGCTCACGGTTGCCCCCATCGCACGTAAAGGTTGAGACCATGCAGGGGCTTGGTGTTTGGGGCGGGTGTTAATAATATGGAGACCTTGTAAGGGAAACTCAGTCATGTGCACCTGCTTGGTTTATAAGCGCTTGAGCGCCTTGTGCCAGAAGATCGTTGGCACAACGATCGGCAAGGATATGAGCGTCTTCAACGGGTGCATCCGCTACAAACGAAAGGCATTTTCTACCGTCTTGAGCAAATATTTTTGCGCGTAAATTTAATCGATTGCTGTTGATGAAATGGCAATACACCGCGATAGGGACATGGCAATTTCCGCCCAGCAAGGCATTGACCTGCCGTTCTGTGTTGATGCAAACAGAGGTTTTAGAGCATGCTAAATGATGAATCATCTTAATTAACTCATCATCCGCAGTGCGACATTCAATGCCTAACGCCCCTTGACCGCAAGCAGGCAGCATGCTTTCTGCATCAAATTGTTCATGGATCAGATGGCTTAAGCCCATTCTCTCCAAACCAGATGTCGCTAAGATGATGGCATCAAATTCGTTATTTTGTAATTTTCGAATACGTGTATGGATATTGCCACGCAAAGGGAGTACCTGACAATCAGGGCGAAGCATCCGAATTTGCGCTTCTCGACGTAGACTGGAAGTCCCGATGACAGCGCCTTGAGGCAATGATGCGAGATTCTCATTTGCATGACAAAGTAATGCATCGAAAGGATTGTGGCGCTCAAGAATCGCAGCCAAGCCTAATCCTTGTGGGAAAGAGGCGGGAACGTCTTTCATAGAATGGACAGCTAGATCGGCTCGTCCATCGAGAATCGCTTCTTCCAACTCTTTAACAAATAGCCCCTTACCCCCGATTGCTTGCAATTTGTCTTTAAGAAATTTATCGCCTGTTGTTTTCATTGGCAGCAATTGAATATCCTTGTCAGGGAATAGATTGGTCAATTGTTGTTTGACATAATTTGCTTGCCAAAGGGCTAATTCGCTTTCACGGGTAGCAATGATGATTGGTTTGGCCATTTGATTCCAACAAAAAAGCAAGATGGTAGCATGTAACCTGGGCGCTTAGTCAATAGTGGTAATAGTATTGCATATACGTGAACGTTTGCGTTCACGTCTGCGTTATCGAGATGACTTGATTCTAGCAATAAAACTCGCTTGATTTATTTTCGGTAATTAAATTTAACATGATGAAACACGCAGCCTATTGCTTCTGATTTTTAAAAGACTGATATCTGTTGATTTAACTAAATTCGGTAACGCAGACGGTAACGCTAACGTTCACGTGCCTATACCCGCATCCGAATAAATAATTAATGCATCGGGCTTATTAGAATAAAAGGCAAGATTGACAGGGGTAGGATGAATCCTTCAAAATGCACAAGTTTAGTTTGAATAGGAAAGCTTGTGATAGGGAAATTGCGACAGATTATTCGATACCTTGATGACAACATGCAGCGTTCGCTGGCATATGCCTCCCATCAGTTGGTGGCCGTTGGTGTTATCGCCTTATTTGGCTTTGTTTTATTTCATTTTGTATGGACGTCGTGGTTTCCTCAATATTATGAAAACTTGACTTTAAGAATCATAGGTAGTGGGTTAGGATTAGGATTGATTTTAACGCCAGTCTGGCCAACAAGCTTTCGCCGATATCTCCCGTGGTATTGGTTTGTAACCATTCTTTATACGCTATCATTTTTCTTTGCATTCTATTTTTTAATGAATCAAGCGTCTGTGATTTCGGCTTTGTCTTTGTTGTGTAGTATCTTTTTATTGGTTTTATTAGTTGATTTATTTAGTTTATCGGTGTTGTTGGCTTTAGGGTGGGGTATAGCACTTTTTTGTTATTATCTGTTAACACCCGAGCTGTATTTTGGTGAAGAACATATGGAAATGTTGATTGTCATGGCTTTCATTGTCATTGCGGGATCAACGGTAAATTATAAAACGGCCATGTTACAGCAACAGCGACTAGATGGAATGGCAGCAGCAGCTGGGATGATTGCCCATGAGTTGCGAACACCGTTATTAGGCATCAAAAGTGGCGCACAAGCGTTAGCGCGCTATTCTCCGGCCTTATTTCATGGGTATGAACAAGCGCGAAATGCTGGATTGGTAGATAAGCCTATCCGAAATCAACGTTTGCAACATTTGTCGGGTGTCAGTCAGCGAATCATTAGCGAAATCGATTATGCCAATACCATTATCGACATGCTGTTAGTCAAAGCGGGGCGGGAAAATTCACTCGATAATTGCCAACTGGAACTGTGCTCGATGGCTTTGTGTTTAGAGCAGGCATTAAGTCGTTATCCGTTCCAATATAGCCAGGGTCGAGATTTAATCGATTGCAAAGGCGATTTTGCTTTTGTTGGCTCGCCATTGTTAATGCAACATGTCCTGTTTAATTTAATGAAAAACGCCCTGTACGCTATCGCAACAGCGCAAAAAGGGACTATCCAAATTTGGGCAGAAACGCAAGATAAATATCATGTGCTTCATTTTCGTGATACCGGAAAAGGGATGGGCCCAAAACAATTATCACGATTGTTTGAGCACTTTTACACAACCACGTTTATGGGCACTGGAATCGGTTTATCTTTTTGCAAATTAGTGATGGACCGATTTGGTGGCTATATCCGCTGTGATTCTAAACTGGGTGAGTATACCCACTTCAAATTATATTTTCCCAAAAAACTACTGGAAAAAACGAAATCCAATGCTCGGTATGCGCAGGCCACTTAGCCCATGATTGATCGTTAATTAATCCTTGTCTTTCGGCAACTCACCACAAAAATTCGTCTATAAATTTAAAATTATAACTAGTTCCTGTATTATAAGGATCTGATTTATTCTAGTTATGTGCTGTCACTATCATAGGAAATGACGTGTTAAATAAAATTAAATTAGCAGCTGTAGTTTTATCTGTTGGTGTAACGACGATTGCTCAAGCTCAATTACCTGCATTTTTAATGGATGAAACAAATACTCAAAAGATTATCAATAAAAGCATCAAAAACAATATCAATTTTTCAGGCGATTGGATTGGACAATGTGACAGCAATCAACAATATGAGGTTCGGGTTCAAATTGAACACGCACGTTTTGACATTAAATTAACGCTACCCTTTTCACCCAGTTATAAAGTGGAGTTTATCATTGGTGGCTTCAAAAATTCCCATGACTCATTTCGAGATGCTGAAGAAATTACCACAAGACATGCTAAATGGGATGCTGATACTAATAGCTTAAATTTAGTTTATTTTATAACTAATTCAGCAATGAACGCTGATAGAGAAAGTATTAAATCAAAACTAAGCAAGATAACGCTTAGCCTGGATGGGGATAAGCTGGTATTCAATGAAGAATCGTTTGTAATTGGTTATTTTGATACGACAGAAAATTATAAAAATACGTGTTTGTTTCACAAAAAAAATGAAACCACATAACCCAATCATTGATAGTTTATTAATCTGACATTGAGTACATGATTGGATTGTTCAATTTCTTTGATGACTTGTTGAAGTTCCCCTTCATCGCCAGTGATGTCGACTAAATTGAATGCAATGGCTTCATTAGAAGAGTTAACCATTCGTTCAATATTTAAATTGGAGCGTGAAATGGCTTGCGTCATTTCAGCAATCACCCCCGGTTTATTTTCGTTGGCGATCACCAGTCGATACCCCTTGAAACTATCCGGTTTGACGAGTCGTGTCTCTGGAAAGTTTGCCGAAAAGGAAACCGTTCCAAATTCTAAAAAGTTTTTCACATTGGTAATGACCATCGAGGAAGCATTTTCTTGTGCTTGCTGCGTACTCGCCCCTAAATGGGGAAAACAAATGACGCTTTCTCTCTTAACCAGCTCGGCTGTTGCAAAATCGGTCATATAGGACTTCAGTTGCTTTTGGTCAAGGGCATTGAGCAACGCTTTTTCATCAACAATCCCTTCGCGCGAAAAATTTGCTAACACGGCATCTGGTTTTAGTAAGGATAAGGTATGTTGATTGATAAGATGCTTTGTTTCGGGCACTAAAGGGACATGCAAGGAGATAATATCCGATTGTGACAACACTGCTTCAATGGATTCTGCTTGATTGACATCGGGTATCAGGGCTAATGCGCTGGATAGGGTCATCATCGGATCATAGGTTATCACATGCATACCTAAATGGTGGGCAATGTTGGCCACTTTTACACCAATATTACCAGCCCCAATGATGCCCAGGGTTTTTCCAGACAATTCTTGGCCTGCAAATCGTTTCTTGTTTTGTTCGATATTGCTGGATAGGTCGCTTGGCAACTCCTGCTTTAACGTGTCAATAAAAGACAGGGCGGGTCGAATATTGCGGTATGCCATGATCATTGCTGCAACCACTAACTCTTTAACTGCATTTGCATTCGCACCAGGGGCATAAAATACCGGAATACCTTGTTGGGTTAACTTTTCAACCGGGATATTGTCAATACCCGTACCCGCTCGGCCAACGGCCTTGAGTTTATCGGAGAAAGGGTGGTCATGTAATTTCGTAGAGCGAACAAGAATGACATCTGGGTTATCGAAGTCCTCACCCGTTTCAAATTGTTGCGAGTCAAAATTGGCTAAGGTCTTTTGTGGGTAATGATCGATAATCTTAATTTTGAACATTTCCTAGCTCCTTCATGATAACTTGATTGGTCTGAATCGCTGTTAGTCCCTTCATATACAGGTTAGATGCTTGCTGATTTAACTTTTCTACTTCGTTTGCTGTTAGTAACAAAGGTAAAAGTGCGTATAAATGCGGTGTTTTGATATAAAACTCACTGGCCTTTTGCACATTTTCTCGAAGACAGTGACCACCAAAGCCAACAAAACGACTGACCACACCCTCTGCTTCAAGGTCGCTTAACCCGTCACCTATTAGTAACACGGTGTCACGAGTAGGGCAGGCCTGTTCAATGATGCTTGATTTACCCTGTTTTTTGGCGAGTAACGATGTGTTATCAAAATGATGGTAATTTCCCGTTTCATCAAAATAGATATCAACGGCAAAGGTGTGTGCTAAAGGAATGGATAGATGGTGTGCCAGTGGTATCAATGCTTGTTTAAGGCCCGCGGAGATAATAAAAGGGGTTTTCCCTAATTGATGTAAAATAGCAATAACTTCTTTAGCGCCGGGTGTTAATTGCTGGATATACAATTCACTTAGTTCGTTGATTTGCTGCAACGTAGGTTTCACCTTATCCAAACGATATTGATAAGCTTTTGGATTCATCCCCGTTTTGGACATGCATTGCTCAGTAATAGCAGCAACTTCTTCACCGACATGATTCCAATTGGCTAAAACATCGATCCCTTCAATGGCAGATAGGGTGCTATCCACATCAAAAAACACATATTGAAAGGGTTTAGGTGGAATCCAAGCATGTTGAATTAATTTATCCATGGTCTTGTTCATATTGCTGCATAAACGCCACTAAGGACTCGACTTCATCAAGCGTGATGGCATTGTAAATACTTGCTCTGGCACCACCAACGCTTCGGTGGCCTTTTAGATTGGCAAATCCTGCCTTGGTTGCTCGTTGCAAAAAGTCCTCTGTTAATGCTTCCTGCGTTAAAATAAAGGGGACATTCATGCGAGAGCGGTAACGACTGTCAACTGGATTATGATATAAGCCGCTTTGGTCAATACAATCATATAAAAGCTGGGATTTCTGCATGCTAAGCCTGGCAAACGTCTCAACACCACCATTTTCTTCAATCCAATCAAACATCAGTGATGCCACATAGAAGGCAAAAGTTGGCGGGGTCGCCAATAACGAGTTGTTTTGCCACTGTTGATTGTAATCAAACACAGCAGGTGTTTGGGGGGACGCTCTATCGAATAGATCTTCTCGAATAATCACAAGACTCATGCCAGCAATGCCGAAGTTTTTTTGAGCGCAGGCATAAATACAACCGTAATCCTGAAAATCAATGGGACGAGAAAATAAATTAGAGCTCATATCACTCACTAAAAACTGCCCATTTCCATTCGGTTTAAAGGGAAACTCCAGTCCGCCAATGGTTTCATTATCGGTGAAATGGAGGAAGGCCCCATCTGGATGGATATCCCAGCTATCTTCATTGGGGATCTGATTGAATTGTTGATTAGCACTGCTGGCAACGATATGAACGTGGGCATATTTTTGGGCTTCAGAAATGGCTTTTTTAGACCAGTGCCCGGTTTCGAGGTAGTTCACTGTTTTGTGCGTGCCCAGGAGATTGAGATTACACATGGCAAATTGAGTTTGAGCACCCGAGGGCAGAAATAGTATGGCATAATCATTGGGTACTGAAAGGATGCGGCGCACCGATGAGACCATCTTGTCGACTAACGCTTGAAACGGTTTGCTGCGATGACCGATTTCTAAGATGGAAAGCCCTGTATTTTGCCAATTATATAAGTTTTCTTCAATTTTCTGCAAAACAGGTAACGGTAATTTAGCAGGGCCTGCGCCAAAATTAGTCATGGTGTCCGTCATGGTGTTCCTTTTATTTTTCGTTAGCATTTCAAGCTCAATGCGTTAAACATCAAAAATAGTCACTTCGATTCAACAACCCTCATCTGCCCTTTGGGCACTTTCCCCCCATGTTTGGGGAGAAGAGGGAATGAAGAAAGATATTTATGCTGATAGATTTTTATCATTGTATAAAGCTATGGGAATGTCAATGATAGCGTCGGTAACGGAGACGGTAACGCAAACGTTCACGTTAGGGCTATTTCTCATTAAACCAAGGATTGTCATCCACACAGGGAGTTTGGTAAAATGCCTATTTTTATCAGTTGGTTTTAACTTGAATCAAGCAACATCAAATCTTACCAAGGCGCAGAAAAAGGTTTTGATTTTATCTTCGTTGGGTGGTGTTTTAGAATTTTTCGATTTCATCATCTACATGTTCCTGGTCCCTTATATCGAAAAACTGTTTTTTACGACGGGATCCTCCTTTGTCACCACGTTAAAAACCTTGGCGGTGTTTTCAGCAGGGTACCTTATTCGGCCGTTAGGTGGCATGATTTTTTCCCATTTTGGCGATCGCTACGGGCGTAAAGTGGTATTTTTGCTAACGGTGTTATTTATGGCTGTGCCATCCTTTGCGATTGGTATCCTACCAACAACAGCTCAAATTGGTATGTTTGCTCCCATGTTATTGTTAATCCTTCGCTTGATGCAGGGATTGGCCATTGGCGGGGAGATTCCTGCGGCAATGACGTTTATTTCTGAACATGTGGCTAAACAACGCCTTGGGTTTGCGATGGCTGTGCTATTTTTTGGGATCAACATCGGTTTATTGATGGGCTCATTGGCTGCTTTTTTGTTAACGACCTATTTTACAGAGCAGGAAATTTTAGCCTATGCTTGGCGAATACCCTTCATCCTGGGAGGTTTTTTTGGCATTGGAGCAATCGTATTGCGTCGACATTTACAAGAAACAGCCGCCTTCAAGTCGTTAACACAGGAAGAAAAACCGGCTATTCCTTTGCTTGATTTAGTAAGAGGGTATTACCCTCAGGTATTGCAAGGTGTGTGTTTGGTAGCACTCGCTTCCGTATGCTTGTTTATGTATTTATATTGGCCGACTTATCTGCATAAATATCTAAATTATGATTTTAGCAAAGTGACGCATTTAAATACGCTCGGTATTCTCATGTTATGTTTTGCTATTGTCTTGGGTGGTTTGATTTCAGATAGATTTGGTCATATTAAAGTCTACTTTACCTGCGTGATTGGTATGTTGGTTGTTGCTTATCCAATATACTTGTTATTTGGCACTGGAAAAATGCCGTTGGTGTACACCAGTTATTTTCTGTTTACGCTGTTGTTTGGCATCTTTCCAAGTTGTTATGGTGCCATATTGCCACAGATGTTTCCTACCGCTATTCGCTATTCAGGGGTCGCATTGAGCTATAATTTATCGTTCGCACTATTTTCGGGATTTAGTCCCGTTGTTTGCACCTTACTGATTGAATGGACGAATAATGTGTTTGCGCCGGCTTGGTATATGATGCTTGTTGCCTGTATCACCGGACTTGCCTGTTATTACGGCTATGCTCGCCAAAAAAAAGCATCCTTTTGCCAATTAAGTGCATTTCAGTGATTCTTGGTAAGTAGCAATATGGCTAAGATGCGAAAGGCTTGTCCTATTTACTAGCTAGGATAATATCGATGATGTGGGTGTCTTTATAGGGGAAGGTGAAAATTCGTTCAAATAGACGTTTTAAGCGTTCGATAAGAAATTGTTTAGGGAGCATGCGCATGGAAATGGAGTTTAAAAACCAGGTGCCATCAATGCCAAACAAAATAAGATCGTCAATGTTGTTCAGTTGGAAGGGAATTTCTAACCGTTGATGCTCAACTACCTTGAAACCATGGTTGTCAAAAGAACAAAACAAATCCTCTAAGCCAGAAGAAACGGTGGTGTTTCGTACCAAATTTTTATAATAGTGACCTACCAAGCGCCCAACAATGCTACCATCATTGATAAACTCAGCAATCATTCTTTGCGCTTCGGGGAACGATTCATAGGTTGTTGTAATCATCGAAAAGTAGCCATTAGAACGCGTTAATAAATTGGCTTGCTGGAGTAACGTATCAATGGGAATATACGCATTAATAAAATGGGCTAATATTAAATCTTGGCTATGAGCTGGTAAATAATGACTGGCTTCCGTAGCGGAACCTTCAATACAAAGAATGGGTAAATTTTCTTGCGCCAGTTTAATCATTTCGGGGGAAATATCGATGCCAGTGAGTTTTGCTTGTTTGAGGATAGGCAATAATTGCTGAAGGAAAGCACCATTACCAATACCCATATCCAAGACTTTAACGGGAAGGTGATGATCTTTCATGACAGTTTCGATTTGCTTGATTGCTATCGTGTGGCTCTTTGAAATTGATCCAAATTGATCGGCAATATCATAGCGCTTAGCGATAGCGTTATACATAGCCTTTAATGTCAAACAAGATCCTAATTGATTAGCAGTTCCTTTAGTATACCTAAAAAGAATGGGGTTGTGATCTGATTGGTTGAAAATTTAACTTTTAATCTCAACTTTACTTTCTATCAACGCCTTTTTTAGGGGCGGTTTGATAAAAAATAACAGGCTAAACACACTTAAAGCGATTAAATAATAAGCAGGAATGTACATATCACCCCAATGATTAATTAAGGCAGTATTGATGGCTGGGGTGCTCCCTCCAAACAAAGCGGTTGCAAGGTTGTAAGGAAATGATAAGCCTGAATAACGAATTGGTGCAGGGAATAAGTCATATAATAATGCGGGAATACCAGCAAATACAATGGCAACCATCAATGAAAACACTAAGCTAACACAAAGAATAGACCAGGTTGAATGGTTTGTTAGCGCTATAAATAACGGTAAACTAAGGCTAATAAAGCATGCCAACCCAAGCACTTGTAGATTAACCTTGCCAAAGCGATCGACTAACAAGCCAAATACCGGTGTTAATAAGATTAAAGCGATAAGACCCGCATTATTGCTCCATTGCACCAGGGCATGGGGTATTTGATAGAAATGGTGTAAATACGTGGGTAAGTACAAAAAGCACATATAAAAGGATGCCGTTGGAAGCATGACAAACCCAACTCCCCTGATGACATCTCGCCAATGGTGTTTAAATAGTGTCTTAACAGGGGCATGTTTGGTGGTATGTGTTTGTATAAGTTGGGTAAATGCCGGTGTTTCTGGCATGCGTAGACGTAAATACAAGCCTAGAAAACCAAGTAACAAACTAAACACAAAGGGTACTCGCCACAACCAGGAAATTGAAAATAAACTGGTGATACTGCAGGCTAATGAACCCAGTAGAAGACCTAAAAACGCTGACGACATGGCAAGTGCGCTGTAAAAGCCTTGATGTTTGTTTTGCGCGTGTTCCAAAATATAGACCATAGCGCCGGTGAACTCGCCACCCACCGCCAAACCTTGTAGTAATCGGCAAGCAATAAGCCCCCAGGTTGCCCAAATACCAATGGTATCATATTCCGGTAGCAGTCCGATGATGGTCGTGGGTATAGCCATCAATAAAATTGCCATGGATAAGGCGTTTTTTCGGCCAATTCGGTCGCCCAAATGACCAAAGACTATGGCACCCAATGGCCGCATGATATAGCCGATAGCAAAAACGACAAAGGCAGCAATCAGCGATACGGTTTTATTCTGTGCAGGGAAAAACAAGGGTGAAATAGTAGCGGCATAATAACCATATAAGGCAAAATCATACCATTCAAGGACATTACCAAGTAATCCTGGGATAACGATACGCGACAAAGATAATTGTTTGTTATTCATTCTGTCTCAATGTTATGATTATTTTGGCCGTTTGAAATAAGGGGATATTCCCTGATAAGGCTAACAGATAGCCTTATTAACCATTATTAACCATAAAAATTGAGCAGGTCAACCTGCTGGTTTTAAATAGGAATTCGATGACTGAACGCATCGGTGCATCCTGGGGGCGCCCAGCACCTAACCAACAATCCATGACCTATCTTGTGGATAGATTTCAAGCCAGTGAATTGATCCAAAGGCAAAAAAAACCCATATTACCCTATGGGTTTGGTAGCAGTTATGGGGATGTTTGTTTAAATCAGTCAGGAACACTGATTTCCTGTCAATGGCTTGATAAGCTGATCGAATTTGACAATCAAAAGGGAAAACTGCGGTGTGAAGCCGGTGTGACCGTTGGTGAGATTCAACAATTTGCCATGGCTCATGGATGGTGCCTTGCTGTTTCCCCAGGTTCCCAATGGATAAGCGTGGGCGGGGCGATTGCCAATGATGTGCATGGTAAAAACCATCATCGCCAAGGCACGTTTGGTTGCCATGTCATTGATCTCAAACTCGTGCGCAGTGATGGGACAACGCTGGATTGTAGCCAAGAAGAAAATGCCGATATGTTTGCTGCTACTATTGGCGGTTTAGGGCTAACAGGTATCATTATTGAATCAACACTGCAACTGATACCCTGTAGGAGTTATTATCTTTCACAAGAAAAAATACCTTTTAAGTCATTAGCCCATTTTTTTGAGTTGGCAGATTCTTCCGAAAAGGATTGGGATTACACCGTTGCCTGGTTAGACTGTGTCACCCGCAAGGCAGGGCGGGGTGTTTTCATGCGTGCAAATTTTTTGAGAGAAATGAGGCCACTGAAATTAAAATCAGCCTTTGATCTGCCTTATCCTTTTAAAGGAAATTTGATTAATCGACCGGTTAATCGCTTCATGGCCGCGGCAATATTTAATAAAAATCGATTTAATCAGCAGAGCGTTAAAGATTATGTCAGTTTTTTTTATCCATTGGACCGCTTAAAGCATTGGTCCAAATTTTATGGTCATCAAGGGATGTACCAATTTCAATGTGTGATCCCTTATGGCAATCGCTTAGCAGGCCTTCAACAACTCTTAGACAAAATCAAATCATCTGGCTTAGGCGGCTTTATATCGGTGTTAAAAACGTTTTCAGCTAAGTCTTCCCCAGGGCTTTTAAGCTTTCCCATGCATGGTGTCACCTTAGCAGTTGACTTTGCAGCCAATGAAAAAGAGAGAAACTTACTGGTCAATTTAACCCAACAAGTGGTTGATATGGGAGGAAGGATTTACACTGCTAAGGATGCATTAATGCCTGCTGCATGTTTCCAATTGTCTTACCCTGGGTTGAAAAAATTTCAAGCTTTTCGTGATCCAGGAATTTGTTCCAATTTTTCTAATCGTGTCATGGATGAGGTTTGATATGGGTAAACGTATAGTTGTTATTGGCGCAACGTCAGCGATTGCTGCGCACTGTATTCGTTTATGGGGACGGCAACCGGATGTGCAAGAATTGGTTCTGGTCGGAAGGGATAAGAATAAGTTACAGGCCTTGTTAGACGATATATCGGTGCGAGCAACTAACCTAAAAGTAGTTTCCGAACGGCTTCCGGATTTTTGTGATGAAATATCCATTGGTGAGCTAATCCAATCCTTGTCAATAAGGCCCATTGATATGGCATTAATCGCCCAGGGCACATTGGGCGAACAAAAACAAACCCAAACTGATCTGACGTCTTTGCGGCAAGTCATTGAAGTCAATGCCTTGTCTGTGGCCTTTTTTGCAGAGGCTATTGTGACGAAAATGATTGAACAGGGGCAGGGGACGTTAGGTATCATTAGTTCGGTCGCAGGCGATAAAGCGCGAAAACGGAATTATCATTATGGTGCTGCAAAAGCAATGGTTAGCTTTATCAGTGAAGGTCTGCAACATCGGGTAGTCGGAACGAATGTACGAATTTGTTTGATTAAGCCAGGCCCTACGCAAACGCCTATGACAACTGAATTAAAAGGGATGAAATTAGCCTCGGTATCAACCGTTGCCACTGACATTGTCAAAGGGATGTCCAAAGGACGACGAGTTATCTATACCCCATGGAAATGGCGATATTTGATGTTTATCATTAGACATTTGCCCTGGTATATTTTTAAGAAGCTTGATATTTAGAAAAGTTGAGCATCACGTAAAAGTTCTATAATCCATGAGGATAGCGAAGAGATCCATGGAAATAAATTGAGTCATACGTGAACGTTTGCGTAACCGTCTGCGTTACCGAATAAGATAAATTTATTGAAAATCTTCGATTCTGAAACTTAAAGGCCTACCATAAAACAAAGCCAACGCCTCATGAAAAATTCGCGCACGCTCGGGTAACCCCTTCATGCAATATGCTTTCACTTGCAGCAAAATTGCCTTCTTAAACATCGCCAAATCAACCGGTGCGCCATTTAAATTATCGACGCTAATCTGAAACCGATAACCACACGCACGGGATAAAATCCACTCTAACGCCTGTGGTTTTGCTTCAACTTGTTCAAACAATGTTTGCTCAGACTCGCTTCTACCATCCGGTACATACCAATAGCCAAAATCTTCAAGCTGCCGCCTTTTATCCCCAGCAATTAACCAATGGGAAACCTCATGCAATGCACTGCTAAAATAGCCATGGGCAAAATAAATCGCATGGTAGGGTCGTTGATTATCGGCAGGCAAATAAATTGGCTCACTTCCGCCGCGAACCAGTTTGGTATTATGCGACTTAAAAAAGCATGCATGAAAGATGTTTATTAAGTCCTGATACTGATGATCTATTTGGAAACAATCTTCCATTTAAAGCCTACTTTTTTGAATGCATCTCAAGCACAATGTGCCATACATTAAAATAATAACGTTGATTCAGCAACCCCCTCATCCTTTGGGCACCTTCTCCCCATGTCTGGGGAGAAGGAAACAGTTTTTGGACCTGCCACCGGATTACCAGCCCAGTAACCGTATAACCAACTCTATCGATATCATTGATTTCATTTGCTTTTTAAAAACGCATAATAGCCCCGAATTTTCTCTCGACTTAAACGAAGTGGATGATCCTATCTTATCATTTATCACGGCCATACACAGACTTAACCTCACAACTAATTTGTCCTATTCTCCCTTAAGAAATTGGTCAGTTGACGATGAGATTAAATCGTTAGAACGCATAAAAAAATTAAATGGCGATATTAAGGTTAATGTAAGCATCGATAAGGCTCATTTTGGGGGCGATACTTTTTTTAAAAGTCTCATAAAGCTAAGCCCTTATATTACAACCCTTACTTTAACAAACTCAGATCCCAGTCGGTTGCCAGATGCCAAAGCCTTTAGCGCCATGTTTTTTTCGTTCCTTAAGCGCTGTGAGGCACTGTGTTTCCAAAAGTGTGCTTATAGCGCAAATAACCCCTTGTTAAGGCGTCAAATTGCATTTCATATCGCCACACAGCCTAATCTCTCTGTTACCTACGATAACACGAGCGCAGCATATGACTATCAAGGGTTTAATGAGTTACCCATTGAGATACTCCGCGCGATTGACGATAAGCTACGGACATATGAGGACTCATGTCGTTTTAGCGCAGTTAACCACAGTTTATTCGCTAGTGAAATACGACCGAGAAGTCTGTTAATTAAAGTAATGGATGCTATTTCCCAGGGAAACGAAGACGCCATAACATTCTTTTTAACCCAGTATCCTGAACTAAGTTTAACCAAAATAAATTATAACTCAGAAAATCAAGGCAAAAAGTTCAAGTCATTTTCACCGTTTAAATACGCACTTTACAATTTAGATAGCTTTATGTGTCAGGCCATAGTCAATGCGGTCGGCTCGCAAAGTAGAAGAGCCTTATTATTAGCTTTGAAGTCAGTTTTAAAGGAACAATTAGGTAAGCCTAACTTCCATTTTGATTATGAGAGGTTGCACACGGAACTATCAAGTAGCACAAAAGGCCTGGCGCAAAAATCATTACCTGCCCATCTTCTGCAAAGATGGTTTGACCTAACGATTCCTTTTGACAAGCAATTACGACCTTCAAGAATAGCCGTGGATAGAAATAGAATTAGTAGCGATTCTGTTCTATGGCGAACAAATGATATATTAGAGTCAACTAAGGGTTATCCTCAGGATAATGTAAATTATATAAGAGCCCATTGTGAAAAACATAAAGCATTTATTCAGTATCATCTAATGGCTCAAATTGATGGGTATATTGCTGCCATTGATAATAGACATCATCAGGTGGAAAAGAAATTTGCACCAAGACCCTAGGGTGTGTCCGGGTCTTTTGCTTGTTGCGCAAGGGTGTGCTAAATTACTTCGATTATATTGCCGATAACACAATGAGTGTCAAATGATTCTTCCAATTATATTAGCCGGTGGTTCAGGGACAAGGTTGTGGCCCTTGTCTCGTCAATGGTATCCAAAACAATTTTTACACTTAAAAGGTGAACACAGCCTATTGCAACGAACACTCATGAGAGTGTCAGGATCTCAGTTTGATAAGCCATTAATTATTTGCAATGAAACACACCGATTCTTGGCCGCAGAACAAATTCGGCAGATGGATTATGTTACCCATCCGATTCTTCTCGAGCCAGAGCCACGCTCAACAGCCCCTGCCATTGCCTTGGCGGCCTATTATGCGCAATCACTGAATCAAGACCCTTACCTATTAGTGATGCCTGCTGATCATATCATCGATAACCAGCAATCGTTTGAACAAGCGGTTGAAGAAGCCATTCAACAAGCAGAACAAGGTCGTCTGGTTACTTTTGGCATTGAACCGACCTATGCTGAAACGGGATTTGGTTATATCCATCGTGGTAAAAAGATAACCTCGTCGGCTTTTCACATTGACCGATTTGTGGAGAAGCCAAATGCTCAAACAGCAGAAGAATATGTTGCATCCAAGCAATATTATTGGAACAGCGGCTTATTTTTATTTAAAGCCAGTGATTATTTGAATGCGCTTACCCAATTCCAACCAGAGATGATAGCTGCATGCCAGCAAGCGATGGCTTGTGCTATGAAAGATAGTGATTTTATTCGTGCGGATAAAGAGGCTTTTCTTGTTTGTCCTTCAGATTCCATTGATTATGCTGTCATGGAAAAAACCGATAATGCGGTGGTTGTTTCATTGGATGCGGCTTGGAGTGATATTGGTTCATGGCAAGCACTGTGGGATATTTCCGAAAAGGATGCGCAGGGGAATGTGTTGCAAGGAGATGTTATTGCCAAGGATACCAACCATTCGTTGGTGAGAGCAGATAGTCGATTAGTGGCTGTTGTTGGTTTAGATGATGTGATTGTGGTTGAAACAAAAGACGCTGTCTTGGTTGCTCATCAAGATAAAGTTCAATCCGTTAAAGCTGTGGTTGAACAATTAAAAGCAGCAGACAGAAGCGAGTGCTACTCTCATCGCGAAGTCTACCGACCTTGGGGGATGTATGACTCCATTGATCAAGGCAATCGCTACCAAGTGAAACGCATCACGGTGAATCCCGGTGCCCGCTTATCGGTGCAAATGCATTTCCACCGAGCTGAACATTGGGTGGTTGTGAGGGGTACTGCCAAAGTAACCCGTGGGAATGAAACATTTTTAGTCACCGAAAATCATTCGACCTATATCCCGGTTGGAGAAATTCATGCCTTAGAAAATCCCGGCAAAGTGCCGTTGGAGTTAATCGAGGTGCAGTCAGGTCCTTATCTTGGTGAGGATGACATCGTTCGCTTTAATGATCACTATGGCCGCGTTTCCGAGAAAGTCGAATCCTAGCAAGCAATTCTAATTAACTGGATTTGTTCAGATTGCTCGCTGGCTGTGGCAATTCAGGGGCGGGCTCTTGTTCCCTGTGGAGGGCGTCAAAAAGCGATTGTCTATTCAATACATTTGAGGTTTTCACATGGTGCTCACAAGCATAAATCACCTTATGTAATGTATTGGCTTCTTCTGCTTTAGATTCGAGTGTGCTTTTGACACTTTGATAAGGTTGATAGAAAATATTTCCAATTAATTCTAATTTACTCGCTTCATGACGCTCGCTTAAAAAATCACTAAATCCTCGTGATAATCCATTGAATATTGCTTGTATTTTTCCCCAAAAAGTGAGTTCCTTTTTCGTATGCCCACGCTGAGAAGTGATATCAAGTATTTGCTGTTGTATGGAATTTAGAACCGATAGTTCCCCACCCATTAATTGTTCACGTTGGGTCTGTGTTATCCCTGTCAAACTAGCGATGTTAATTTCATCAACATGCTCTTCCTCATTCGATTTTAATCTATATTTCAAAATGCCAGGGGAACTAACTTCAAAATAGATTGCACCTTCTTTGGGCTCTTGATTTTGTAAATCAGCCATCTTTTCAAATTGATAATCCGCATTTTTATAAAAGACCATTTGTTTTTTCAGGGCGTCAATTTCTTTTATTTTTTGCGTATAATCTAAATCACTTTCATAGGCAAGGCTTATCATTTTATTTAATATTCCCATCGATTTTTCAACATAGTCAGGTACAACCAGGTTTCCATCATTTTTAATTAAATTGTGGCTCCGAGCGATGATAAAGAAAGTGGCATATAAATCATCCCCATCGCAGGTCTCTTTTGACCCAATGATTTCTGCCAACTTGGTTGTTTTAGGTAAATTTTTTTCTTGCAGTAAATGACTCAGCCTATCCAGCTCTTTAAAAGCCGGATGGTCATTGATAAACTCATAAAAGGATTGTTTTTCTATTTCCAAAAGGGGATCATTTCTTTGAACACCTGTTTTTTCGACTAACAAACCATCTTTTGTTGCCTTTTTTCCCAATGATCCAAGAAAATAATCTAAGCCGAATTCCTGTAACTCTTTACTGGTTATTCCGCTAGTAAGGCAGTATTGTTGTAATTGCAGGACCTGCTCTTTGACCAGGTTAGTATCTAATGGTTTATCAAATTGCGCAAGATTGAGCTCAATAGTTAACATAATTCGGTGTAGCTGCCCTGGATTTAAAGGCCTCACGTCGGATGAGTTGAGTTTTTCTAAAATGCTTTCTTTTAATTTGATGAATCCTCTTAGCGTCGAACGCCTATAACTGTCGACTCTAATTTGGATATCTGGGTTGCTGGGATCCCATCGGTAGGTGACCTTGCTGCGAGGAGCCATGCGCTTATATCGTTTGTCAGCTATGGTAAACCCTGCATGAAGTAAGCCATCATAAGCTCTGTCAATCGTTTTAATACCTTCGATAGGCAATAAGGAAGTATCAACAACAACATTTTTTAACCTGCCTGTCACTGTGGCATGGATCCCTTTTTTCCCTAACAAGCTATGTAGCCGAGCAGAAAAACTGCTTTTACCTTGTTCGCCACCACGCCCACCGTTACACGTTTCGACATTAATATTAAGGGGGCCTTTTCCGGGTCCAAAATTGTCTTTATTGAGGCCTTTTTCAAGGTAATCTGCTAATTCAACATAAGATGCACCCGGTATATAAGCATAATTGGGGGCACCATGTCCCCACACATAAACAGTATCTTCTGGTGTTAAACTGTTGAGAATTTCTTTATCTTCTTTTGATGGTTCAGTGCCTTCCCAAGTCATATATTTACCGGCAGCAATGTCACAAGGGTATATGATTTCGACTTCTAGATCATCGGCATCATAGCCCATGTCTTCATGCACTGTTCGAAATCGTCTTACTAATGCTTTGACCTCGTTTTCTTCCTCTCGGTTAAAGCAAATTATCACTTTTTTACCCATGGTGTTCCTCAATGGATTAATCTTTAAGACTAAAACCCGCGACAAATACACACTGTGTATTATAATTATAACAAATGATTATTGTTTCGTTATTTACAATATCAGTATTTGGCTCTGAACAATTGACAGGGCCCTTGACAGGTATTTTAATTTGCTCTTAATACAGCAAACGCGCTAAGATACGGGAATATCGATATTCATAAGGGATGAATGCACTCGACATGTCTAATTTATTACTAGCTATCGACCAGGGAACCAGTAGCTCAAGAGTGATGGTCTTTGATCTGAAAGGACAGAGCCTTTATAACAGTCAGTACCCTATGAAGTCTTTTTTTCCAAAGCACGAATGGGTGGAGCAGGATGCGGAGCAAATCTGGCAAACAACACTCCTAGCTTTGGAAGATGTTCTCCATCATTATTCTGCCAATGACTTTATTGCTTGTGGCCTGACCAATCAACGAGAAACGGTCGTAGCCTGGGATAAGTTGACTGGTGAGGTCTTATCGCCAGCAATCGTCTGGCAAGATAGACGAACCCAAAAAACTTGTGACGCGTTGCTGGAAGATCATCAGTCTTGGGTTTCGGATAAAACAGGTTTGCGCATCGATCCTTACTTTTCAGCCAGTAAAATAGAATGGTTACTCAAGCATAACCCACAGTGGCGAACGCTCATTGAGCAGCAGCGGCTAGCTATTGCCACCATCGATGCATTTTTACTTTGGCGGTTAACGGGGGGAGAGGTCTACGCAACCGATATCACCAATGCTTCACGAACGATGTTGATGGATATTAACACGGGCGTTTGGGATGCTGATTTACTTGATTTCTGGCAAATTCCCCAGTCCGTTTTACCGGAGATTAGAGCGTGCGATGCCAATTTTGGCAATATCATGCCCGATATACTGGGTAAAGAAATTCCAATTACCGGGGTGATGGGTGATCAACAAGCTGCTCTATTTGGGCAATATTGCTTTTTACCTGGCATGGCCAAAGCCACGTTTGGAACAGGCGCGTTCTTACTAATGAATACGGGTGATAAGCCGGTGCAGTCAAAGCATGGCTTGATTTCAACTGTCGCATATGAAGTTAAAAACCAACGCTGCTATGGCTTAGAAGGCAGTATCTATCATGCAGGTACGACCATTAAATGGTTACATGATAAATTAGGTTTGTTGGATTCTTTGGAGCAAAGTGAAATCTTGGCCAGGCAAGTATCCAGCAATGGCGGTGTCTATTGTGTCTCGAGTTTTACAGGGCTAGGCGCCCCCCATTGGCATAATGCTTCCGGGGCCAAGTTAGTCGGCTTATCGTTGGATACGACACCCGCTCATATTGCTCGGGCAGCCCTGGAAGGCGTGGCCTATCAAACGCGAGATGTATTGGCTTGTATGCAAGCGGATATGAATAAAACCTTAGATGTCTGCCGTGTTGATGGTGGCATGGCTGCCAATCATTGGTTTTTACAATTTTTAGCTGACCAGTGTCGTTGTCAAGTTGAAATCACCAATGGTATTGAGGTGACAGCCAAAGGGGCGGCGCTATTAGCGGGTGTTGGGGCTGGCGCATTTTCTGGGATTGACGCTATCGCTAAAAAGGCGAAGTCATCCCATCAATGGTCACCCAGTCGTGCACAATCCGAAGTGGATGGAGAATACCAAGGATGGTTAGCGGCACTTAATTTGTAACAAGTAACATCACGGCTTGACATTTCTCTTTGGACGGGGAAAACTCTAATACGTGCCCGTGCCCGTGCCCGTGCCCGTGCCCGTGCCCGTGCCCGTGCCCGTGCCCGAATTTTTGTCCCATACTAACGACATTTCCTATTTCTGACTCGCATTTTAAATTCTTTTCCGCTACCATAAAGCCAATTTTCAGTTTGGGAATGTTATATGTTAAAAAAAGTCGAACTACATGTTCATTTGGAAGGATCAGTTGCGCCAGATTTAGCGAGGAAGCTAGCCAAACGTAATCAATTGTCTATTCCTGAAAAATTAATTTCACCGGATGGTAAAACCTATCCTTCTGATAATTTTATTCATTTCCTATCGGTGTATGATCAGTTGGCGGATTTAATCAAATATCCTCAAGATTATTATGATATTACCTTTGATTATTTAAAGCGCAATGCGGAGAAAGGGGCCATTTATATTGAGATGATGTATTCACCAGACCATGCTGAAAAATCGAGTGGTATCCCATCCATAGAACATTTACAAGCAATTCAACAAGCGGTTGATGATGCGGAAGAAAAGCATGAGATTTCGGGCCGAATCATTGTGACGGCTGTTCGCCATTACGGTGCTGAGGCTGCTGAAGCAATTGCCAAAACAATTCATACCAATAGTGTTCCTTGTGTTGTTGGATTTGGTTTAGGGGGGGATGAAGCTGGCTATCCTGCACCCTTGTTCAAACGTGCCTACCAGATTGCCAATGATGGTGGCTTATCCTGCACAGTTCATGCGGGAGAATTTGCAGGACCCGAAAGCATGGAACAGGCGATGGATACACTGCCAATTAAACGAATTGGCCATGGTGTACGGGGTATCGAATCAATGGACACACTTAAGCGTGTGCGAGATAAAGATATTGCCTTAGAGGTATGCCCAACAAGTAACATTTTCTTAGGTTTATATCCGGATATGACAAAACATCCATTACCGAAATTATTAGAAATGGGTATCAAAGTCAGCATTAACTCGGATGATCCACCTTTCATGGATTGCACGTTGGCCGGTGAATATGAGAAAGTTCAAAACGCCTATAGTTTTACGGATGCACAAATGAATGAAATTACCAAAATGGCGATTGTTGATTCTTTTGCCGATCAAGAAACCAAGAAGCGATTGATTGCGAGAGTTTCAGCCTAATGATTGTTCATGCCGTTACCGTTGCCTTACTTTTTGGTTTAAGTTTTTTGTGCACGGGAATTTTCCGCCGCCACGCCTTTCAAAAAGGGTTATTGGATGTGCCCAATGATCGAAGTTCCCATGCGCTACCAACACCAAGAGGTGGTGGGATAGTTTTTGTCGTCCTTATTGTTGCGATTTGGGCTGGGATCCTACTTTGGCAAATGATGAATCATGCATATAGCAACCCAGGTAATGGCTATATGTTTATCTCCGCTTTGCTCATAGCAGCACTCGGCTTTGTGGATGATCGCTATCAGCTATCTGCGAAATTCAGATTAACCTGCCAGATTATCGTGTTTTCCATTTTTTTATATTGGTTGTTAGTCGGACCACTGTTAGGAAGCCTGATGCCTCATTTCGTCAATGAAAAAGCAGGCTATTTATTGTTTGTAGGCTTTAGTTATTTGTTTTTGATTTGGATGACCAACTTATATAATTTTATGGACGGAATTGATGGTATTGCTGCAGCAGAAGCCTTATTTTTTCTGTTAAGTATTACCTTTTTTTATCATGATCGCCTATTTTTCCCCTTGGCTGAACTAACGTGGATGCTTTGCCCCTTGTTGATTGGTTTTTTCGTATGGAATTTTCCAAAAGCAAAACTGTTTATGGGCGATGTTGGATCCAGTTTTTTAGGGGCCTTTATTGCGATGGTTAGCCTCTATCTAGCGACGATATCTTGGGTATCATTTATTGTGTGTATCATTTTGCTCGCAAATTTCATCACGGATGCCACAATGACGTTACTGAGACGTTTCTACTTAAAAGAAGATGTTTTTAAGGCACATCGTTCTCATGCCTATCAACATGCAAGCCGACATTATAAAAGCCATATTCCCGTTACCCTTGGCGTAACTGCTATTAATCTAGTTTGGTTATTTCCCTGGGCTTATGCTGTGTCCTTTGGTATGATAAATCCCCTTTTGGCTATGAGCATTGCTTATATGCCCATTGTGGTTTTAGTGTTGTATTTTGAAGGTGGTAAAAAGGATACACTGAAAGAAGAAGAAATGATTTTAAATTCCCCTTAATATTTCCTTAAGGTTTATTGTGTAAAATAAACCCTGAATAACGATAATTATGTTATAATATTATACAAGTTGAGCTATATCTTATCGCCATGGGATCCGTTACGGAAGAATGGTGGCAAGTATGTAATGGAGAAATTGATATGTTAATTCTGACTCGGCGAATTGGCGAAACCTTGATTATTGGCGACGACGTAAATATCACCGTATTAGGTGTCAAAGGGAACCAAGTTCGTTTGGGTATTAACGCCCCTAAAGATGTCTCAGTTCATCGTGAAGAGATTTACCTTCGTATTCAACAAGAGAAAGAAGGTGCACCTGCTGACGAGAGCAGTGACTAATAACACATCCAATCGTGTCAATTAATCGCTTTGATATGAGTTCATTACCGCATTGTCGCTAGTAATTAACTTTTAAAAAGCCTGAGACAATTGCGCTAAG
The DNA here is from genome assembly GCF_964199965.1 of Legionella sp. W05-934-2. Taxonomy (NCBI): domain Bacteria; kingdom Pseudomonadati; phylum Pseudomonadota; class Gammaproteobacteria; order Legionellales; family Legionellaceae; genus Legionella; species Legionella sp. W05-934-2. The sequence continues at coordinate 84,782 of NZ_CAXMZT010000004.1, read as the reverse complement.
CTATTATACATATGGCCGAATTGGAAAAGGCCTAAGTCATCCTACTAAGCCCGTTAATTCGGGCTTTTTCGTAAGCATTTTAGGCACTCGGTGCCACACATCAGGATATAATTTCATTTCAAAAACCCCTCTCCCACCCTTTGGGCACTCTCTCCCTGTTTCCGGGGAGAGGGGAACAATGAAGAAAGTTATTTAGACGTCCTGAAGCTGTTTTTTTTTATGAAGGGTGATTTAACGTCGCGTCGCCGCTACTGATTTCTTCAATCAATCCATTTTCCTGTTCAACCAGCAAATGCCCCAGGTCATTGATGCCTTTGGCAATGCCTTGTATTTGCTTTTGGGATTGGTAAATCGTAATGGGCTGGTTATAGAGATAATCAGCTTCTTTCCATGTATTTTGTAACGGCGTTAAACCCTGAAACTCAAATTGTTTAAATGCATGCAGGCAGTGATTGATTGTGGCAACGATTATCTCATTCCGATTGACCGAGCGTTTGACAATATCACGGAGGGAACAGTGGGGGAGATGACTTAAGGGGCGATCACGAGTTTGTGTATTAATGTTTAAACCCAAACCAACAACAATTAAGCTGTTACCGTGGCTTTCAGCGGTGACCTCAACTAAACACCCCGCAACCTTTTTTCCTTGCCAAAACAGATCATTTGGCCACTTTACTTTTAAATTATCTATCCATGGGCGCAGTGCATTGCGCAAGGCCAAACTAGCAGCTAGGCTTAACCCAGACAATTTTGCTAGGCTTACGGTGGTTCGCCAGGCGATGCTTAAATACATATTTTCACCAAAGGGTGAAGCCCAAGAACGTCCCAGCCGTCCTCGCCCAGCTGTTTGTTGTTCACTGACGCAGACAGTCCAAGGTTTAGTTTTGACATGGCGTTTGACATAGGTGTTGGTCGAGTCTATCGTTGGTAATACTAACAACTCAATGCCTTGTTCATGCCACTCGGCATCAATGCCACTATCAATCGAACTTTGATTAAGCAAGATTAACGAGTCGCTTAGGCGGTAGCCGTGATGACTGTTCTCAATCGCGACACCATTAGATTGTAGTTTTTTAACTTGTTTCCAGATGGCGGTCCGAGATAGCCCCATTTTATCAGCCAAATTTGGACCCGATACCCAACAATCATGACTTAAATAATTTAACAGTTGATAAGGTGATGGATAAGTCATGATGGCTGAAACTCAGCGGTTAAGGCTTCTTCAATGGTTGGATAAACAAACACAAAATCTAAGGCAAGTAATCGTTTAGGGATCACACGTTGGCCATGGATAATCAGGCATTCTCCCATTTCGCCAAAGAGCATTCGAATGACAAATTCAGGCGTTTTTAGTAGCAAAGGGCGTTTCATGGCTTTGGCTAGAGTTTGGGCAAACGTTTTTTGAGGCACAGGATTTGGAGAACAAAGGTTGATGATGCCTGTGATTTTTGGATTTTCGATTAAAAAATCATAGCCTTTAACAATATCATCGATATGAACCCAAGAGAGCATTTGCTCGCCGGTGCCCATGATGCTACCGAGGCCAAACTTAAAAGAAGGCGCAATTTTTTTAAGCACGCCTTCTCCCTTGCCTAAAACGACACCAAAGCAGGTGATTGTCAGTGGGATATCATGTTCCAATGCCTTTTCAGCCGCTTGCTTCCATAAAATGCTCACTTGGCTAAGAAAGTCAGATGGATTATTTGTTTCAACGAGGGTTTCTTCGTCTTTAGTTGTATCAGATGGTTGATCTTGTAGGCCATATAATCCAATGGCATTGGCGCAATAAAAGTGTGGCGTTGCTTGGTGATGTGATAACCAATTAATTAAGGATGTCGTCGTTTCAACGCGAGAATCGATGATTAACTGTTTGACGGCTTCAGACCAACGCCTTTTACCAATATTATAACCACATAGATTAATGACTACCTGCAAATCATGGGGGTTGATTTTTTCAAGCTCATCCCAATGATAGCATGCGATTTTATCCGGAAAAAGACGATGTAAAGTTGCCTTATTACGCCCTAATACCGATATTTGATGCTTGCTTGACCAGTGATTAATAAGATGGCGGCCAATGAAACCGGATGCCCCTGCGATGAGGATATGCATTAGTTATCTCCTTGATTTGGGAAACATTGGTGGATGACATCCGTCATTTGGGTGAACTGGAAGTCTTTTGGCAGGACAGCAAGTAGTTTTCTAACATCTAACTGTTTGCTGCTTTCCATAAAAAATCGCTTCATTTCCGTGGCTTGTTCGAGCAGTTGGGAGTATGGCAGCTCATGAGGAGCTGGATAGTTTAGTTGCTGTGCTATCGTTTGTTGTAGGTACCCCATTGGTCGTGGTTTCCCATCGGCAACGTTAAAAATGCCTGAAACTCTCTCTTTAACCAACGTGTTTATGATATAAGCTAAGTCTGCAACGTATATTAAGTTGGTTAGAGGAGCTTGGCTTGAGAGGATGATTGGCTTTTGTATCCGCGCCGCCTCAATAGGAAGGCGATTTTGTCCATAAATGCCTGCACAACGCAATATCAACGCGGGTATATTCCGCTGTTGGCTGATGGCTAACACCTGCATTTCAGCATCTAACCGTCTTTTTTGCCGATCCGTTGTAATATAGCAGTCACTGGTTTCATCCACCCTTTCACCGTGATGATCCCCATACACGGCACTCGAGCTGATATAAATAATTCCTTGGCAGCGTGTTAAATCCGTTCGTTGCAAAAATTGTCGTAAATACGCATCGTCGGTACCCTGATTGGGAGGCGAAATAAAATAGTATAGAAAGAAAGGATCTGCTTGCTGGCCAATGCCTTGGTTTATGACATCACCAACTATTAGCTGCGCAGACATTGCTGGAATGGGTTTTGGGGTTCTCGAATAAGCCTCGACGGTCTCACCTTGCGCAATTAACTGCTCTAATAAATAAGAGGCCGTATAACCATAGCCTATGAGCAAATGTTTCATTCACTATCCTCTGTTTGTAAAGGATAGCGGCATAATTGGCCATAAGGGCAGGTGAGGCAGATTGTATTTTTTTTGGGGTGCGGGCGAACAACCCCATGAGAAAATTCATTGGCAAGTTCGTTTACCACGCTTTTCCATTGTAGTCGATAATCTGCCCAAGTCTTCTTTTTGGCAGCAGAGATACCATGGATAGGCGGTGGGTGTTCGGCAAAACCCCGATGCTTAACATCGCCTGTCTGCACTTGCATATAACTGATCGTGCGGATATCTTCATCGAGTAGGGCATATAATAGCAATTGTGAATCATCTGGCCTGTCATCTAGCCAGGGTGTACCACTTGGAATCGTTGATTTATAATCAATTATCCATTTGCTGCCATCTTCTAACGTGGTATCGAGTCGGTCAAATTTTAGCTTGATGGAAAACTGTTCAAAGTCATACTGGCAGGTTTGCTCAACGGCAGTAAGATGAAAAGGGGGTCTTTTTTTATCTTCTTCAAGTACGCTTAAGATTAATTTGCTTAACTTATGTCTTTCTAAGGCGATGACTGATTTTTCAAAGTCAGTTTGGGGTTGGTTAAATACTTGGGATACACAACGATTGATAGTTTCGTTAATCAATTGCACCAGGGTTTCTCGATTCATCGTATTCAACGTATTTTGGCTTTCTATTTTCTGCCATATTGTTTGTAAAATTAGATGTATTAAGGTTCCCTTTTCACGATTATCAAGCCCATCAATGGCTTTTTCACTGTCTTGAATCCCTAATCGGTGGGCAGCAAACGCTTTAAAAGGGCATTGTGCTTGATTCGCTAGGATACGAGAACCGCCGCGGATACTTTCGCCTTCTTGCAGTGGTATTGTTTGAGGATCCGTATAGGTTTGCCAATTGAGTGGATGCTTGTTTTTCTGTGAGGACAATTGAATTTCCAGCTCAGGATAGGGGCTTATTAATGGACTGGGCATGTTGGGTCGGTCATCACTTAAATGGGCGAAGCTAACGACAAACTCCTCACAACTATGGTGAAAGCGGTTTAGTCGTTTTTGGGCGATATCATATTCTTTTGCTTGAGAGGCATAAGGCATCCCCAATTTTTGTTGAAGGGGGATGGGAATAAAAGGGGTTAGTTGACCGGTGGCAGGCAGAGTTAAATCCGTCAGTCCTGCCATCCACAAGGCATCAAATTCACAACCGGCTGCCTCCAACATCCCCAGGATTTGGATGGTCGACATGGCCGATTGTGGTTGAAAGATGGTCCTTGTTAAGTGCATTTGCAGAAGTTCGATGGCCTCATTCACGTTGAGAGCGGATTCGATGCGATCAAATTGGGCATAGTCAGTTAAAACACCCAGCCATTTTTCATAACATTGATAAAGCGTTGACGTGAGCCCATAATCCCCAGGAAAGCCAAAATGGTTTAATCGTTGATGAAAGTGGTTCGCCCATTCACTGGGTAACGCTTTTTCAGGATAGGAGGGAAGGCCCTGAAAAAGTTGATGAAGGCTTGGGCAGTGTTTTTCGATAAGTGTGTTCCATATTTCTTTCGCTATGACCGTTTGTTTGAGTTGGCGATTCGTTTCTAAAAGCAATGCCCGGTTTAACCATTCGCTCTGACTACCCTTTATAAACGGCGATGTTAAGAAGATGCGGATATCAAGACTAGAAAATGTTCGGGTTGCTGGCTTTAATAACACTAAAGCTTGGCTTATCAGGGGGAAATCCAGCAGTGATTGTCCCATCGAAATATTAAATTGTTCAGGTTTAAAATGATATCGAAGCAGCCTTTGGATGTCTTTTGCACACTCTTGCAAGTTGGGAAGTATCACAGCAATGGATTGCTTGCCCGATTGGTGTTGGTTGACCAGCCAATCGATCCAGGCTTGGTTTTCCTGGTTAGTATCCGCTAAGGTTACCTTACCTAATTTGACAGCTGGTTTGCGGTCAACATCACGTTGGTCTATTTGTATACCTTGTTTCGTCAAGCAATCAAACAAATATAACTGTTGTGGAGTCAGTTGATCAAAGCAGGCAAAAATCAAATGCTTTTTAGCAAACACATTGGCGTGATGGCAGAGAAAATCGGCTAGCTGCGATTCAACGATCAGATTGGCTCCTTTCAGATAGGCTTCAAATTGTTTGGCCAGCTTTGCAAACCAGAGTGTTTGGTGATTGTAATTGAATTGATCGAAATCAATGGTGCATCGATAGGCTTGGCATTGACACCAAGCTTGATAGAGATTTTCTGCCAAGGTGATACTGCTATTCGTATGCCCCTGTTCGATCATCAGTTTATGCCAGAGGCGAACAGCCGATAAGTTATCAATTAAAATTGGATGAGACGAAGCAGGGGTCTTTGCAATGACTTGATTAAATGAATGACGTAGCCAAATAGTATAGGCATAGCAGTGTGGATATTGGGTGACTGTATTATGTTGCTGGTTACTCCATTGTTGAATGAGAATTTGGGCAAGTCGTTGGTTAGGTGTGACAATCGTCGCGTCGGTTGATAACAGGTCATATAATGGAGACATAAAAAGCCTGTGGCAGTATTTCAGAAGTGTGAACTCCAGTTCTGCCTAGCATTATGGCGTAAACTAATTTCAAGCGCAATTCTTTGTGGAATCGTGACTTCCTTTCTCATCATTTGGCATGTTAGCTGCTGTTTTAGAATGGCCTTTGACGGACGCGTTGATTTCATATTCATCGGTGTCGAGTATGTCATATACCAGCTTTGAGCGCAGATACATTGCAGCAAAACCCGCGACAATGGCTAGCCATAAGCCAACGAGCGCGAAACTATAAAGCAACAATACGCCATAGAGGCCAAACATTCCTGCGACTGTCTCACCACGGAAGGTTTCGGGTTGGTGCATATGCATTAAAATGAAAAATCCTAAATCGTAAACCGGTAAAGCGGCGAGGGTCATGATAAAACCCCATTGAAAAGAGCGGCTTGCATGTTGACGTTCGACATGAATGATTTTTTCACCAAACAGTGCGCCAAAACTTGCGGCAGTAACGGTGGCAAGAATAACTGCCCAAAACATCGGGATCATCTCTTCAACACCCAGCAGATATAGGGACGTGTCGATAACGATTGTAGCAACAACGGCTAATAGCCCAAAATAAATGGCACATATCAGGCGAGCATTGCTAATTTGCATCGCTAAATCTTCCTTACTCATAATATGACCTGCTTGGTTGGATGGATTCTACTTTGAGTATAGCGCATCACAAGCATCTCAAACGGAATCGGCTATACATCAGAATAATAACTTCGATTCAGCAACCCATCATCTGCCCTTTGGACATCTTCTCCCCATATCTGGGGAGAAGGGAACAGGAAGCAAGTGATTTAGAAGTCCTGCAAAAGCTGGATTTGCTCAATAGCAAAACGATGTCTAAACTTATAGAGAACGCTCCAAAAAGCGTCGATGTTTTGCTGTTCGTGAAACGATAGGGACATTGCCAAAATAAAAATGGATAAACGATATGGATATAACGCCCTTTTTTCGTTTGATGGTTGATAAAAACGCCTCTGATTTATTTTTTTCAGTGGGTGCGCCGCCTAGTATCAAAATTGAGGGACAAATCGCACCGGTTGGCAAAACTCCGATGAAACCACAACAAATGTCGGAGTTGGTTGAGTCTCTTTTGACCGATGATCAAAAAGTGGAGTTTGAACGAAATTTAGAATTGAATATGGCACTATCACTCGCCAATATTGGCCGATTTCGTATCAATGTTTTTCGTCAGCGAGGTGAAAAAGCCATTGTAATTCGATACATTCGCGAAGAGATTTTGTCACTAGAAAAGCTGAAATTACCTAAAATTCTTGAATCAATTATCATGGAAATGCGTGGATTGGTATTAGTAGTTGGTTCAACCAGCTCTGGTAAATCAACAACGCTTGCCTCGATGATCAATTTTCGAAACGAAAACCATCGCAGCCATATTTTAACCATCGAAGATCCCATAGAATACTTACACCACCATAAAAAATCGATTGTGGATCAACGTGAAGTAGGATTAGACACACTCTCCTTTGCCAACGCGCTAAAAAATGCGATGCGCGAGGCCCCTGATGTCATTTTAATTGGGGAAATTCGCGATAGAGATACAATGAAACATGCTATTGCTTATGCGGAGACAGGCCATTTATGTTTATCGACATTGCATGCCAACAATGCAAACCAAGCCATGGAGCGCGTCATTAATTTCTTCCCCTCTGATGCAAAGCAGCATTTATTACTGGATTTATCCCTCAACTTAAAAGCAGTCATTTCCTTGCGCTTAATACCTGGCCTTAAAGATCAACGGGTGCCAGCCGTCGAAATTTTGTTAAACTCACCCTATATTGCGGATTTAATAGAAAAGGGAAAAGTTGATGAAATCAAAGAGGTCATGGAGCGAAGTCGTGAGTTGGGCATGCAAACTTTTGACCAAGCATTGCTAGATTTGTATTTCGCCGGAGAAATCTCAGAAGAAAATGCGATTCGTTTTGCCGATTCGAAAAATAATGTCGGCTTAAAAATTCGTTTATCCGAAAAAGGCAAAAACCTGGATGGGGATAGCAAGCTGAAGATTGAAGAAGAGGATGAGCAATAAATCTATAGCATGCGTTCAAAATCTTCTTTAGAAACTGCTTCAGAGAAAAAATAGCCTTTGCCACGGGTGCACCCCATGGATGTCAGTTTTTCAACAATATTCTTTGATTCAACCCCTTCGGCACTGACTCGTATTGAAAAAATGTCTGCCAGAGCAACAATGGCTTTGACCATTCTCATTTTGGCAGTATCGCTTTCCATATTCATGACGAAATATTTATCAATTTTTAGCTCGTTAATTGGGAGATTATTTAGGTAAACGAATGATGAGTAGCCGCTACAAAAGTCATCGACAGCAATACCAACGCCCATGGTGGCAAGAGGCGTTAACGTTTTTAGCGTTCTTGCGAAATCAGCGACAATGGCTTTTTCACTGAAATCAAGATGTAGATAGTGGGGGTCGATATTATATTGCTTGATTAACGTGGCAATATAGTTAACGATACGGGTATCCTGGATATCATCAATCGATAAATTGACGGTAATAAAAATACGATGTCCTGCTTGGTGGCATGTGGCGATTTGTTGGATGGCCACATCTAACACATAATAACTATATTGTTGGATGAGCGATGTGCCTTCTAGCATATTAATAAACTGGCTAGCATCCAAAATGCCAAATTCAGTATTGGTAATTCGGACTAATGCTTCAGCACCTATAATTTCTAAGGTATTAAAATCATAGGTGGGTTGGAAATAGATTTGTATATCTCGGTTTTCAATGGCATTTTTTACTTCATTTAAAATTAACGGTTGCGCTTGATATGCTTCTGTTGATTGTGGATCATAAAGCGCATACTGCTCATGTCGATTAATTGCTTGAGAAATGGCAATTAAGCCATGGCTGATGAGAGAGGTTGGCTCTTTACTAATATTGGGATAAATCGTTGCCCCGATAATTGGGTTATATTTAATGATTTGTTCATCGTCTTTTTCATTCAAAGAAAACAAAGTGCTCAGCTTCTTCAAAACCTCTTCATGGGGGGCGAAATTATTATATCGAGGAATAACTATCGCAAAATCATTGCTGTAAAGCCTTGCAATGAAGGGGAGCTCGGAAGATAGCGCGGCCACGGTTGGTTGTTGGACAGCTTTGGTTAGGTGATCGGAAAATATCCTTAAACTATTAGCCACATCCGAACCGGATTTATGAAATTGGATAAATTGTAAATTACTAACGGCTACCACTAAAAATAAAATTGAATCGTCTTCATCACAAGCGGCGGCGGCTTTTTCACAATACTGGAGGAGATAGTCCTGGTTCGGTAGGCCTGTTATTTTGTCAAACATGGACGACATTTTAAGTTTATTTTCTAGCTCTTTGGTGAATTGTTCGAACTTGTTCGTACTGGTTTCGATAATCGAATCAGCTTCCCACACCAAGCTATAAAAGAAACGTTGACCCCAGTATGTGAACATAAAAGGGGTGATGTCGAGAAACCATAAGGCTGGATTTGTTTTATGTGCAAGGATGATCCCCTCTAACGTGATATGTCCTGTGAGTTGCCAAGACACAATCAGGGATGCGATTAATATAGAAATCAATGATAAGATCAATCCAAGTAGGGTGTATTTATTGACCCGGGCGCGTAACAGTTGGTACCGAATAAGATTTGATTGATGCTTGTAGTTTTCATCCATGGTTATTTCATTTTTAGCGAGCTTCACTATTAATTATTGGCAAGAATGTATAGAAAAGCAAATTAAAATTTTCAATCACTTGCAGTCACGCTTTAAGGATAAAAAACTATCGATTTTTCCATGTAGATGAGTTAGAGTATTGCATATATTTATTCTTAGGACGATTTACCATGCTTAGAAAACTAAGGGGTGCTTTCTCCAACGACCTTTCGATTGATTTAGGAACAGCGAATACGTTGATTTATGTTCGGGATAAGGGCATAGTCTTGAATGAACCCTCTGTCGTGGCTCTTCGCAATGAGTCAGGCCAAAAGAGGGTGGCGGCTGTTGGGTTGGAAGCAAAGCGAATGTTAGGCCGGACCCCTGGAAATATCAATGCAATTCGCCCCATGAAAGATGGCGTGATTGCCGATTTTCATGTCACTGAAAAAATGTTGCAACATTTCATCCACAAAGTGCATGAGAATCGATTCTTACGACCGTCACCAAGAGTATTAGTATGCGTCCCTTGCGGGTCAACGCAAGTGGAGCGGCGGGCGATTAGAGAATCTGCGATGGGTGCAGGCGCACGCGAAGTCTTTTTGATTGAGGAGCCCATGGCAGCCGCTTTAGGTTCTGGCATGCCAGTCGAAGAGGCAAGCGGTTCAATGGTGGTTGATATTGGTGGTGGAACCACGGAAGTCGCTATTATCTCCTTAAGTGGTATTGTTTATCATCAATCCGTTCGTATTGGTGGTGACAAATTCGATGATGCAATTGCAGCGTATGTTCGTCGAAATTATGGAACCTTAATCGGTGAAACAACTGCAGAGCGAATCAAACATGAAGTTGGATCGGCCTTCCCAACGAGAGATTTGTATGAAATTGAAGTGCGTGGTCGCAATTTGGCAGAAGGCGTTCCTCGCTCATTTAACCTAACCAGTGCAGAGATTCTTGAAGCATTACAGGAGCCTTTGTCTGGCATTGTTGCAGCGGTACGTGCCGCATTAGAATTAGCCCCTCCTGAATTAGCCGCTGATATAGCGGAGCGGGGGATGGTTTTAACCGGTGGTGGAGCCTTATTAAAAAATATGGACACCTTGCTAATGGAAGAGACTGGCCTGCCAGTACTGATTGCTGAAGATCCACTGACTTGTGTTGCACGTGGTGGTGGTAAAGCATTAGAAACCATGGACTTGCGTGGCGGTGATTTCCTCTCAACTGAATAAACATCAACGGCGACTTTTTGTTGCTGATAAGCAAACTTTGCCAGCATTAATTTTTTCGATTATGCTGGCGATTTCTACCATGGTGATGGATTATCGATACCATTATCTCGATAGCATTCGCTATTATGCGTCCTACCTTGTGTATCCTTTGCAAAAATTGGTTGATTACCCTTTTAGCGTTGCTGAATGGGTGCAAGCATTAGTGACAGCAAAAACCGATTTAATCCAAGAAAATATGCGCTTGCGCTATCAGCAGACCTTACTCGATGCAAAGCTTCAAAAAATGATGGCCCTTCAAGAAGAAAATCAACAGTTAAAAGCCTTGCTAGCGAGTGCTCACCAAAATGAAGGATTGGCAGTCGCTGCCAGCATCATGGCCGTGTATACCAATACCACGCGTCAAATATTTATCACCAATAAGGGCAAACGAGATGGTATTGCCGTTGGCTGGCCTGTGATTGATGCCAAGGGCGTGGTTGGGCAGGTTATTGATGTGGGCTATGCAACCAGTACCGTTTTAATGATTTCGGATGCTAAATCTGCTATTTCTGTCGTTAATAATAAAACAGGCCAACGGGCGATATTGGTGGGAAAAAATGATATCAGCCAGCTGTTATTATTAAACCTTCCACAAACAGCTGCGATTTCGCCAGGGGATCTTCTTGTTACGTCCGGATTAGGAGGGCGGTATCCTTCGGGATTGCCAGTTGGGAAGGTCGAGCAAGTTGTCGAGATGCCGGGTGAAGGGTTTTATCAAGTGAGTGTGAAACCGATGGCGAATCTAAACCGTGATCGTTTAGTTTTAATTATCTCTCCCAGTGAAGAGCAAGAATTGATAAATGAACAAATTAAGAATCGTCTTGACCGATCAAAAAGACAGGAGGATCAATGAGTTTTGTTCAGCGTATTGCCCTAGCGTTGCTATTTGCAGTGACAATCTCTATTTTTCCGTTACCTGAAATTATTGCACCGCTTCGACCACAATTTGTTTTGCTAATCTTTCTATACCTGCAGCTGTTTGCAAATGCTTATTTATATGTGTCCCTGCTATTGTTTGTTTGTTTATTACTGGATGTGATGCACGCCAATGTGCTTGGCCAAAATGCATTACCCGTGTTAATCACTTGTCTGGTGATGTTTAAGCGTTCAATGCGATTTCAATTTTTTCCCGAGCCCCAACAGTTTTTGATCATCTTTTTCTTAGTGTTACTGAATAACTCGCTATTCGCTCTAATCGGTTGGTTGTTTAGTAATACCATTGCTTGGACACCCCTGTTCTTAGGGGCGTTAAGTTCCGCTGCTTGCTGGCCTTTAGTGCATTTGTATTTTGGTCCGAAAAGAATAATGGCTTAAAATCAATCACTTATTTTTCGCCATTCCCCAGGTTGAAGCGTTCCTAGTTTATAATCGCCTATTTGATATCTTACTAACCGTAGGGTCGGAAAACCAATGGCTGCTGTCATATGTCGAATTTGGTGGTTTTTTCCTTCTTGTATGCGGATATCAATCCAGCTTGTTGGAATGGTTTTTCTCTCGCGAATGGGTGGGTTTCTTGGCCAAAGTGGTGGCGGTGAAATGGGCTGACACTGCGCGGGTAAAAAGGGGGCTAAGCCGTGGATTAAAGGGTCTAATTGTTCGCTGCTAATTTCTCCCTCAACCTGCACCCAATAGCGTTTGAATTTGCCAAATTTTGGGTGTGAAAGTTGATTCTGAAGTCGTCCATCATTAGTGAGTAACAATAATCCTTCACTCTTTTTATCGAGGCGACCCGCTGGATAAAACCCGGGTTGATTTTGAATAAGCTGCGCTAACGTCTTATCAGATGGTTCACCACTAAATTGGCTAAGAAAGCCAAAGGGCTTGTTAAGTAAAATAATATCCGCCATGGAGGATGCTAATGTATGAATAACAGTGATAGTATTATACGACAAAAAAGGAGAGAAAGCCCCGTTCTACGACCAATGCAAGAAATATATAGACTTATTCGTGAACGTTTGCGTTTTTCGTCTGCGTTACCGAAGCAATTGCCTACGATAAGATTAATGGTTAAAAATCAGATAAAAAAATATTTACTGCTCCAATCTTAAAATAACAATTCAGAATACATTCAATTATTACTATATTAATCAAAATTTATTGCTGGAGCTAAGGTTTTTCGGTAATGCAGACGAAAAACGCAAACGTTCACGTCAAATAAATCGGGTATACACATTGATTGATGCAATATAGGCTAGCTCATGGTATATTGACCCGATCAAATTTTTTAGTGCGGAGAGTTCTATGTCTTACGATAAAATCACCATCCCGGCGACAGGGCAAGCTATCAAAGTGAATGCAGACTTATCTTTGTCTGTTCCTGACCAGCCAATCATACCTTATATCGAAGGGGATGGTATCGGTGTTGATGTGACCCCGGTTATGAAAAAAGTAGTCGACGCCGCTGTTGCAAAAGCATATGGCGGAAAGCGGAAGATCGCTTGGATGGAAATTTATGCCGGCGAAAAAGCAACGACTGTTTATGGCGACGATCAATGGTTACCGGATGAAACACTCGATGCTATTCGGGAATACGCTGTTGCCATTAAAGGGCCCTTAACTACGCCAGTTGGTGGCGGTATTCGTTCGTTGAATGTGGCCATTCGACAAAAATTGGATTTATATACCTGCTTGCGCCCGGTGCGTTATTTTCAAGGGGTTCCTAGCCCTGTGAAGGCGCCCGAAAAAACAGACATGGTTATCTTCCGTGAAAATTCAGAAGATATATACGCTGGTATTGAATGGAAAGCCGGCACGCCGGAAGCTGATAAATTAATTCGCTATCTAACGGGTGAGATGGGCGTCACCAATATCCGATTCCCACAAAACTGTGGTATCGGCATTAAGCCAGTTTCGAAACAAGGAACCACTCGCTTAGTGAGAGCTGCTATTCAATATGCTATCGATAATGATCGGGACTCAGTCACCTTAGTTCATAAAGGTAATATTATGAAATATACCGAAGGTGCCTTTAAAGACTGGGGTTATCAGCTTGCCGCTGAAGAGTTTGGGGCGACGTTATTTGAAGGCGGTCCGTGGATGGCTTTTGATAATCCAAAAACAGGTAAGCAGATTATCATTAAAGATGTCATCGCCGATGCATTTTTACAACAAATCTTGTTACGTCCGGAAGATTATTCTGTCATTGCAACGCTCAATCTAAATGGGGATTATATTTCAGACGCATTGGCTGCTCAGGTCGGTGGCATTGGTATAGCCCCCGGCGCTAACATCGGCGATAATGAGGCTGTCTTTGAAGCAACTCACGGGACAGCGCCTAAGTATGCTGGCCAAAACAAGGTAAACCCTGGCTCATTAATTCTTTCTGCTGAAATGATGTTGCGCCATTTAGGGTGGTTAGAAGCTGCTGATCTCATCATCCATGGCATGGATGGAGCAATTGCTAGCCGTAAAGTGACCTATGATTTTGAGCGATTGATGGATAATGCAACCTGTGTCAGTGCTTCTGAGTTTGGTGATGTCCTCATTGAAAACATGAAGTAGTTGGCCGATATCGACTCTATTGGCTGCTTTTATAAGCAGCCAATCGTTCCAGAGCGCAGATAATGGACAACTTGATTCACGTATAGCCCTGGATGGATTAAGTGGTTAAAAACTAAGTTAGGATAGAAATTGTCGTGGTGAATGAAATCTGCTCTTACTAAATAAGAAGAAGGCAGCTTTGTGGTTGAGTGTTAACCAGCATGATATCATGCTTAACACACATTGAATTAATGAAATTTTTACATAGATTTTACTGGCTAAATTGCTCCGATACGTCTATAAAATTATATAAGAGGTGTCAAAAATGAGTGGTCAATTTTTAGCAGAAATTGTTGGGCACGTTGAAACAGAAAAACAGACCGAAACTGAAGTCAAACAGCCCAGAAAATATAAGGTCATTCTGTTAAATGATGACTACACACCGATGGATTTTGTTGTGAGGGTGTTGCAACATTTTTTCCTGCACACGGAAGAAAAGGCAACGCAAATAATGCTGCAAATTCATCTCGTTGGACGATCGATTTGCGGTGTGTATACAAGGGATATAGCTGAAACAAAGGTTGCTCAGGTAACAGATTTTGCCAGACAAAACGACCATCCGCTTTTATGCACTATGGAACCTGAATAGTTAATTGGCTGGAAAGGAGCAAATATCATGTTAAATAAAGAACTAGAATTTACCCTTAATCTAGCCTTTAAGGATGCCAAAGAGAAACGTCATGAATTTATGACGGTAGAACACTTATTGTTATCATTGCTTGATAATCCAGCTGCTGGTAATGTCTTACAAGCGTGTGATGCGGATATCGATAAATTACGTCGTGATTTGACTGAGTTTATCGACGAAACAACCCCCAAAATCCCAGCAGATGAGCGTGAACGCGAAACACAGCCGACGCTTGGTTTTCAGCGGGTACTGCAACGAGCAGTCTTTCATGTGCAATCAGCAGGTAAAACGGAAGTAACGGGTGCGAATGTCTTAGCGGCTATCTTTAGTGAACAAGAAAGTCAGGCCGTATATTTTCTACGTCGTGAAAACATCACACGCTTAGATGTCATCAATTATATATCGCACGGCATTTCAAAATATCAAAAAGATAACCTACATGATAATCATTCATCCATGGATGATGAGATGATGGAACCCGAAGGAGGCGAGTCCCCCTTAGAAAGTTATTGCACTAATCTGAATCGACGTGCAAAACAAGGTCGCATTGATCCGCTTATTGGTCGAGATGAAGAAATCCAACGAACCGTTCAAGTGCTCTGTCGACGACGAAAAAATAACCCTTTATTAGTGGGTGAAGCGGGTGTTGGTAAAACAGCTATCGCAGAGGGTTTGGCTAGAAAAATTGTCACCGATGAAGTTCCGGAGGCAATTGCTAACTGTGTTGTCTACGCGCTAGACTTGGGCGCGTTGCTTGCCGGAACCAAATATCGTGGTGATTTTGAAAAACGATTGAAAGCAGTGCTGAAGCAACTAAGCCAACAAAAAGGCGCAGTCTTATTCATTGATGAAATTCATACGATTATCGGAGCGGGTGCTGCTTCCGGCGGGGTAATGGATGCGTCAAACTTAATTAAACCATTGCTTGCCAATGGCGATTTAAAATGCATTGGCTCGACCACCTATCAGGAATACCGAGGCATCTTTGAAAAAGACCGTGCCTTGGCTCGACGATTCCAAAAAATAGATATTGAGGAACCCTCCATTGATGAAACATTTGAGATTTTGAAGGGTTTGAAAAGCCGTCTAGAAGAACATCATAATGTGAAATTTTCCATTCCTGCTCTTCGCTCAGCCGCCGAACTATCCGCAAAATATATCAATGATCGATTTTTGCCGGATAAAGCGATAGACGTTGTCGATGAAGCGGGGGCTTATCAAAATCTATTGACTGCAAGTAAACGAAAGAAAATCATTTCCGTGAATGAGATAGAAAGCGTCGTGGCTAAAATTGCCCGTATCCCCGTCAAAAAAGTCACAGCGACCGACAAAGATGTTCTTAAGAATCTTGAGAGAGACCTCAAGTTACTTGTGTATGGACAAGACAATGCCATTGCTGCGTTATCATCAGCTATTAAACTAGCACGTTCGGGTTTAAGAGAGCCGCAAAAACCCGTTGGCTGTTTCTTATTTGCGGGTCCTACGGGGGTTGGTAAAACGGAAGTTACAAAACAGCTGGCTAATTTGCTTGGTATCGAGTTGATTCGCTTTGATATGTCGGAGTACATGGAAAAGCATACCGTATCCCGTTTAATTGGTGCACCTCCCGGGTATGTTGGCTTTGATCAAGGTGGTTTATTGACTGAAGCAGTGACCAAACATCCCCATGCGGTATTGCTGCTTGATGAAATCGAAAAAGCTCACCCGGATGTCTTTAATTTACTCTTGCAGATTATGGATCACGGAACATTGACTGATACCAATGGCCGCCATGCTGACTTCCGCCATATTGTTTTAGTGATGACTAGTAATGCAGGTGCGTTTGAGATTGGACGCAATGTGATTGGTTTTTCTGATCAGGATACGAAAGGCGATGGCATGGAAGTGATTAAACGCTCATTCACGCCTGAATTTCGAAATCGTTTAGATGCCATTATTAATTTTGAACAGCTGGATAAACAAACGATTGGCTTAGTGGTGGATAAATTCCTAGTTGAATTAGAAGAACAATTAAATGCCAAACGTGTTAGTTTATCTGTCGATGATGAAGCACGAGAATGGTTGGCAAATCATGGTTATGATAAAACCATGGGTGCTCGCCCAATGGCTCGCTTAATTCAAGAGCAAGTGAAAAAACCGTTGGCTGATGAGTTGTTGTTTGGCCGGTTAGTCAATGGTGGATATGTTTCCTTGAAAGTCAAAGATCAAGAGTTATTTTTTGACTGCCACGACCATAAAGAAGGTGTTTATTAATCGTAATGGGAGCTTTCGAGCTTCCAATGTTGCTCCCTAATCATGAATCTTTACCATTAAACACACCACACCCAATTCGTTTCCCGCCACCACCTAAAGGTGGTTCGTCCGAGTAATTATCGCCGCCTTGATGAATCATGAGTGAAATGTCATGCAGGTCATCCATGCTTAAACGCGGAGCTAACGTTGGTATGTTTGCTTCCCCATTTTCATTGACATATAACACCGGTAAATCCCCTAAATGGCCCTTATCGTAGGGACCAAGGTGCGTATTGGTTTGATTCGGATCATAATGTGACCCTGCATCCATCCCGTCCTTACCACAGTTGGGCTTTTCATGAAGATGAAACCCATGAAGTCCTGGGGGTAACCCTTTTAAATTGGGATAAATCAAAACGCCAAAAGGACTATTTTTAAAAGTCACCGTCCCAAGGGATTGTTGGGCATCTGTTGCAGAATAAATGGTAATGGTTTTTGTGGATGCAAAAAGTGGTTGCATACATAAGCCAGCGAGCATAATTCCAATTAATGCCTGTTTAAACATAATGATATCCTCTTTTATAACTCTTGTTTGATTATATACCCGTGATCATTCAAAAAGCGAGTTTTCTGCTTTTTCTTTTTCGCCCTGCTAAACGTTTAAAAACACACAAGGGAATGAGCCATTGTGGGATTTTTAACGTTTTGTAGGATCAAAAAATACAGGCTTATAAATCCTCGCATTTTGAATGATCACGGGTATATATATAAAAATAGCCATTGCAGATACCATTGAGAATATATCTGTCAATGGCTAAAGATTAGCGCTTGTTGATAATGTCTAAATTAGAAACAACGATATCAGATGAGACCTGTCCAACGGCTGTTAGCGATTGTTGAAGGTCCCCTGAGCTATTCACAAACAGCATCGTTGGGATTCCTAGAATGCCAAAACGCTTTCTCAGTTCTTTGACCTCAGGTGTGTTGTTACTGATATCAACACGTAAGTTCAAGCTGTTTGCCATGGCTTTCTGAACCCGGTTTAGACTAAACACGTTTTTGTCCATCGCTTGGCAATCACTGCACCAACCCGCAAAAAACTCGATAAATACCGGCTGACCAGCCAGTTTTGCTGTCTGTAAATAGCGATCCAGATCTTGTTCTTTTTTGACAGGAATGAAGGGTGCTGCTGCTTGGCTGGTTTGTTGTAGGCTTATCGGTTGTATTAGTTGGAAGGCAAGAATGCCTGACAACATCAATAAGAACACGCTAACAACCTGCCCGGCACGCTCAACCGCATGGGTTGCCTGACGGAAGATACCTAACGTTAATCCAGCAATCAGGGCTAATGAGGCATACAGCATATAGGTCAGGGTGGCGGGTAAAATGCGTGAGCTTAACCAAATAGCCAATGCAAACATCATATAGGCAAATAGCTTTTTAATCATCAGCATCCAACCACCTGCTTTGGGGAGGAATTTTCCATAACCACACCCTACTAATAGCAGGGGTGTACCCATTCCTAACGCTAGTATAAACAAAAACAAGCCACCTTGAGCCACTTGGCCACTTTGACCAATGTAAGTCAAAATGCCAATCAGCGGGCCGGTGACGCAAGGCGAAACAACTAAGGTTGAAATGACCCCCATCATGGCAACGGAAAAGAGGCTCTTCGGTTTCTGATTTTGAGTTTTACGGCGATTTGCTCCGCTAAACCCTGGAATCGGCAAGCTAACCCAATCGAGTAAGTTGAAGCCTAAAAATAGGAACATCAAGCTAAACGTGATGATTACCCAAGGCGTTTGCATTAAGGTCTGAACCGTTGATCCCATCCAGCCTGCCAACATGCCTGCGATAGCATAGGTGATAGCCATCCCAGCGACATAGGCTAATGATAACTGGAAGCCCTGTTTTGCACTCTTCGCATTTTGGCCCACGATAATGCCGGATAAAATGGGTACCATGGGTAAAACACAAGGGGTGAAGGCTAATAAAATACCTAAGCCGTAAAAGGCAAGAAATAATAGCCAATGATTTTGTTGGCTAATATAGGTGGCTAGCGCTGCTGGATTGCTCCAACCGATTTCTGCCGCCCATAATGACATCGGAGACATCATCGCCATCAAAAATAATAATCGTTTCATCGTTTTTCCTTATTATAAAAGTGAAATGAATCTAACATCCAATTTAAATATATCGAAATAACATAGGTTGCTCAGGGGACCCCCTGAAAGGCTAAACGATGGGGGGACGAAATAAAGCGGAGGGATGAATTTGATAAGGTTTAATCCAATTTGAAAGGCGCAAAATACCGATCACGAATAAACAGATACCGCCAAGCAAAATAAATGAGTTTCCTTGAAGCATGCTAGCCATGTATGTCATGCATCGCGCTGATAAAGTTGAGGTTTGGTTGCTGCTTTGCTGAGCTTCGGAAATTGAATAAACATGGCCCACATTTGTGTTAGAGGCGCTCATGCTAAATTGCCAGCTTGAGATAAAAAAGCTGGTTAAAAGGCAGGCTAATATGAACGGGACGAGTTTTTTCATACTAGATAAAATAACAAAATTAGGGGCTTTTGTAAATTATACCCGTGATCATTCAACTACCCCAGTCAAAAAACCGCAACGTGGTGACATGAGGATGGCAACATATGGCAGCGGCAGTGCCGATAAAGGGTGTGAAGCGGTAAATTTTTCGAGGTTTGTTATCAACAGCATCGATAAACACCTCCCCAGGGCTTGAAAAAAGAGGAAGGGTTAGTTCTTTTAAGGGGTATTTCATGCCAAGACCAATGCATTTGATGACCGCTTCTTTTTGGCTCCAAAGGGAAAAAAATGCCAACGGCAGAAGATAATCAGGGATGTTTTGTAATTGCTGTTGTTCGGTCTTTGAGAATACATGGCGGCCAATGCCTAAGTAGTGACGTGCTGAAAATTGCTCAACATCAATCCCTAACGGCATGCTTAACCCAATACCAAGACAGGCATAATCACCCGTGTGGCTCAGATTGAACGTTAATGGCAGGGGCGATACCACCGTTGGTTTACCATTAGGCTCATATTGGAATGTGATAGCTTCGGGCTTAATCGTAAGATAATGGCTCAAAATGTGACGCAAAGTTGCTCTGGCGACTTGGAATCGGCGTTGATGCTTGGGAAAGTGAAATCGTTTAGCACGCTCGATTTCATGCTTGCTAAGGCAGCTTGATAGGGATGTGGGATCCTGATATAAACGAAATCGCCAAATATCGATCTGTGCTGTAGCAAGTTGCCAATCTGCTTGACTATCAGAAACAAAGGGGAACATATCGATTAATACTAGCATCTATTCAGCTAAGGAGTTATCATAAACGATTATTGGTAATTGAAGCAATAAGGCCATGACTGGACAATTTCTAGATTTTGAACAACCGATTGAAGAATTAAATCAAAAAATCGAAGCACTGCGTATGGTTAGCAGTGATAGCGAAATAAGCTTGAGTG
The DNA here is from genome assembly GCF_964199965.1 of Legionella sp. W05-934-2. Classification (NCBI taxonomy): domain Bacteria; kingdom Pseudomonadati; phylum Pseudomonadota; class Gammaproteobacteria; order Legionellales; family Legionellaceae; genus Legionella; species Legionella sp. W05-934-2. The sequence continues at coordinate 64,429 of NZ_CAXMZT010000004.1, read as the reverse complement.
AAGAAATTCACCGCCTTGAAGCCAAGGCAGAAGAGCTGACTGCTAATATTTTCTCAAATTTGGAACCTTGGCAGATTACTCAGATGGCGCGCCATCCAATGCGTCCACAAACAACGGATTACATCGAACATCTATTTACAGATTTCCAAGAATTACATGGCGATAGACATGCTTCAGCTGCACCTGCCATTATCGGTGGGGTAGCTCGATTCCATGATGAACCGGTCGTCGTACTCGGTCACCAAAAGGGTAAGAAAACAAAAGAGAAAGTGTATCGCAATTTTGGCATGGCAAGGCCTGAGGAGTACCGCAAAGCGCTAAGGCTAATGAAACTAGCTGAAAAATTCCATATGCCGGTCTTTACATTTATTGATACAGCTGGTGCCTACCCCGGCATTGGGGCAGAAGAACGCAATCAATCAGAAGCGATTGCTCGCAATCTTTATGAGATGGCACAACTTAAAACCCCGATTATTTGCACAGTAACAGGCGAAGCAGGCTCTGGGGGCGCTTTGGCTATTGGGGTAGGAGATCGGGTATTAATGCTTCAGTACAGCATTTATTCAGTGATATCCCCTGAAGGATGTGCTTCCATTTTATGGAAAGATCCAGCCAAAGCCCCTGATGCGGCTAAAGCAATGGGCATAACTGCGCAAAATATTTTTAACCATAAGCTGGTGGATGGCATTATCCAAGAACCTTTAGGGGGAGCTCATCGTCATTTTGGTCAAATGGTGGCGCGATTGAATAAAGCACTGGTTGAGCATCTAAGTGAACTCAAACAGCTTAAAATCCCTGAGTTGTTAGATGGACGCTACCAAAAGTTAATGGCCATGGGTGCCTGTGACTAAAATATTAACCAATGACTGGACTGAATGGCTAACGTTATATCAACATCTCTTGGTTGGATTTAGCGGCGGGTTAGATTCCACTGTCCTATTGCATGCCTTAAATTCAGTACCTGAACTGTCTTGCAAGTTAATAGCGGTGCATGTGAACCATCAGCTACAACCCTTCGCTGATGATTGGCAACATCAGTGTTTCCAACTTTGCCAACAATGGCATATTCGCTTTATTGCCCACAAAGTAGCGATCCCTCATCAAAGCAATATTGAAGCTTGCGCACGAGAAGCGAGGTATGGCGTATTTGAACGCCTAATTGGCTCGGAGGATGCATTATTGACGGCGCATCATGCCGATGACCAAGTGGAAACATTCTTTCTTAATTTATTTCGAGGGGCAGGGATAGCCGGTATGGCTTGTATGCCAGAACGGCAGCGATTCGCCAAAGGGATGATGTTAAGACCTTTATTAAACCACCCAAAAAAGACCCTGGAAGCTTATGCAAGGCACCATCAATTGCAGTGGATTGAAGACCCAAGTAATGACGATAGCCGGTATCGTAGAAATTGGCTTCGCCAGGAATGGTTGCCACAGCTTGAGCCTCATTGGCCGCAGGCACCCACGAATATTTTAAGAAGCATCGGCCTATTACAGAAGAGCTATCAATCCGAGCAGTCCAATGCATTAAACTTGTTAGAGAAGTGCCTTGAGGCAGCCAACCGGCTGGCAATTAAACCGTTGTTGCAATTATCAGAGACTGAACAAAAAAATGTGCTTCGTCTTTGGTTGAAGCAACACCATATTAAGATGCCGACACTATTACAACTCGAGCAATTTTTTCAGTCCATGATTCATGCGAAAAAGGATGCAAATCCATCTTGGCATTTCGGCGATTTCGTTGCACGTCGTTATGATGGCGCCCTGTATTTGCTCCATCAATCCCAGCTGCAATTTCCTACCAAAACTGTGCCTTGGCAACGTTTTCCAGAACCCTTGGTGTTGCCTGAGCGATGTCAACAGCTCCATGCAACACTGTTAAGTGAATTACCCAGCTTTCGCCAAGCAGAAATTCGATTCCGCCAAGGAGGGGAACGCCTATACTGGCGAGGGAAGACCCGGGTGTTAAAAAAATTACTTCAAGACTGGAGTATTCCACCCTGGCAGCGCGATAGCTTGCCACTCTTATTCATTGATGGCGAGTTAGTTGCTGTTGCTGACCGGGCTGTTTGTGATCAATGGCAGTCAGTGATGTTACCGCTCGCGATTGTCTAGGGCGTGTCCTCATATACCCAAGATACTTCAATGCTATGGTAGCGCAAATAATTCCATCATCGCGTGTTAAATAAGCGTTAAAAACAACAAGAATGATTTATAAATGTGCTATAAATATAATAATCTATCTTTAATAATAATTATCGAATTATAGGAATTAACATGCTGCATAACGCTGAAAGGACTTACCAGGGGCTTTTTAATCAGCTGACGAATTGGGTAAGAACCCCGCTTCAAGATCATATTGAGCGGCTAGTAAAAGTTGCCCATAATGTATTTCAAGTGCCAGTTGTGGCAATTCACTTAGTCGATGATCGGCGTTTTCATATCGAAGCGAATATGGGTTTGGCGGAATTAGAGCAAACGACAGGCTTGTCACTGCATGATATGAAGGGTGTCCCCAAAATGATAGTGATTAATGATACGGTTAAACAAGCTGATCAGTATTCTGATATCATTACTAACCTTGATCCCAAAATTCGATTTTACTTGAATGCACCGATTGTTGAAAAAACAGGTAGAAAAGTGGGGCAATTAGCGTTAGCTAGCTTTTCTCGTAGAGGATTTGATAACTTAGATCAGTCGAATTTGGATGATATTATTCGGATTATCGAATCGGAAATTAATAGCTATCAACTCTCTGTTGCTCAACGTCTGATGCTCGAATCGATTGAAAAGGAAGATAAATCGCAATACATCGACCAGGCAACGGAGCTTTGGAATTATCATGCGTTTAAAAAAATACTTCACTTTCAAGTCGATGAAAGCAAACGAAGTAACAAAATCTTTTGTTGTGCCGTTGTTGATATCGATAATTTATCTGTTCTCAATGAAAAATATGGTGAAGCCTTTGGCGACCAGATTATGCGTACTGCTGCCAAAGCGCTGAGACAATCTAGTCGAGATAATGATACGATTGCAAAAAGTGATTTGCATGATTTTATATGCCTAATTGATATCAGTGTCGAAGAAAACATTCGTTCAGTTTTAAAACGAATCTTTGATCGACTGACGACCATGAAATTTCTTGACGATGAGGGTAATCCTATCGTGGTTCATGTTACCATTGGTGCGAGTATATTTAATCCAGAAGAAGATAATACACAGCGATTAATCAACGCAGCCAATGCTGCGCTCGTCATTGGTAAAAAGAAAGGAAAAAATCAAATCGCTTACCTCTAGGCTGTGTGAACCTAGCTTTCGTGGTGTTCTTCCTCGAAAGGGTGAGCAATTGGGTGAAAACCATGCTTTTTATAAAAACGATAATGATCCCGAGCATATTGCTTATCCTGTTCATTGCCATTAACTACCGTGATAATTTTTTCAAAACGTTGAAAGAAATCAGGAATCGTGGGAGATAAGTTAAGCAATATATCATTGAATCCTCGCGGTTCAGGCCCAAATCCAATTTGTACCGCGGGCGGCGGTAGGGGGCCTTCACCTTGTAAATTATGGGGAATGAAACTTTGCGGGCGAAAGGACCATAAGTATTCATCGATATGGTAAGCGTCATCTTGATTATGGCAATAAATAAAAACGCGACGACCTTCCAAATAGGCTTTTTCCGTGAGTTGACAAGCAAGCTTCCAGCGGGCGGCTGGCTTGTCAACGCTTAATAAATAGAAATCAGCTTGTTTCATTGTTTGACCTGATTTTCAATCAGTTGGAATAGCATGGAAACAGGGCGCCCCGTTGCATTGCGTTTTTTGCCTGATTGATAAGCAGTGCCTGCAATATCGCAATGAGCCCAACGGTATTTTTTAGTGAAATTACTCAGAAACCAAGCAGCTGTAATAGCACCCGCACTTCGATCCCAGGTTGCATTAGCCATATCTGCCACAGGGCTGCTTAACATATCAGCGTATTCTTGGTGAATGGGCATTCTCCAAAAAAGATCTTGGGTTTGCTTCGAGGCGGTCATGATATCATTAGCGAGTTGCTCATCTTGACTAAAAATACCTGAATAAACCGAGCCCAAGGATATAACAATCGCCCCAGTTAACGTAGCGATATCAATCACAAAAGCGGGTTTAAAACGTTCCGCATAGGTGAGTGCGTCTGCTAAAATTAGTCTTCCCTCGGCGTCTGTGTTGACAATTTCAACTGTTTTGCCAGACATGGATGTAAAAACATCCCCAGGTTTTGTTGCTTCGCTATTAACTAGATTTTCAGTTGCCGCAATGATACCCACCACATTAACAGGTAGCTTCGCTTCAGCGATGGCCTTTATCACTCCAATGACAGTCGCAGCGCCACACATGTCGAATTTCATTTCCTCTAAGGCTTCACGAGGTTTAATGGAATAGCCGCCCGTGTCAAAGGTTATTCCTTTTCCGACCAGCACGATAGGCGCTTCTGCACCACCGTTTTCATACGTTAACTCAATCAATTGGGGTTCTTTTGAGCTGCCTTGGGAGACGGATAATAGCAAATTCATACCCATCTCTTTCATTTCCTTTTTGCCCATCACTTTGCAAGCGACGTTGGCAAATTGCTTTTCCAGCTGTTTGGCTGTTTCAGCAAGAAAACTTGGCGTGCAAACATTAGAAGGGTGGTTGGCTAAATCACGCGTTAAGCGGATGCCATGACACAAGGCGCTCGCTTTTGCGATGATGCTGTCTTCACAATCAGGCATATAAAAGCGGATGGTTTTGTCATGATGGGTAGGTTGTTCTTTGGCGTTGGTTTTAAAGTGATTAAATTGATATAGATTAAAATCAGTATGCACAACCAACTGATGCAACATTTCAGAATTGGATAGCCCTTCAATGGTTGGCATCAGAAGGTGAATGCTCAGTGCTTGCTCAATTTCTTGGCGCTCAAAAATGGTTTTTAATAGGTTTTTCAAGGATAAAATATCATAGCTGGAACGATCCCCACAGTGAATCACAATGACGCATTGTCCTTCTTCCGTATAAAATGAGCGATGCTGTTTGGCCTTCGAGAGATGCTTAGCGAGCAGGTTGATTTGAGTCAGTTGATTATTGGTCAGGGGAAGGTCTTTGCTTTCAAAATCATCAAAAATACCAACAACGAGTACCTCTGCTTGTTGAAAATTTTCGGGGCTTTTGCTGATACCATAGTGCATAATACTTCCTATTTTTGCCAAAAACTGGTAGTTTACACAGTGTAAACAAAATATTCCACTGCAAGAAGAATCGCAACTGTGCTCATTTTTCGCTATTTAGCCAAAGAAATCTTTATCACGTTAGTGTCTCTAACGGGTATTTTATTGCTTATTTTTATGAGCAACCAGTTTGTTCGTTATCTCAGTCGCGCTGCGAGTGGTCAAATTCCAGGCATGGTGATTTTAAAGCTCATGATGCTTGAACTTCCCAATTTGCTAGGTTTATTACTTCCGTTAGGATTTTATGTCGCCATTTTGATTGCTTATGGCCGTATGTATGCAGAAAGTGAGATGACGGTCTTACATGCTTGTGGCTATGGCCAAAGTCGCTTGCTAAAGCAAACAATGACTATGGCAAGTTTAGTGTTCTTGCTCGTTCTAAGTGTCATGCTTTTTTTAAGTCCCTACATCAATCAAGAACGCACAAAATTGCTAAAATCAACCGGCATTCAAACGCTCATTCAAACGATTATGCCAGGCCGATTCCAAGCGTTTCATGGTGGAAAAGAAGTGTTTTATGTTGAATCGATTAGCCGAGATCATGATGAAGCAAACCATATTTTTCTTGCTAAACAGTCAAAAAGTAATCCAGGGAGTTGGGATATTATGTGGGCTAAGGATGCACACGCTCAAACCGACGTAGAAAATGGTGAGGAATACGTTATCCTTAATGAAGGGAAGGAATATGAAGGCAAACCTGGCCGAGCGGATTATCGAGTTGTGCATTTTGGTCAATACCGTGCCCGGTTGCCGCATCCAACTGTGAATTTGCAACAAGATATCCGAACCGAACCAACCGCGAACTTATTACCCTACAATAACCCAAATTTGAATAAAGCGGCTGAATTGCAATGGCGGTTATCCGTTCCCTTGATGGTTTTGATTTTGACGCTCATTGCGATTCCCTTAAGCCAGGTCAATCCGCGCTCGGGAAAGTTTGCGCGACTGATGCCTGCGATTCTAATTTATGTGGTCTATGCAAACTTCATGTTCATTGCTAGGGATTGGTTGAAGGCAGGGAAAGTCCCTGTTTGGGTGGGGATGAATTGGCTGCACGTGGTGTTCTTAATATTAGCAGGTTTGCTCCTTTGGCAAAGCAAGGTGAAGCGTTTATGAAACTGGTTGATCGCTACATAGGTAAAACTATTCTGGCATCGATCACGCTAGTGGTCGTGTTGTTAACAGGGCTACAGATTTTTATTTTGTTTGTTAATCAACTCGACGATATTGGTCGAGCCGAATTTACGCTTACTCGCGCGGCCTATTTTGTCTTGCTACAAGCCCCTTATCAAGTCTATTTATTTTTTCCAGTTGCCTGTCTATTAGGCAGCCTAGTAGGTCTTGGCTTGATGGCTAGCCATCGAGAGCTAATTGTCATGCGTGCCGCAGGGATGTCTGTCCTTAGAATTGCTAAATCTGTCTTGCAATTTACGTTATTGTTGATTGTCATTGTGACCGCCCTAGGTGAAACCCTCGTCCCTAAAATGGCCTATTATGCTAATGATGTGAAAATGTTAGCCCTCAGTGGTGGTCAAACGTTGCGGACTTCCCAGGGAGTATGGATACGACATAAGAATGAATACATTAGCATCGGCTCTGTTGTTGAACCCATGACCTTGAAAAATGTTTTTCAATATCGATTTGATGAGCAGAATGAATTAATCATGGCGAGGCATATGGGGGAAATCGTTTTTGAGGGTGGGCAGTGGATTGCTCATCAGGTTCAAGAAACGGTTTTTAACACCGATCACACTGCCACACAGCACCACAAACAAATGACATGGGATATCCCTGTTCAACCTAAGATTTTAAAGGTGACTTCTGCTGAGCCTGATGAGATGAGTCTGAAAACGCTTTGGCGGTTTATTCAAGTAAAAAAAGTCGCCCGCGAAAATACATTAGTTTATAAGTTAGCGTTTTGGCAGCGGCTCATGCAACCCTTTAGTGCGATTGTGATGATTATTTTGGCTATCCCCTTTATTTTTGGGCCGCTTCGGAGCTCAACGATGGGGTCGAAATTTCTAGCTGGTGCAACGGCAGGATTTGGCTTCCATTTATTAAATAAATTTTTTGGGCCATTAAGTCAAGTTTTCCAATTATCGCCCATCATCGCTGCGATAGCACCCACGTGTATATTTGCGCTAATTGCTTTGATGCTAATGCGAAGGGTGGCATAAATGACTGACATACGACACACGATAGAAGCGCTGGTTAGTCCTTTTTTCCTTGCTTTACTCTGCGTTATCATTGCGCTCTATTTCAGTTGGCAAATTGTTTGGGCAAGACGATTGTTACTGCTTGGCATCATGCTGTTTATTTTATTTTCTACCGCATTTTTTCCTGCCCTATTAACGAAAAAACTGGAATCTATCTATCCGCCAATTGCAAATGTGGATCAATCGATTAAAACCATTGTGGTATTAAGTGGTGGTCAGGCAGATGAAGCAAGCCAACCAGCGGATATAGTGCTTAACAGTGCAAGCATAAAGCGACTACTTACCGCTATTCGTCTGTGGAAAGCGATTCCTGAATCGACACTTTTGCTCTCGGGTGGGGGCTATAAGCGTCAAATTCCTGAAGCAGAGCTACTAAAAAACTTAGCGATACAATGTGGTGTGCCTTTGCTGAATATTAAAATTGAGAACCAATCGCTCAACACAGCAGACCAAGCCAGGTTATTGAAACAAACATTAGGAAAGGAACGCTTTTATTTAGTGACATCGGCTGCTCATATGCCAAGGAGTATGGCTTTATTTCAAGATCAAGGTCTCCATCCCATCGCTGCGCCAGCTGACCTAACCTATTACTGGCAGGATGAGCGGTGGCAAAAACGCTATATTCCCAATGCTCATAATTTAGTATATACCGATATTGCATTGCATGAATACCTTGGGCTTCTTGAGCGATATCTTCGAAAATTAGTTTCTTTCGAAAAACAAACTAAAGGTGATAGTTGAAACTTATATCTGTGTTCATTCAACATGCAGAAAACTCGCTTTTTGAATGATCACGGGAATATACCCAATGATAAGGACATACCATGACATCAATATATACCAATCGACAATGGCAGCTTGTTTCAAGGCCAACAGGGATGTTTTCACAAGACAATTTCTCGCAAGTCACTGAGCAAATAGATACATTGAACGACGGGCAGGTGTTGGTTGAGACTAATTATTTGTCGTTTGATCCGACGCAACGAATCTGGGCAATCATTGATAGTTATGTCCCTAAAATTCCCTTAAATTCGGTGATGCGAGCATTTGGGATTGGCCAAGTTGTCGAATCAAAAAATTCCAAATTTAAGGTTGGCGATTTTGTTTATGGTAATTTAGGTTGGCAGGACTATAAACTGTATGACCCGCAAGAAAAAGATTTCGCAAAGCCGCAAATTATTCCCGGTTTTTTGGATCCTGTTATGGTCGCAGCACTCAGTATCACCGGTGTGACAGCATGGTTAGGAATGCATAAAATTGCTAAAGTTAATGCAAAAGACACGGTGCTTGTTAGCGGAGCCGCTGGTGCTGTTGGTTCAATGGCTTGTCAAATTGCTAAACTCAAAGGGGCCACCGTCATTGGCATTGCTGGAGGTAAGAAAAAATGCCAATTTCTCTTGGATGATCTAGGCGTTGATAGAGCCATTGATTATCAATCAGGGGATTTGGTCAAACAAATTAAAGACGCTGTTGGCGATGGTATCGATATTTATTTTGATAATGTTGGCGGTGAAACGCTGGAGATAGCCTTAACTCACCTGAACAAATTTGCCCGCGTTATATTATGTGGCGCCATCTCCCAATATAATCTATTGACGGAAGAGAGCATTGCTAAAGCAGAAGCCCCAGGAACGAAAAATATCTTCAATTTAATTGCGCAAAGTGCCAGCATGCACGGCTTTGTCATATTAGATTATATGCGAGATTTACCTAAGGCATTAATGACACTCTACCACTGGCAAAATAGTGGGAAAATCAAACAACTTATTGATATGCAAGAAGGCTTTGATAATATCCCTCAAACCTTACAACGATTGTTTGAAGGCAAAAATATTGGTAAACAATTATTAACCATTCGACATCCTTCACGGCCAAGGAACTCAAATTGGATGGTGGAAAATTTGTTTAAATTAAGTCGATTTATCTACTCGTGATTATTCGAAAAGTCTAAATGGAATGATAGATTGGTTGGTTACCTATAAATTTTGGTGGAAAGCATGCCTTTTAGCAAAAAAGCACCAACAAACTGTCTATTATAATCTCAGCCTGTGTTAGAATGTGGTATAAACGAGTGAGGACGGCTTTTTTTAAAGCTGCCAATGGAAATTAAGTAGGGAGGCAGGTAGTAATATGAAATGAGGTAGGTAATTATGGCCAGTCAAACAGAATCAACTGAAATAAGCATCGTAGATAATACCCCGTCGCTTGGTAAGGTTGATGCAGCTGCTTCTGACTTTAATGCTTACACCTACTTGCTTATCGATGAGGTGATTGATAAGGCGACAGACGCAAACTACTGGCGTCTTTATTGGCTTTGGGTGGGTGGCAATGGCGGCCTGCTTGATAGTATTTATCACCTACCAAATATCAGTGATTGCTTCCCAGACATTGATTTTGAGCGGTTTAATCAACGACTCAATATCCCTTCAAATTTCTTAAGCGTGGTGAGTTTTTCTTTATACGGCTTTAGGCTGTCACTCAACCTCTTTATGTTGCTAAGACACTTTATGGACTCAAGTGTTGTGGTTGATGATGACAATTCGCTTGACACCCATGCTAAAATTTTAACTGAGTGGAAAAACCGAAAATTTCAAATACTTAATGATATCGTGTGGGGTTTAGTTAACTTCTTGTCTTACTTCTGGCTAAACGGACGTGTTTCGCCCTTCCATGCGTTAGGTGGTGCGCTATTAAACGTATTTTTGATGGTGTTTGATGTGGGCAGTGCGATTTATGAGCTTAATGAAGCGAAAGCCGATTATGAAAAGCAAAAGCAGGCGATAGAAACAAAACTTCAGTTGCTTGAGAGCGCTTTTAGTGATTTAAAACAAAAATTAGAAAGTCATGAACAAGATAATCAAAACACGTTACCTCTTTTGTCTGTTAAATATAAAGAAAAAATAGAATTAGCCGTAGTCGAGCTTTATATTCAGCAACAACAATTATGCCTAAATTCCCATGAGTGGCAGATTAAACAGCATCAGCTAAAGCGAAATGTGGCGGTGAGTTTGATGTTTATTCCTGCAATGATGATGATGTTTGCGCCAGATTTTGCCTTTTACTTAACGATTTTTTCCCCTGCCGCCCCTTGGATCTTGATGGGTGGAGGGGCGCTAGCACTTGGGCTTACCGTTTATCAAACGTTAGCCCAAATTGACGATGATGCCAAACTGTATGGTCAGTATATTCAGACTATCAATGAAAAGTTATTAGCGCTATCCGAGAGTGAGACGGATGACCATAAAGCGGCTTTAATCGAAAAAAAAATGTTCTATCAGCAAATGATAATTTATCAAAAAAACAAGAAAATGTTTCAAGGCTTGCTCTTGCTTGGCGCACCGCTGATGCTTCTTCTTGCGCTAAACTTGCCAATTGGCCCGATGGTGGGTGTTACCGTCGTCTTTAGCTTGAGTCTGTTTTGGCTAAATCATTTAATCGAGAAGCAAAAGCCAACAGAGCCTGATAATAACCCCTTACTTTTTTTCCCTAAGAAACAACAAGTAGCGCTTAGCGCCAAGGATGTGATTGAGGCAAAGTCTTTAAGTGAACTCAGCCAGGTGAAGTTTGGGTTATTTAAGGCATCAACCAAAGAAAATTATGGTTCGATATCGACTTACCCACAGCCGATACTGAACTTCCAGATGCCCTAAGTAGTAATCAATCCAAACTAAACAGGTGGTCTGCATCCAAAGCACTTCGAAGATGGATATATGAAGCAATTGATATATCAGGCCTGTTTTAAATGCTTAATCTCGTTTCAAACTCGAATGAATCAGGAAATGGGATTTGATGAGGCCTTTATAACTTTCTATTTTTTAGAATTTGTTTGAATATTTTATCGTTAATTTCGCAATTTGGCAGCAAATGAGTCGGTTTAATACAAATTATCGTAACAATACACTGTAAAATTGACCCATAAATCGTTAGAATAGGGCACTTTCATTGAATAGATAGCATTATGCCAAAACGTACCGATATAAAATCTATCCTCATTCTTGGTGCCGGCCCCATTGTTATTGGCCAAGCGTGTGAATTTGATTACTCTGGTACCCAGGCGGTACGGGCTCTGAAAGAAGAGGGTTATCGTATTATTCTGGTGAACTCAAATCCTGCGACAATCATGACAGACCCTGGCCTGGCGGATGCAACCTATATTGAGCCAGTGCAGTGGCAAGAAGTTGCTCGCATCATTGAACTGGAAAAGCCCGATGCCCTTTTGCCCACCATGGGTGGTCAAACGGCTTTAAACTGTGCCCTTGATTTACATCGACATGGCGTTTTGGAAACACACAACGTTGAAATGATTGGTGCAACCAAAGAGGCGATTGATAAGGCCGAAGATAGAGAAAAGTTCCGCCAACTGATGGAAAAAAATAAATTGGAAATGCCTCGGTCTCATATCGCTCACAGTATGGAAGAAGCGCTTCAAGTACAAGATCAACTGGGTTTCCCCACCATCATTCGTCCTTCGTTTACCATGGGTGGCAGCGGCGGTGGCATTGCCTATAACAAAGAAGAATTTGAGGAGATTTGCCAGCAAGGCTTAGATCTTTCACCGACTCGAGAACTTTTACTGGATGAGTCAGTGTTAGGATGGAAAGAATATGAGTTAGAAGTGGTGCGCGATAAGAACGATAATTGTATTATTATTTGCTCAATCGAAAATTTTGATCCCATGGGAGTCCATACGGGTGACTCCATTACTGTCGCTCCGGCACAGACGCTAACTGATAAAGAGTATCAGCGCTTACGAGATGCGGCTATTAAAGTATTAAAGGCGGTCGGTGTTGAAACGGGTGGTGCGAATGTTCAGTTTGCAATAAACCCTGAAGATGGACGCGTCCTGGTGGTGGAAATGAATCCAAGGGTCTCAAGAAGCTCAGCACTTGCTTCAAAGGCCACGGGTTTTCCCATTGCTAAAATTGCTGCAAAGCTGGCAGTGGGTTATACCTTAGACGAACTAGAAAATGAAATCACCGGCGGACTAACGCCTGCATCGTTTGAACCGAGTATCGATTATGTGGTGGTTAAGATTCCTCGCTTTAACTTTGATAAATTCCCGCAAACACCGCAAACATTGACGACTCAAATGAAATCGGTTGGCGAAGTCATGGCGATTGGAGATAATTTTTGTGCTGCTTTACAAAAGGCAATTCAAGGGCTTGAAACAGGCCGTGCTGGCTTAACACCGCTGTTAAATGAGCAGGATATGGCAAGACTCCCTGGCTTATTAAGAGAACCACGGCCTGATAGGCTCTGGTACATCGCCGATGCATTTCGACTAGGCATGTCAATCGAAGAAATCCACCAAGAAGCGAAAGTCGATCCTTGGTTTTTACGTCAAATTGAGCAGATCATTGAGATGGAAAAACAATTACAAGGGCATAAAATAGACAAAATAGATGCTGTCACAATGCGGGAATACAAGCTGAAAGGGTTTTCTGATAAAACACTTTCCCGCCTGCTGCAAACCGATGAGCAAACCGTTCGCGACCTTCGCAACAAGCTGGACATCCTTCCTTCCTATAAGCGAATTGATACGTGTGCGGGCGAGTTTCCGACGGATACGGCTTATTTATATGCAAGCTATTGGCCTAACTGCGAAGCAAAGCCTACCACGAATGAGAAGAAAATCATGATTCTGGGCGGCGGTCCAAATCGTATTGGGCAAGGCATTGAGTTTGATTATTGTTGTGTGCATGCTTCCATGGCATTGCGGGAAAAAGGGTTTGAAACCATCATGGTTAATTGCAACCCAGAAACGGTTTCAACGGATTTTGATATTTCTGACAGACTGTATTTTGAACCGTTAACCTTAGAAAGCGTGCTTGCCATCGTAGCACTGGAAAAACCTTTTGGCGTTATCGTTCACTATGGTGGACAAACGCCGTTAAAATTAGCCAAGGCGCTGGCTGATAACGGTGTGCCTATCATTGGGACCTCACCCGATGCCATTGACCGAGCAGAAGACAGAGAGCGGTTTCAGCAGGTGGTTAACAAACTGGGTCTCAATCAACCACCAAACGGCACTGTAAGAAGCATGGATGAAGCGTTTAAAGTGGCTGAAAAAATCGGCTACCCGCTGGTTGTACGCCCCTCTTATGTGCTGGGAGGACGAGCGATGGAAGTGGTGTATCATCCCGATGATCTTGCCCATTATTTAGAACATGCGGTTCATGTATCACCCGATTCGCCAGTGTTATTAGATCGATTCTTAAATGACGCCACCGAAGTGGATGTCGATGCGGTTTGTGATGGGAAGGAAGTGATGGTTGGTGGCATCATGGAGCATATTGAGCAAGCAGGGGTTCACTCCGGTGATTCGGCTTGTACATTACCACCCTTTAGCCTAAGCTCCGTCGTGCAGCATGATTTAATCGATCAAATGAGACGGTTAGCCCTAGAATTAGGGGTTGTGGGTTTGATAAACGCTCAATTTGCAATCCAAGGTGATGATATTTATGTCTTGGAAGTCAATCCAAGGGCGTCAAGAACCGTGCCTTTTGTCTCCAAAGCAACGGGACTACCACTAGCAAAAATTGGTGCTAGGTGCATGGCGGGTGAAAGTTTAAAAGACCAAGGCCTAGGCCCGACTTATCCCATGCCTGCTTTTTATTCCATCAAAATGCCCGTATTTCCCTTTATTAAATTTTCTGGGGTTGACTCAATTTTAGGGCCAGAAATGAAATCAACCGGTGAAGTCATGGGCATTGCTCGTCGCTTTGGTCAAGCTTATGCAAAAGCCCAACGTGGTGCCGATGGCCAAATTTCTAAGCGTCGCCGTGCATTTGTCTCTGTTAAAGATGCTGATAAAACTCGCATTGGGGAAATTGCAAGGCGTTTAATTGAATTGGGTTTTGAAATCGTTGCGACCAGAGGGACGGCTCTAGTGATTCAAGCTGCTGGAATTAATTGCCGGCGAGTGTATAAGGTCGCAGAAGGTCGCCCTCACATTGTTGACTTGATAAAAAATAATGAAATTGACTTCATTGTCAATACGGTTGAAGGGAAAAAGGCGACAGCTGATTCCTTTGCTATTCGACGATGCGCCTTGCAACAAAAAATTAGCTACACGACAACCCTATCTGGGGCAGAAGCCGCGGCTTTGGCATTAAAGTATGAAGATCGCCAAACCGTGACTAAATTACAAGATTTACACTGAGGGAAATATGAAAAAACATCCGATGACGGTTGCCGGAGCAAATGCTCTTAAAGAAGAATTAACCCGATTAAAGCAAGTTGAAAGACCGCGTATTATTGAGGCAATCGCCACGGCGAGAGCTCATGGCGATTTAAAAGAGAACGCTGAATACCATGCGGCAAGAGAACAGCAGAGCTTTAATGAAGGCCGCATTCAGGAGCTAGAAGCAAAGTTATCCGTTGCACATATTATCGATGTTAAGACGATGGAAAATAATGGGAAAGTGATATTTGGTTCCACAGTGACGGTCATTAATAATGAGACGGATAAAGAGGTTACTTATCAAATAGTCGGTGAAGATGAGGCCGATCTCAAGCATCGTAAAATTTCCTACAGTTCACCGATTGGTCGTTCTTTAGTTGGTAAAGAGATTGACGATACCGTGCAAGTGCATACACCCGATGGTGTGGTTGAGTATGATATTATTGCGGTTGAATATATTTAAAAGTTGTTTCTTGGGAAAATAGTCTATTTTCAAACTGTTAATTCAATGATACAATTGAGCAAATTTTTAAACCATTGAAGTCACTGTGGGCCGAATTTTATCTTTCATCATACCAACCATTTGTTTGTTGTTTACTTCTTATGCATTTGCCCAAGAGCCATCCAATTTAGCAACGCTCCGTCATAAGGTGACCCGCTATTATCATTCGGGCGCTTATATGCAAGATGCAAAATCGGTTGTTGAGAAAGCTAGGAAGTACATTAAATTACAAATTAACCGAATACAAAATAAACACAAAAAACTGGCGATTGTCTTAGATATTGATGAAACAAGTTTAAGCAACTATAGCAAACTGGAAGCACGAAGTTTTATCGGCGATAGAGAAACCGTTCATCGTGAAATCATGTCAGGCGGATCGCCTGCGATTCCTCCCATGTTGGCGTTATACGATGAAGCACGCAAGCAGGGCGTGGCAGTTTTTTTTGTCACAGGTCGCACTGAGTCTGAAAAAATGGCTACCATAAAAAACTTGAAGGAAGCAGGCTATAAGAAATGGACAGGTTTATATATGCGCCCTGATCGCTATCTTCAAGAGTCCATCATCCCCTTTAAGACGCAAGCTCGACGGGAAATCTCTGATTTGGGTTATACCATTATTGCCAGTATCGGAGACCAAGAGAGCGATATCACAGGTGGGTATACGCTGAAAGGTTTTAAGATGCCAAATCCCTATTACTACGTTCCATAAACAGGTATTTTCGGCGAGAAGGGATAAGGGGTTTAACCTTTGTCTCGGAAAATTATTCGTCCTTTGGTTAAATCATACGGTGTCAGCTCAACAGTGACTTTATCACCAGTGAGAATGCGGATATAGTTTTTGCGCATTCGACCTGAAATGTGGGCTATTATGACATGCCCATTTTCCAATTCCACTCGAAACATGGTGTTAGGTAATGTATCAACAACAGTACCTTGCATTTCAATACTTTCTTCTTTCGCCATGGGTCCTCTATTATTGTTAACCATTGTTATAAAAGATATGGATAATGCCTGAATTTAAGCAAAATAGCAACAATACATAATACTTTTCAACACTTTAAACATCGTTTTATCTCATCGACCTGTGCGAGGGGTATTATTTTTTGCGTCGAGTAATTTTCATCCCCTGCATCTTGGAGTAACATAAAGTTATAACACAGACTTCAATAAAAACAATATGTTAAATGATGCGATACTAGAAACAATGCCATTTGCTGTGATTTGGGTCAATAATCATGGCAAGGTCGATTGGTTAAATGCCGCCGCAAAGCTGATATTAGGGAAAGATTGGCAAGGAAGCCCTTGGGATGCCGTCATGCAGCATTGTTTTCAGCAAATGCAACCCGATGGCTTGGAAGTGGCTACTCAAGATGGTCGGTTGTTGCAGGTATCCTTGTCTACCATCGAAGATCATCCTGGACAATTAATTACCTTAGTGGATGTCACCCCTTCTCGAACGTTACAACGTCATTTAGCACATCAAAGACGATTATCGGCCATCGGACAGATGACGGCCCAACTGGCACATCAACTTAGAACCCCTTTGGCGTCTGCCATGCTATTGACGGAGCGTTTAAATACAACCACGACCGAAGATAAACGACAAGGATTGATGGAAAAGTTGAAGCAATGCCATCTATCCATTGAGCGGCAAATTCATGATTTACTTGCTTACTGCCGTGGTGAACAATTGAAGAAAGAGTCCATCCATCTCACCGACTGGTTTTCTCAATGGCAAAATCATGCAAAGACATATGTGCACGATAACCCCGTTGAGTTAATCTGTGAGAGTCTTGTGGATGAGCATTGGCAAATGATAGCGAATGCTGAAGCGCTAACGGGTTGTTTATTCAATTTATTGGATAATGCCTTGCAAGCCAAAGCAAGCTATATCAAGATAAAGGTTTATCCTATTTGGGACACGCTCATTGCCATTGATATTGAAGATAACGGCTGTGGTATGCCTAAATCGATGTTAGAGAAAGTATGTGATCCGTTTTTTACGACGAAAGCAAAGGGAACAGGGTTGGGTTTGGCCATTGTTGAGTCAATTATCCATCAACACGCCGGGACAGTCACCATTGATTCAACACCGGATATAGGCACCACAATACGACTCATTTTACCGGTCAGTCATCATACAGGGAAAGAATATGCGGCAAATATTAATTGTTGAAGATGATAAAACGTTAGCTGATTTACTCGTAGAAACAATCGAGGAAGCGGGCTTTACGTGCCAACATGCCAACAATGGAAAACAAGCGTTCCAGCTAGCAACTCAAATGCACCCTGATTTAATTCTCTCCGATGTGCGAATGGATGGGGTGAGTGGAATTGAGTTTCTGCAATCCATCCATGAGAAAATGCCAGCCACGCCAGTCATATTAATGACAGCCTATAGTGAAGTAGATGACGCGGTGAGAGCAATGCAACTTGGCGCTGTGGATTATTTACAAAAGCCATTTTCCGGCGAATTTTTGTTGGATAAAATAAACCGGTTTTTAAAGCCCACTTTTGATGGAAAAGGGTTTGATCCAATCGCTGAATGCCAGTCAAGTCGCGGACTAATGCAACTCGCTGCAAAAGTAGCAGCCAGTGATGTTAGCGTTCTCATTGAAGGAGAAAGTGGCAGTGGCAAGGAAGTCGTTGCTCAATTTATTCACCTTCAATCCAGCCGCTCCGATAAGCCATTTATCGCTGTGAATTGTGCCGCCATACCGGATAACATGTTAGAGGCCATGTTATTTGGATACGAAAAGGGGGCCTTTACGGGCGCATACAAAAGTGCACCTGGTAAATTTGAACAGGCCAATGGCGGTACTTTATTACTGGATGAAGTCAGTGAAATGCCGCTGGCTCTACAGGCCAAATTGCTACGGGTATTGCAAGAAAAAGAAGTCGAGCGCTTAGGTGGTCAAGCAATGATCCCTTTGGATGTCCGAGTGATTGCTACCACCAATCGTAAACTACAAATGGCCGTACAAGAAGGGAGTTTTCGCGAAGATTTATATTTTAGACTGAATGTTTTCCCCCTGACTTGCCTGCCCCTAAGAGAAAGACAAGCCGATATTATTCCCCTGGCTAATTACTTAATCAGCAAATATTGCCATCAAAATAGGCCGGTTGTTCCGTCACTTTCAAAAGAGGCGGAAGCGTTGTTGATGCAGCATTCCTGGCCAGGAAACGTGCGTGAATTAGATAATGTGATACAACGATCGCTCGTTTTATGCGAGCAAGATGTCATTCAGGCATGCCATTTGCATAACTTATCTCAAACGGGTGATTTAAGCCTGAAAAATAAGTTATCTTAAAGGGGGATTATCAATGAGCGAAGTGAATATGGTGTCCTTGGTTAATCAAATGCGTATCATGGCTTCACAAGCTAACGGTGGGAATGCATTAGAGGTTCAATCAACACAACCAACGTTCAGCACCGCCTTTAAAAATGCCATTGAAGGCGTCAATAATTTGTCGCAGCAAACGGATGCTTTAAGGACAAGCTATGAGCTAGGGGATGATCAAGTTAGTTTGAGTCAAGTGATGATTGCATCTCAGAAATCAAATCTAGCCACTGAAGCGACGATTCAAGTTAGAAATAAATTGTTACAAGCGTATCACGATGTCATGAATATGCCTATTTAAGGTCAAAATAATAAGAGCAAAGGAGTGACCGATGGCTGTTACGAATAATATTCAAAATGCAGCTGATAGAATTGCAAATTTATCATTTCCACGCCAATTAGGGTTGATGCTCGGTTTGGCTGCAAGTGTCGCGATTGGCGTGGGGGTGGTGCTTTGGTCACGTGATCCCAATTATATGCCTTTATATAGCCAGCTTGATCAGCGAGATGCCGGTGATATTATGGATACCCTACATAAAGAGGGGATTGAATTTAAAATTGACAGTAACACCGGGCAATTACTTGTCCCAGCCGCCAAAGTTCAGTCGGCAAGATTGAAATTGGCATCGGAAGGCTTGCCAAGAGAAAATCAAGGTGCTGCTTATGATTTTCTAAGCAATAGCAATAGTTTTAATTACAGTCAATTTATGGAAAGCGCGCGTTATAAGCTTGCTTTAGAAAAGGAGTTGGCGCGCACGATTGGACAATTTCATGATATTAAAGCAGCCAGAGTTCATTTAGCCATTCCTCGCGAGTCAGCGTTTGTTCGCGATGCTAAAGAGCCAAGCGCTTCTGTTTTTGTGGATACTTATTCTAACCGCGACTTACACAAACAAACCGTTTCTTCGATTATTAACTTGGTTGCTTCCAGCATTCCCAGTATGTCTGCTAGTCGTGTTACTGTGGTGGATCAAAATGGAAAGTTGTTAAGTGAAGGTGCTGGTGCGAGTTTGTTTACTCAAACGGACAGGTATTTGGATTACCGGCAAACAATTGAACAGCAATACGCACGAAAAATTGAAGATATTTTGACTCCCATCTTAGGGTTTGGCCGTGTTAATGCCAAAGTGTCCGCAGATATCGATTTTACATCGCATGAACAAACGCAAGAAATTTTTAATCCAGATCAAGCGGCTATTCGCTCTGAACAAAGCATGGAAGAGAAAACAGGTTCTGAAACGGATGCATCAGGCGTTCCAGGATCGTTATCAAACTCTCCTCCTAACGCGGCGAGTTTAAGACCAAATCAGGGTAAGGCAGAGCAAGGGAATGTCAGCAATAATGAACAGGAAACGTCCTCATCCTATCGTAAGCAAAGCACCAAAAATTTTGAAGTGGACAAAACCATCAGTCATACACGCAATAGTCCAGGTGCAATAAAACGGTTATCGGTTGCTGTTTTGGTGGATGATCGTCAAGTCATGGATGAAAAAGAGAAGAAGATGGTGAAAAAACCATTGACTAAAGAGGAAATCGATCAAATCAAAGCGTTGGTATCCGATGCAATCGGCATTGACTTAAAGCGTGGCGACAGCTTAAATGTTATTAACTCTCATTTTGTTCAACCAGAACCGATTGCACCAATGCCTTCGGAGAGCTTCTGGAATAAGCCTATGGTGTGGTCGATAATCAAACAGGTTGTTGGTGCGATTATCGTGTTGATTTTGATCTTTGGCCTACTCAGACCGTTGTTTAGAAATTTGGTCACAGATGAAAAAGATAGGAAACGGTTGGGACAATATGCCGGTGGCCGCGATGGCGATGATGAAGATACCAAAGCACTTCCTACGCCCGTTGATTATGATGGACAGATTGCATTGTTAAGACAAATTGTTGGTAAAGAGCCGAAACGTGTGGCACAAGTCGTTAAGAACTGGGTAGAGAAGGGGTAACGTATGGACGGAATAGAGCGAGCCGCAATCCTTCTGTTGGGCATGGGAGAAGATAATGCTTCTGAAGTGATGAAGCATTTAGAACCCAGACAAGTTCAAAAAGTCGGGACAGCGATATCCACGATGTCTACGGTGTCAAAAATGAAAATGCAAGAGGTATTGTCTGAATTTCTCAATTCGATTGAAGATCAAACAAGCCTGACGGTGGATAACGAAAACTATTTGAAAACAGTTTTAATCAATGGCCTGGGTGAAGATAAAGCGTTACCATTTATCGAACGTATCCTAGGGACTGATAAAGAAACAGGTATCAACCGGCTTAAATGGTTAGATGCACGCTTAATTGCTGACTTAATTCGTAATGAACATCCACAAATCATCGCGACCATATTAATTCATTTGGATAGTGAACAAGCCGCTGAAGTTGTCAGTTACTTTAATTCTGAAAAACGCTCAGAAGTTCTCTTACGCATGTGTACGATCGATACGGTCAAACCGGAAGCTATTTCAGAACTAGGCAAGGTAATTGAAAAACAATTAAGCGGGCAGAAAGTCACTAAATCCGCAACAGTCGGGGGCATCAAAACGGTTGCTGATGTGATTAACTTTCTGGATGGCACGATGGAAACGGAAGTGTTAGATAAAATCGGCGAGTGGGATGATGAAATTTGTGAGCAAATTAAAGATAAAATGTTTGTCTTTGAGAACTTGGTCGATATGGATGATCGCAGTGTTCAGACCTTGCTTCGCGATGTTACTTCCGAACAATTGTTGTTGGCTATGAAAGGGACTACTGAGCCTGTCAAAGAAAAGATCTTCAAAAATATGTCAAAGCGAGCAGGGGATCTATTACGGGATGATCTGGCAATGCAAGGGCCTGTGAAAGTGAGTGACGTCGAAAAAGCACAACGAGAAATTTTAGCCGTAGCACGCAACCTAGCTGAGGAAGGCAAGATTGCATTGGGTAATAAAGGTGGCGAAGAAATGATTTAATGCCACTTACCATACCAAGTTAATGAGAATCATTTATGAGCAAAGAATTCAAATCAGTCGAAGATAAGTTGAAAAAAACGGAATTTAAGAACTGGGAAATTCATTATCGCCAAGTTGAATCAGCTAAAAAGCAAGAGCTTTCTGCGTCTGCTATGAAAGAAGCTGAATTAAATGAGATGCGCGAGAGAGCTTATGCTGAAGGCTTCACTCAAGGCCAAGAAGCTGCAAAGAAAGAAATTGATGATTTAAAAGAACAATTGCAATATTGGATAAATGTTTTTTCCCATCCAAGTGAGCAAATTGAACAATCGATTAAAGCAGAGGTTGTTGATACGATTTATTGGGTTTGCAAACATTGCATTCAAGTGGAGCTTTCCATCAACCCGGAGAAGATTCAAAAAATTGTTGAAGATGCGCTTCAAGCGTTACCTAGTCTACGAGATGGCAAAAAACTCTTTGTAAATGATGAAGATTTGGAATGGATTGAAGAGCAATTACTGCCAAAAGATAGGGAAATGATCCTTGCTGTTGCCTCAAAGGATGCCACTCTGGCAAGAGGGGATTTCTATATGCGTGATGATCAAAGCGAAGTAGATGGACGATTGGAGACACGGCTAAATAACATATTACGACAACACTTACCTCAAAATGACGACAAAGCCAAAGGTTAGGAGCGTTTGATGATTAAACGCCTTCACGACTTCATTGCAGCGTCATTTATCAATCAATTGGTGAAAATAGCGCATGCCGGGATAGCAGAATATGATTAACTTGAATGATTCGATAAGAGAAACGCTGGCAAGCATCACTAGTAAACCAAGAACCGGGTTAGACAGGATTGGTCGTATTAGTCGAGCGGTGGGATTAACACTGCAAGCCAAAGGGTTTAATCAACCGTTAGGTGCTCGATGTTGGGTGGAAAGAACAGACGGTACGTTTTTAGAGGCAGAAGTCGTTGGCTTTGATGGGGATATGACCTATCTCATGTCCATTGGGAATACACGTGGCATTGCTGCGGGTATGCGCATTATACCCTCTGGCTCGGTTGCAGAAGTGAAGGTTAGTGATAAATTACTCGGAAGAGTCTTGGATGGTGCTGGTCGTCCAATCGATGATAAGACGGCTATCAAAGATGGTAAAACCTACTCGTTATTCAGTGAACCCTGTAACCCATTAAAACGCGCAGTAATTGATAAACCGTTGGATGTTGGCGTGCGCGCTATCAATGCGATGTTAACCGTTGGCCAGGGGCAACGCATTGGCTTATTTGCAGGCAGTGGTGTCGGTAAATCGATTCTTTTAGGCATGATGACCAAGTTCACAACAGCGGATGTGGTGGTCATTGGACTCATTGGTGAGCGGGGCCGTGAAGTCAAAGAGTTTATAGAAAATACATTAGGAACAGCTGGATTAAAAAAAGCAGTCGTCGTGGCAGCGCCTGCCGATGAAAGCCCGTTGATGCGATTGCATGGTGCAATGGTGGCAAGTAGCATTGCCGAGTATTTTCGGGATCAAGGCAGGCAAGTTCTCTTATTAATGGATTCATTGACACGTTTTGCCCAAGCGCAGCGTGAAATAGGACTCTCCGTTGGGGAACCGCCTGCCACAAAAGGCTACCCGCCTTCCGTATTTGCGAAATTACCGCAATTGATAGAAAGGGCCGGAAACGGCATGCCTGGGAGTGGTTCTATCACCGCTTTCTATACGGTGTTAACCGAGGGTGATGACCATAATGATCCCATCGCAGATGCTTCTAGGGCCATTTTAGACGGGCATATCGTATTAAGCCGGCAACTTGCAGAAAGTGGACAGTTACCCGCTATTGATATTGAGTCATCCATTTCTAGAGTGATGCAGACTATCGTTCCTGAACCACAAATTCAAATGTTGACGCGGGTTAAAAAATATTTATCGCTTTATGAGAAAAATAAAGATTTAATCACCATGGGTGCTTACCAAAAAGGAAGCGATCCCGAAATAGATAAATCCATTAAATTAAGACCCAAAATAACCGACTTTATCAATCAGGATCTCAATGATAAGGTATCCTTTGAACAAAGCGTTGCAGAACTCAACCAACTTATTCAAGAAGGTTAACATCGCATGTCTAACGTTGAGCAGCGTATACAGCAATTATTAACCTTGCTTAAGATTAAAGAAGCTGACAAGCAAGCTGCGTTAAAGGATTTGGCTGAAGCAAGGAAACAGTTCAACCATCTTAGGGGACAGTTAGAGAGAATGTTGCAGTATCGGCAAGAATATCAATCTCAAATAGCGTCCATCGGCGAAGCGGGCTGCAACATAAACCGCATGAGAAATCGGCTCTTATTTATTGAACAATTGGATGAGGGCATTAAACAATTAAATCACCAGTTATCGGTGATCGCAAAACAACGAAAGCAATGCGAACTCGTTCTCATCGAAAAACAAAAGAAAGTTCAGTCAGTTGAAAAATTGATTGAAGCTCGAAAAAAATCGGCAATTATAGCTGAAAACAGGCTTGAACAAAAAGAAAATGATGAGTATGCAAGCAAGCAATGGTACAATGATAATTCATGACGACCCACAACTTGACAAAGAAAAAGAGTGAATACGCTAATTAAACGACTCTGGTTTACCATTGCATTTATCTTGATAGGCATGGCCCTTGTCTTTAGCTTGTTCCGTGGGCTTACACCTTGGATTAGTCAATATAAAAGTCAAATCGAAACTGAGCTGTCCTCTATGCTTGGTGAAAAAATTACCATTGATTCAATGGAAACGGGGTGGTATTGGTTTGAGCCGGTCATAAGGCTCAATAAAGTTGAATTAGCTCATGGTGTTAATCAGGATTTAACAATCAAACAGCTTATCGTGGGGATTGACCTGTGGTCTTCCTTGCGACAATGGAAATTACAACCGGGGGTTTTGCTTGCCGATGGCCTCAATATGGCCATTAACCAAGAACAGGGGGAGTGGCAAGTCAAAGGGCTCGAAAGGGTCAAAACCAGCAGCAATAGTCTCTCAGTTGAATCCATGCCAGCCATCTTACGCTGGATTTTAAATCAGCAACGCATTGATTTTAAAGATACCAATATGACCATGCATTTGCAGAGTGGTACAATTATTCCATTATCGTTGGAGAATCTTTCAATTGAAAACGATCAAGGCTTATATAAAGTTAAAGCCGTCGCAATAACCCGACAAACCGTCAGATCTAAGTTAAAATTTCTAGCAACCTTGCATTTAAATGCAGAAGATTTGCGGCAATCAAATGGGTCAATCTATGTTGATATCAATCATATATTATTAACTCAATGGCAGTCTTTATTTCCGACAAGCTATCATCAATTTGAGTCTGGCAGTGGACGCTTTCAAGGATGGATTGATTTAAAAGAAGGACATCTTCAAAATTTTCAGGGCAGAATTAAATTATCCAAAACGGCGGTCAAATTGCCAAATTCTGAACGATTGTACTTTATCCAAAAATTTGCCAGCCAATTTGCTTGGCATCCAACGAATACTGGCTGGCTGATTAACAGCAATGATATTTTGTTTAAAATTCATGGCGAAAAATTTGCTAATCAAACCATCTCCCTAACCTTTGACAGTCAGCATAACAATTTTCAACTTGCTTCGCCAAACCTTGATTTAAAATTGTTGCACTTGCTACCAATTTTATGGCCTAAGACATGGCAACCTATCATTAATCATCATTTGCAAGGCAATTTAAAACATCTCAATATTGGGTTTAATCATCTAGGATTAACGCATCTATTTACGCAATTTAACTTAAATAAACTCGCCAACTCTGAGGATAATTGGCAAATGGATGGTTTTTCCGGTGTGTTGGATTGGAAACAAGACAATGGCAAGTTAAAAATTGCTTCACCCCAAGTTAATATTGCCTTACATAAATATCCGCCAATAAAAAACATCGCAATTGCAGCGGAAGCGAGCTGGCGGCGGCATGGAGAGAAGTGGCTGGTGAATCAATTCGATAGCAATATCAAGCACGAGCATTTATTGATGAGTTCTGCTGGCAAGGCGCTTCTTAGCCCCAAGCTAAGTGATTCAATCATCGATCTCAAATCACAATTTATCGTAAGAGAAGGTGAGTTTTGGCAAACATATATCCCTGATAATGTCATGGAAGATGGGTTAAAAAATTGGCTTAGCAATGATATTAAGCATATTGGAAGCCTCGTGGGGGAGCTAACTTTGAAAGGGCGTCTAGCCGATTTTCCTTATGAAAAAGGACCGGGTCAGTTTCTCATTGAAACAAGCTTGAATGATGTTTCCGTAGCCCCTGTTCCCGGATGGCCAGTCGCCACGCAATTAGGTGGGTCATTGACTATGCATGGAAGAACGCTCGATGCGGCAGTGTATCAAGGTCAATTTGGTAATAACGCGGTGAGTCGATTCAAGCTAAGTGTGGCAGATTTAGGTTCGAGCAAAGAAGTGATTCGTATTCACACCCAAGTCACATCACTCGGACAATCGGTGTTGGATTATTTATTCTCGACACCACTTGCAAAACATTTGCAGCAGTTGAAACGTTTCCAAGTAACGGGCCCAATAGGTTTAGACTTGCAGCTGGAGATTCCCTTGTTTGATGCTCACCATGCAGTCTATTTATTGGGTGATGTTACCTTAAAAGATAATGATATCAATGTCACGCATGATGGGATTACTTTTACATTAGCTAATGGGTATGGTCATATTTTCTTTAATCAACATGGTTTAACAAATGGCGCCCTTCAAGGGTTATTGTGGCGTCAACCAATGAATATCCAACTCAAATCCCTCCAGCTTAGCCCAGATGCTTATTTAAAAGTAACGTTGGATGGGCGAGCTTCTACGACAGAAATGTCCAAAATCATACCATCCCCTTTTTGGCAATTTATTCATGGCGCAACAAATATCCATGCAGACTTAAAAATTACTGACAAGCCTTCGGATTTAGATGAGTTTTACATTCGCTCCGACTTAAAAGGCGTGAGCATTGATCTTCCTGAGCCCTTACACAAGGCAAAAGAGGAAACCTTAGCCACTGAAACGCATATCGCCTTCAACCCGAGTTTAGGGTTTCGCAAAGAAGTGAGCATGGGGGATGTGGTCAGTACTAATATGTGGTACTCCTTTAGCGATAATCACATAGCGCTGGATCGCGGTGAAATCCGGTTTGGGGGCGGCAAAGCACTATTGCCTGATATGCCAGGCATACAAATCGTGGGAACATTACCGAATCTAACCATAGCCCCTTGGCAGAATATCATCGCGAAATTTCCGAAAGATACTCAGTCATCCGAGTTGACTGAAAAATTGAAGTTTATTGATATCCACCTACGCCAATTTAGTATGTTTGACCAAAATTTGAATAATGCTGCTTGTCAAATATCCCAACCATATCCCGGGAAATGGCAGGTGAAGATGAAGCAGGCTAATGTGGATATGGATGTCACCTATCTTAAAGAACAAAATCTATTAACCGGGTTAATCAAGCGCCTATCTTGGCAACGAAAAGTATCGCCAGCAAGTGCTTCATCTGGATTAAGACCCGCAGATATCCCTAACATAAATTTAAAAATACAATCTTTAAAGGTGAATCAAGTGCCTTTGGGCGAGCTGGTAATTGAAGGGCATAATTTATCGGATCACTGGCAGATTGAGCTGTTATCGATGAAGTCTCCCTTCTATGAATTGAATATGAGTGGCGATTGGAGTCGGCCAGATGATCATAATCTGACGAGACTATCGGGTCGCATGCACTTTAGTCATTTAGGACGGGCGCTCGCTCAATGGAAGATTAAGCCTGTTGTGTCAGCAAATTGGGGGCAAGTTGACTTCAATAGTCAATCGCCCACATCACTAATGGATATTGAGCTTTCAAAGCTAACAGCTAGTTTAAATGCCCGTTTTCGTCATGGTGTTGTCACGGAGTTAAGCAAAGAGACTGAGGAGAAAATTGGTTTAGGAAAAATGCTATCTATCCTAAGCTTGCAGACTATTCCAAGGCGTCTGAAATTGGATTTCAGTGACTTATCTAACAAGGGATATAGTTTTGACAAGTTTGAAGGGAAGTTTAAGTTAAATAATGGTATGTTGACGACTGATAATAGTGATATTGATGGGCCTGTGGCCTATGCAGCGATAAAAGGAAGTTTAAACTTAATAAAAAAAACCTATAATGTTAATCTCCGAATTGTCCCTCATATCACAGCTAGCTTGCCAGTTGTTGCCACCCTAGCAGGTGGACCCATTGCTGGGGCTGTGACTTGGGTTGTGAATAAAATGCTGACAAAAGAAGTGCAGCGTGTCACGGGGTATAGCTATAAAATCGATGGGCCATGGGATAACCCCCACGTACGGCAACTTCACATTGATAAACAACGAATAGATAATGGACATTATGCCGGGTGATGCCTTCAAGGGCTATCCCTACTTCCCTGTAAAACTTGGTTAATAAGTTAGGGGTAGCGGAAAAGATGGGCGAAAAGCCCCCTGCCTTTGAGGTATACGCTGTTGTAAGAAATTATAGTGCAGTAGTCCGCTGTGAGGATGATATGTTTTCAAAGATAATTCAAACCTATTGGCGGGTTTGCCGATTGCAGATCTCGCCAGCAAAGACACCTAATAATACCTTGCTAACTGGCTTGTTAGTGATTGGCTATGTGCTCGTTAAACTTGGTCTGGTTGCTGTCATACCAAAAGTGGCGGTCGATCAATCCATGACAATGATTCGACAGCTAATTATTACGACCATTTCAATGCTTGGGTATACTTATTTAATTCTCTACAGCCAATCGATGTCAAACCGATTTATTCGAACTATCAATTGTCTTTTTGCTTGCGCTATTCTTATCGAGGTAATGACCATACCGATTTTTTTAATCTTGCCAACGCCGCCTGCAGATCCTTCAGCAACAGTGACAGGGGCAGTAGCAATTGCTCAGTTAACCGCATTTTTTGCGCTATTTATATTTGCCGTTTGGCAGATAGTTGTGAATGTTTATATTTACCAACAGTCGTTGTCTATTTCTCAAGGGCGAGCATTTTTGGTTTGGTTAGGTTTGATTGCCACGCAAATGTCTTTGTTCTTTATCGGGGGAATGATATGAGTCAGCATGTGCATATTTTAGGGATTTCTGGGACGTTTATGAGCTCGATTGCTATTTTAGCAAGAGAGATGGGGTTTTATGTAACCGGTTGCGATGCCAAATGCTATCCGCCTGTTAGCGACATGTTGACTGAGAAGCAAATCCAATGGCATGAGGGTTATGATATCACGAAAGATGCAATCGACGCTGATATTGTCATCGTAGGCAATGTTGTGAAGCGAGGCATGCCGGTTATCGAGCACTTACTTAACATCAACAAACAACTCTGGTCGGGTCCACAGTGGTTAGCCAATCATGTCTTGCCAAACTATAAAGTAGTCGCCGTTTGTGGCACACACGGAAAGACAAGCACCACGGCGATGATAACGCATATTTTTGACCAAGCAGGACTGAAACCTGGCTTTTTGATTGGCGGAGTTGATAATAATTTGAAAACATCCGCTCGATTAGGTGAGGGGGAGTGGTTTATTATTGAGTCGGATGAATATGACAGTGCATTTTTTGATAAACGACCCAAAATGATGCACTATCGTCCGCATATCGCTATTATCAACAATCTCGAATTCGATCATGGGGATATTTACCCCAATCTTGCTGCTATTGTGCAGCAATTTCACTACTATCTCCGCACAATACCGAGTAATAGCTTGTTGCTAACACCGGATGAAGACGTGGCTGTTGGGGAAGTATTAGCCAAAGGATGTTATTGCCACCATCAGCAGATTAGCTTATTGTCTCGCAATGATTGGTATGCTGATTTGCGAGTTGAAGATGGCAGTCAGTTTGATATTTATCACCAAAACCATCGCCTCATGCAGGTCAATTGGCCTGTCATAGGCGCATTTAATGCGAAAAATGCACTAATGGCCATTGCAGCTGGTCACCATGCGGGTATTGCATCAAGCGCCATGGAAAAGGCGCTATCAGAATTTAAGCCGGTGAAAAGGCGGTTACAAAAGTTAGCATCCATCCAGCAAATTGATGTCATTGATGATTTTGCTCATCACCCCACAGCCATTCGCTGTACAATTGACGCCGTGCGAAAGTTAAATCGCTATCAACGTATTATTGCTGTCGTTGAGATAGGGTCGAACACAATGAAGCAAGGGGGACATGCTTATAATTTGCCAATGGCTATTACCCAAGCCGATATCGCTTTTGCCTATTGTGCTGATTCAATTCAGATTGATGGGATGGATATTCAGACAAACTCTGAAACGCTGCTGAGTCAATTGGTTGAAACCGTTAAACCAGGCGACTTGGTATTGTTCATGTCGAATAAAGGGTTTGAAGGGTTGCAAACACGGTTTATTAATCGCTTACAACAGGTTTCTGCATGACTGGAAAATTTGTTCATTTAAGATTACACAGTGAATATTCGTTGGTAGATGGGCTTGTGCGCGTCAAACCGCTCATGGATGCTGTCAAAGAACGTGGCATGAAGGCAGTAGCAGTCACAGACTATTGTAATCTGTTTGCTGCGGTAAAAGTGTATAAAGCGGCATTGGGGGCAGGTGTCAAACCCATTTTAGGCGCAGATATACCTTGGGTTGAGGCGGGAAAGCAAGATAAAGCCTATTCAATGTTGCTTTTATGTCAAAACGAAACAGGTTATCGAAACTTAACATGCCTGATATCTAAAGCTTATCAAGAAGGCCAAATACAAGGTGCGCCGAGGGTTCAAAAAAGCTGGTTTTCCGAGTATAACGAAGGGTTAATTGCATTATCGGGTGCGCAAAATGGCGACGTTGGACAGGCACTGGTTAATGGTAATGAAGCCCAAGCTAACGAAAGGGCGGCTTTTTGGCAGCAGTTGTTTGGTGATCGATATTACCTTGAAATACAACGAGTCGGTTGGGATGGTGAAAAATCATTTAATGAACGAACAGTCCAATTGGCACAGATTTTAAGTTTACCACTCGTTGCAACAAATTCGGTTTGCTTTATTGATGAAGACGACTTTGATGCGCATGAGGCAAGAGTATGTATCAATCAAGGCGTCGTGATAGCGGATCCACGCCGACCCAAATATTATCAAGCGAAACAATACTTGCGAAGCGCAGAAGAAATGCAAACTATTTTTGCTGATTTACCGAGTGCGATAGAAAATGCGGTCGAAATTAGTAAACGGTGCACAGTCAAATTAAATCTTGGCGACAATTTCTTGCCGGATTTTCCCGTTCCTGCGGGGGACAATATTGAATCTTTTTTATCCTCTCAATCTAAAAAAGGATTAGAGGAGCGATTAGTACAACTTTATCCTAATCTAACGCCAGAAGCATTAGCTTCCACTCGTATTGCATATGATGAGCGTCTGCAAATCGAGTTAGATGTGATTAATCGCATGGGGTTTGCCGGCTATTTTTTGATTGTTGCCGATTTTATTCAGTGGGCTAAAAATCATGGTGTTCCGGTTGGGCCTGGTCGAGGATCGGGTGCAGGATCTTTAGTTGCTTATGCGCTGGAAATTACCGATTTAGACCCCCTAGCCTATGATTTGCTTTTTGAACGCTTTTTAAACCCTGAGCGGGTTTCAATGCCGGATTTTGATATCGATTTTTGTATGGAAGGGCGCGATCGCGTTATCGAATATGTCGCTGAAAAATATGGCCGCCAAAGTGTGTCACAGATCATCACTTTTGGCTCTATGGCGGCAAAGGCGGTGATTCGAGATGTTGGCCGCGTTTTAGGTCATCCCTATCCATTTGTTGATAAAATCGCCAAACTCATTCCCTTTGAGATTGGTATCACGTTAACCAAAGCATTGGAGCAAGAACCAGAACTTAAATCACTTCATGATAATGATGAAGACGTCAAAGCATTATTTGA
This sequence comes from Legionella sp. W05-934-2, assembly GCF_964199965.1. Classification (NCBI taxonomy): domain Bacteria; kingdom Pseudomonadati; phylum Pseudomonadota; class Gammaproteobacteria; order Legionellales; family Legionellaceae; genus Legionella; species Legionella sp. W05-934-2. Next base: position 33,071 of record NZ_CAXMZT010000004.1, on the reverse strand, counting down.
ATTAGCATTAAAACTGGAAGGTATTACGCGAAATGCGGGTAAGCATGCTGGGGGCGTGGTCATTGCCCCTTCCAAGTTAACCGATTTTACAGCAGTCTATTGTGAACAAGGCTCCAATCAAATCGTAAGTCAATTTGATAAAGATGATGTTGAAGCAGTTGGCTTGGTCAAGTTTGACTTTCTTGGTTTAAGAACATTGACTATCATTGATTGGGCATTGCAAACCGTTAATCAACAAAGACAAGCCCAAGGGTTAGAACCAATTGATATCAGTCAGATCCCATTTGACGATGACGCCTCTTTCAAGTTGCTTAAAGCCTGTCAAACGACGGCAGTATTCCAATTGGAATCACGTGGTATGAAAGAGTTGATAGGTCGATTGCAGCCGGATTGTTTTGAAGATATTGTTGCATTAGTGGCTTTGTTTCGACCGGGGCCTCTACAGTCTGGCATGGTTGATGATTTTATTGACAGAAAGCATGGGCGCGCGGAAGTCGCTTATCCCCATCCTGATTTGGAACCCATCTTGAAACCAACGTATGGGGTTATCTTATATCAAGAACAAGTCATGCAAATCGCGCAAGTATTAGCAAATTATACGCTGGGCGCTGCGGACATGTTGCGTCGGGCTATGGGTAAGAAAAAGCCAGAAGAAATGGCAAAACAACGAGCGATCTTTTCTGAAGGAGCTAAAGACCGAGGCGTTGATGAGGGCACCGCGACTTATATTTTCGATTTGATGGAAAAATTTGCTGGCTATGGATTCAACAAGTCACATTCGGCGGCTTATGCTTTGGTAGCCTACCAAACAGCCTGGATAAAGGCCCACTACCCAGCTGCATTTATGGCAGCTGTCATGTCGTCTGATATGGATAATACGGACAAAGTGGTTAATTTCATAGATGAATGTGCCCAGCTAAAATTAAAAGTGCTTCCGCCTACTATTAATGCGTCGATGATGCAGTTTACCGTGAATGACCAAGGTGAAATTGTCTATGGCTTGGGGGCCATTAAAGGGGTTGGGGAAGCAGCAATTGAATCAATAATCAGCCAGCGCCAGCAAAACGGCCCATTTAATGATTTATTTGATTTTTGTTGTCGCGTTGAAACCCGTAAAGTCAATCGTCGTGTGATTGAAGCGCTTATCAAATCAGGAACGTTTGATGAATGGCAGACAAGTCGCGCCACGCTATTTGCTTCGATTGATAAAGCAATGAGAATTGCTGAGAAAGCGCAAAAGGATGCATTGACTGGCCAACAGGATATGTTTGATTTATTTAATCATGGCGAAGAAGCAGACGAGGCTAGTCAATACGCAGAAGTTGAGCCTTGGCCAGAGCGACAAAGTTTAGATGGTGAAAAAGAAACACTAGGGTTTTATCTAAGCGGCCACCCAGCTAAGCAATATTGCCTTGAGTTCCATCATCGAATAACTCGGATTATCTCACTTAATCCTATTGTGAGTAAAAAAGCATGGATTTGCGGTCAGGTTATGAGCATTCGTAAAATCCTCACCAAGCGCGGAAAACGCTTAGTGATTGTCAACATCGATGATGCTAGTGCGCGCATTGATTGTGTGGTATTTGGTGAGATATTTGATCAACATAGCCACGCTGTCATAACGGGAGAAATGACCGTCATAGAAGGGGATGTTGCTCAAGATGATTTTTCCGGTGGTGTTAAAATTACGGCAAGCCGACTATTCACCATAGCCGAAGCGCGAAGTTTGATGGCAAAATCGCTGGTTGTCCAATTTGAAGAGCGAGATCATGCGAAGCTTACAGCTTTGAGCGCTATTTTTCGCCAATACCCCGGAGAATGCCCGGTCCAGTTAGCCTATCAAAATGGACAAGCGCAGGCTAAGTTAGATTTGGGAGCAGAATGGTCGGTGTTACCAGATGACAATTGCATTAACGCAATCCGTAAATTAATCGGCGATGACCGCGTGTGTTTTGATTTTGCTTAAAACTTATTCTATCAGTTATTTTAACGGGGTCATTGAAAATGGATTTGGGTGGAAACGCTCTTGCAAGGTGTTGGCAGTTTCAGGGCGTTGGTTAATGCGCTCTTGCAGTTCCCGGACTGTTTGTGGCTGGATTTGACCACCTGATAAAAGCTGTTGATGCAAGCTATCTTTGTCACTATGCTTGACAAGGCCAGACTGCTCTAATCGTTGCACGAATAACGTTCTGAGCTGCTCATCTGTGTTTTTAGAATTAGCCATGCCTTGAGCGATTGTCATTAATTTAGCAGGGTCTGGTGTTTGATTGCCCATTAGTTTTAAAATATGACGATAGGTTTGCGTTACTTGGGCTGAATTCGGTTTTGGCGTTGGCGCAGTCGCCTGTTGAATGGTGGGACGCGTTTGTTGAGTTTGCTTTAATTGATTCACTTGGGTCTTGTTTTCTTCTAATGCAACCAGTTGGTGGGTTAATAGCAGCATGCGGTTATTTAATTGTTCAACGCGTCCGGCTAATTTTTCTGCGCGTGTGGATAACAAGCCATGCTCTGCTGCTTTATTGCTGGCGCAAAGCTTCGATACTTCGCAGTATTGCAGTTGATGAGTTTTAAACGTCTTCACCGCTTGCTCGCGCTTTTCCTGGCTAAGGTCTTTTGCGTTTTCCCCTTTACCAAGCACCATGAACTCTCCTTCGTGCTTGACTAACTGCAGATCCGGTTTCAAGCAGAATGCTGCTTCATGATAGCGATCACGCTTTGCTACACCTTGCAATAGTTCACCTTCCGCCGTATAGAGATTATCTTCGATGAACGATCGTAGCATGGCTCTTTTTAAGGCTAGGGCGTTTAAACGGTGTATTTGCTTTGTTGGATCTTCATTGTCGTCGACTTTTTTAGCAATTTTATTGGTTAGCTTTTCGATTTTTTCATTGAGTTCATGGACGTGTTTGTTGAGTGCATCGGGCTTATCCCCATCTGATTCGATTAATTTCAGGCCTTCGCCCATGTGACGATCAATCACTTGATATTTATCTTCTAGCGAAGCCACATCTTTTGCCAAACTCTCTTGATCTTTTTCTAATTGCTCAGCTTCTTTGTTGTACATATCTAATTGTTTTTCGAGTACTTTCGCGGCTGAGTCATACATCGATGATGCTTGATCTGTGAACTGTTTTGACTCATTTATTAGATGCTCCTCACCGCTTTTAATTATTTTTTCGATTTCTTGATATGCTTCACGCAGGCGCTCTTTTGCTTTGGCTTCTCGATGAAGTAACGATAGCAATAGGAAAGCTAACATACGATTATGTCGTATTTGGTCGTCTCTTCTGTCGAGTTCGTGCTGTTTTTGGTAGGTTTCTTGTAATTCAATTTGCTCAACGACCATATTGACCGCTTCGATGCCAGCAGGTGTTTGCATATATTGTTCAATTTCAGCTGGCGTATCGAGTCCAAAGGCTGCCATTAAACGCAAGCGCAATTTTTCTATTTGTGGAGACGCAATCGGGTTACCATTTGGACTAACGGCTGTCATCAATGTCACTGGGGGTAGTGTTGGTTGTTCTATCGTTGCCATTAGCGCCTCAAATAGTGAACGTTATAGGTTGATTATAACCCAAATTAATTGGTTAAACAATGCTCATAATGTCGTTGCATTACCAGCATTGTGCGACCGTACCCGTCGGTGCCCCAGCGGGTCCGTTTGCAATCCCTTTTTGTCCTAAGTTATTATAAGTCAAACTTTGACAGCGTGTATCTCGGTTTGCTTGTTCCAACCGCGGGGTTGCTTGAACGGTAAACGTTCCTGCACCTTGGGCAGTGATTGATAAAGTATACCAGCCATCAGGCGAGATATTTGTACCAAGCACATCGGTTGCCCCGTTGCCCGCTGCAACAGTGGCAGTTGCATAGGTGTTGTTTTCTGAATAATACCGCTCCATTCGAGTAGCCAAGTCCAATAACGCAGACTGACCATCAGCGCGGTGAGCACGCGTGGTATATTCATTATAACTGGGATAAGCAATGGCTGCTAGTATTCCAATTATTCCCAATACAATCATTAGTTCAACTAAAGAAAATCCATTTTTCATATCTTCACCTAGCCTTTCAAGATAGTAACGCGTCCTCATTTTTCCAAATTATCTCCTTATTGATCTGGAAAAATGAGAAGTTGACCAACTTATTTAGCGAGTTGGCGTAAGACATAATTTAATATGCCCCCATTATTATAATAGGCCAGCTCGTCGGCTGTATCAATTCGACAGAGGACAGATACGTGATCTTTTGTTCCATTTTCACGTTCAATGGTCATGGTCAGCCTATCAGCGGGCTTGAGCTTATCATTGACTTCAATCGAGATAAACTCATTCCCTGTCAGATGCAAGGTTTTTCGAGTACTGCCCTGATCAAATTGAAGCGGGAGAACGCCCATGCCGATTAGATTGGAACGATGTATTCGTTCAAAGCTCTCGGCGATGACTGCTTTGACGCCGAGCAGCAATGTGCCCTTAGCCGCCCAATCCCGTGAGGAACCCGTCCCATATTCTTTCCCCGCAATGACCACTAAGTCACAGCCATCTTTTTGATATTTCATCGATGCATCAAAAATAGAAAGGGTTTCACCCGTTGGAATATATTTGGTAAATCCACCCTCAACATCCGGGGTCATCTCGTTACGAATACGGATATTGGCAAATGTTCCGCGCATCATCACTTCATGGTTACCTCTGCGGGAACCATAGGAGTTAAAGTCGACTTCATGAACGCCTTTGCTTTTTAAGTATATTCCAGCAGGTGAGTTTGCTTTGATTGATCCAGCAGGGGAGATATGATCGGTGGTGATCGAATCACCTAATAATGCCAACACTCTAGCGCGATTGATAGGCTTTATCGGGGGTACTTTTGCGCTGATATTCTCAAAAAATGGTGGGTGTTGGATGTAAGTTGAATCCGCTTTCCAGTCATAGGTTTTGCCTGTGCCAACTTGGATGGCGCGCCATTGTTCGTCACCTTCAAATACTTCGGCATATTCTTTACGAAACATTTGGCCCGTCACTTTTTCAACTTCCGCAGCCACTTCCGCATTGGTTGGCCAAAGATCTTTCAAAAATACCGGTTTGCCATGTTTGTCTTCACCCAGTGGCTCTTTATTTAAATCAAGCTTCGTTGAGCCTGCCAAAGCGAATGCGACAACAAGCGGTGGCGAAGCTAACCAGTTAGCTCGTACGAGGGGATGCACTCGTCCTTCAAAGTTACGGTTTCCAGATAACACGGAGCTGACAACCAACTCATGATCATTAATGGTTTTGCTCACGTGATCGGGTAATGGCCCTGAGTTACCAATACATGTTGTGCAGCCATAACCGACTAAATTGAAACCCAGTTTATCCAAATACGTTTGCAATCCCGCCGCTTTGAGGTAATCCGTCACCACTTTAGAGCCAGGTGCTAGCGAGGATTTTACCCATGGTTTACGGGTCAGACCCTTTTCGACGGCCTTTTTCGCGACCAAACCTGCTGCCATTAATACACTTGGGTTGGAGGTATTCGTACAAGAGGTGATTGCAGCAATGACAACATCGCCGTGAGTGAGTTCAAAATTTTCACCTTTAACCGGGTATCCTTTGTTTTGTTTATTCGCTGCAACAGCCTCATTAAGCATGTCATTGAATGCGTTGGGTAATGTGCTCAAGGTCACCTTGTCTTGGGGTCTTTTGGGTCCGGCAAGCGAGGGTTCAACGGAAGCCAAATCAAGTGATAGAACGGCACTAAACTCGGGTTGAGTCGATTGGGTGTCATACCAGAGGCCTTGCGCTTTGCAGTAGGCTTCCACCAGTTTGATTTGCTCTGCATCCCGGCCTGTTAATTCAAGGTATCGAAGGGTTTCTTTGTCCACCGGGAAAAAGCCGCAGGTGGCGCCATATTCTGGGGCCATATTCGAAATCGTGGCTCGGTCAGCAAGGGGTAGATCCGCTAATCCTGCGCCATAAAACTCGACGAATTTCCCAACAACCCCGTGTTTTCTCAACATTTGCGTCACGGTTAATACTAAGTCAGTCGCGGTGATGCCTTCTCTTAACCGACCGTTCAGTTCAAAGCCGACAACTTCTGGTATGAGCATGGAAATGGGCTGGCCAAGCATCGCTGCCTCGGCTTCAATGCCGCCTACGCCCCATCCAAGGACACCAAGCCCATTAATCATGGTTGTGTGTGAGTCGGTGCCGACTAATGTGTCTGGGTAAGCATACCATTTTCCTTGGTGCTCGGACGACCACACAGTTTTACCCAAATACTCAAGGTTTACTTGGTGGCAAATGCCTGTGCCGGGAGGCACAACCCGAAAATTATCGAAAGCCGTTTGTCCCCAACGCAAAAATTCATAGCGCTCGAGGTTACGCTTCATTTCGATGTCAGTGTTGAATTTCATCGCTTCCGGTGAAGCGAATTGATCGACCATCACCGAATGATCGATGACTAAATCCACCGGTGATAATGGTGAAATTTTATTTGGGTCGCCTCCCATTTTTTCAATGGCATCGCGCATGGCGGCTAAATCGACAACGGCAGGGACGCCTGTAAAATCTTGCATCAATACACGGGTTGGTCGATAAGCAATTTCATGGTGAGAGGATTTTGTGTCTAACCAATCGATCATGGCTTTAATATCTGCTTTGGTCACCGTTTCCCCGTCTTCAAAGCGTAAAAGGTTTTCTAATAAAACCTTCAGTGAATTTGGTAATCGACTAACGCCTGGATAATGTTGCTTTTCGAGCTCAGGTAAACTGTAGTAATGGTAGGTTTTACCGGCGACTTCAAGTTGTTTACAAACTGAGTGGCTGTCATTTCCAACTTTCATTCAAAACTCCAAAATTCATTAGTATTGAGTAGGCTATATAATATACCCAAGTTACGTCAAAATACAGAACTTACTATAAACCCTTGCGATGGGGAAAAATAATTCGTGTCCGGATTTTTGTTTAAAAAATCATTGCAAGCATAGCATGTTTTACTGGCATAGCATTTGCATATATTTACTTAAACGATGGTGCCCTAACAAGTGATAAATGGGTGATACACGACTAAAAGGAATGCATGATGGGAGAAGGCATACAATTTAATGCTCAAACAATTAACGGCAGGGCGACTGAGCTTTCAGGGCAGGTGAGCCAGTCTGGTGATGAGCAAAATACCTTTTTAATGCTGATGCAATTAATGTTTCCCGTGCCGGAAAAATTCATCACGAATGACCTTGAGGCAGAAGCTTCCTCCTTACCCACCTCTGATGAGAGCAATATCAATGAACCCGCCTCCGTTGCCGGAGACCAAGATGACCAAACAGCTCAATTAGCATTGGTGCTAAATTGGCTCGGTTATGCAGCTGGCTTGGGAGATGAAAATCAGGAAGGCCAACTTTCAGGTGAGGCGGGCTCTGAAACTGAAATAACATTAGAAACCTTGGCTACCTTACTAGCAAAATCAGATAAAGGCGTCAGTCAAGCAGAGCTGATGGCAACAAACGCTGGAAAAACAAATTTACCAATAAAGCCTCTACAATCTGATAATTTGCCAGTCGATCCGGCAACATGGGTGAAGCAAGGTCCGGACTTAAAAATGGGCGATTCCCCGGAAATAATCAATACGGATGTTGAGATTGATTCGCCGCTTAATTTAACAACGGCAACGCAAACCTCTCCTAATAAACAGGATTTAACCAATCAGTTAATTGCGGAACTGGTTGGAAAAAAAATCCTTGCTCAAAACACAACACATGAGGGTGGAACACCTTTGAATGGGGCACAAACGACATCCCTATCGAACCAGGTTATCACTGCCAGTAACGCTCAAGTAGCCAATTTACATCCAACTCCTTCAGTAGATAGTCCAAAAACCTATCAACTGCCTACTCCAATGGCCAATCAAGATTGGGCGAACCAATTTAACCAACAGATTGTATGGCTAAGCCAACAGCAGATTAAATCAGCCATCATACGCTTAAACCCCAAAGAGATGGGTGCTTTAGAGGTGAATTTAAAAATTGATAAAAATCATGCCATTATTCAGATGACCACACATCATGATAGCGCTAGGGATGCGATTGAACAGACGTTACCAAAACTGCGCGACATGATGCACGAGCAAGGCATTCATTTAGATGATGTGAATGTGCAAACAAGACACCAGCATGACAGTAAAAATCAAAGCCAAATGAGTTCAGCGACAACACTCACCCATGAAGATGGCTTTAATGATGCACAAGAGGAAAGCCTCAACTCAGAATCTATCACGGTTTCCAAAGGCTTGATCGATTATTTTGCATGAGCCACCATCAGGGTGAATGCGGCTGATAGGAATCAAGGATTGGCATCAATGAACGCTTCACCGGTTCAGAGAAATAGGTAAATTGCATTAAACTTTGATGCACCTGATTACAGTTATCGTCTTTTGCAAAGAAGGTATCCATGCGGCTATATCGAAGTCCTTTAAATGAAATCCCTAATGGCGAGAGTGCATCAGAAACACAACATAAGTGCTTTTCTTTATCGTCAATCATCACCGCTTTTTGCCAATCAGGTTTGTTTAAGGAAATCCAGTTTTTTAATACGTTGCCTTTTGGCTTACCATCACAAAAGATAATATCATCAAAGTTTAATCCAATGGATGCAAGTTGGCGGCTTGTGGCTTCTGCAATGTCTTGACCCCGGGATGTTAGTGCAATAACGGGGTAGCCTATGGATTGCAGGCAGCGAATCAACAGAATCACTTTATCTTCCACAGCTTGCATTTTGCTTTGACGTTGAACTTCATAATAAAGCGCTACAGCAAGGTTTGTGATCTCTGATTTATCCGTTAAGGCATGTCCAAGGTATTCAAATAGGCGCATAAACCACTGATCACTGCCTAAATAAGTGCCTGGCCAACCCACCGTATTGTCTAAATCGAATATAATGACGGAAGTGTCATAGGAAATAATGGATAAAAATCCTCTTATTTCATCATTCTCTATTATATTGCTGAATCGGTTGTTGCCAGGCATGTTATTTTTCTCCTAAAACACATCAAGACATAGCGTGCTGTCTCGATGGCGTTGTTCGCAAGGGGTAACGATGTTGGGTATTAGCAAATAAACCCAGCTGACTTGACTTCGCGTTGGTTGAGTTCATTTGAGCATCGGGTATATCCTTCTGCCTACCTTTTTCTTTTGACTTAGCCATATGAGTCACATCGGATGCAGACTCTTCCATGTCTTCATCGTTTGCTGCTGTAAGGGATTCCTCTGCCTGGCTATCATCCGAATCTCTGGTGAGCCGAGTAGGATAGGCTGCTTGGGATTTATTGAAAGAAGCATTCCATTTATCCGCAGAACGGCCCTGTGAAATCACAGATACCACAGTCGGTTGTTTATTGGTTAATATTGCCTGCGAAACACCCGTTAATTGCGCTATATCGCTGGCGACGGGGAAAACTGGATATTTCTGTTGCAGTGGCTCTAAGTGTTGCATGAAGCGGAGAAAATGGTCTTTAAAGCCAACACGCACTTCAAAATCAAGCGTTTTAATGAGTTCTGTATCAAACAGCATTTCAAACGTTGGCTTGATGGTGACGTAACTATTAGGGCAGTGTAGAGCATACCATTTGGCAACGCGCTCAAGCACCATCATCATTGTGTTTGCCCATTTAGGACCACTGCCTAAATTATCGGGACGTTGTGGATCGATCCAGCTGGGCGTTAATGAATAGCCTTCCGCATGAAGCCATTCTGGTCGGTAGTTGCTTTGAAAGGGATTGCGGAGATCGGCCTCAATCGCCCGTTCAAAAATCTCTCTCATTTCAGGCGTTAACTTATCAGCCATTTGCTCATAGTAAAATTCATAGGCTTCTTTGGCAGAATAACCCATGACGGTGTTTTGATCGGGGTTTCGTCGAGTGACTGCTGAGCGTTCCACAACGGATTCTGGGTCGACTTTTAACTCCCTGCCGCCAATATAATATTTGTCCGAATTAACTGGTTTTTTGGTAATGGGCACTAATTTTGTGCTGCCCCAAAATGGTTCGTTCTTCCCTTTTGGTGGTGGTGCAAAGGGTAGGAACGTATATTTTTTGTTATGCTCGTCGGTGAATGTATAACTCCGCGTGGCATAAACGGTATTTCCATCGAGGGTTTGGGCTTGATAGACTTGTCTACCGAAGCGATTAATGGGGGTAATATCTTTGAGTGGCTTCCAGGTAGGGGCACCTTCAACCTTAGGCATCTCATATTGATGGGCAACGACTTTTTTTCCGTTATAGAAAACCACTGCTCCACCAATAACATCACTGTTGGGAATAAAGCGGTAGTATTCATTTTCGCAGAGATTTCCATAATCTTCTTGCGTAAACGTTAATTCCTTTCTATCGGGTACTTCAGATACTGCACTTCCAACACCAATGCGACTTAAGTCTGAACTACAAAGTGCATTGTTGGATGACTTTGATTGATTTCCCATAATAAAATCCTTTTAAAAGTCAACAACAATTATTTCCATATTTTTTTGCACTGCCCTTAAACCATAACATCGTTAATTTTTGATCACAACTCTTTTTTTTATTAAAAAAAAATTCGAAAATCATCGAGTTATGCTGGCGGTTTTGTGTGAGGAAACACAAGAGAATAGGGGGGTGTAGGCAATCTTATCTGCCCCTCATAAGGGGCGTGATTTAGGATACCCTGTGGCATATTTCTAAATTAAAAAAAGCAATGTTTTTGTTTTACTTGCGAGTCCCTTTTTTTACTTAGCTAGGCTAAAAAAATGAGGACTGTTTTCCTGATTTTTTAAATCAAGAATAATCTCATCCAGTTCGTCAATGATAGCTGTGTTCTTAGATGAGCTCGATTGTTCGAATTGACGTAATCCTTCATAAAAAGCCAATTCCTGGGCAGGATCATGAAAGAAATCCTTAATATACCGCTTTAACATCGGTGAAATTGTCATGTTATATCGCTCCTTGATAATAACCTGTCTCTTTCAAATTATCGATTTTATAAGGCCACGTCAACTAGGGCAGGTCAACTATCCCAGAAGGATTCTGAATTTTCGCAAGCCTGTGAGATGATAAGCATATTTTTGAGAAGAATGGTGAAGCGAGACGATATTCGCTTGTGGATTATATTGTGGGGTGGTTATCCCTTGTTATCATTTGATAACTTTTAAGTCATAAAATTGGTTTTCCGACAAGTCTAAAAGGATTATTGGTGTGGGATATTTTCTGAAATTGTTGAACTACGCAAAAGCGGCTGTCTGATAAGCGTTGGTTTGGTAGTCGTCATTGTTTGAGAGAGTTTCTGACAATGCGAATAACCCACAACCCATGATGAAAATCGTGGTTGATAGAATCCATCCTGCTACGATGGCGACACCCACTCCCGGAACGCCTAAATAAACGGATAGCGCGACGGCCAATGCGGAGGTGATAGGCGAGGCCATTATGAGTGGCATGGGATCATACGATCCTCTTCCAAACATAGAGCCAAGGATAATACCTGTTAGAAATTGATCATGGTGTTTTTCAGCACAGGCTAACATGACGATATCAATCGAAAGAGTGCCGACACAGGCCATCAGAAATAATGCTAGACCACCACTATAGAATAAAGCTTTACCGATAATGAGCGAAAAATCAGCGAGCCTTTGTTTTGCAGTTTCTTGAAACGACATCATGTCAAATTCAGCGGTGGAAAGCATTCGATGCTAGCATTTTCAAACGGGTTGGGCAAGCCGATGGGCCGGTTCTCAGTATGAAAAATCTCTGGTGTGAACGTTTGCAACAAACCGATATTTACAGCTTAAATCAGCGTAAGCCCTAAAGATCTTAGATTATAATAGCAATTCATTCACCGTGACGACTGACTCGACTGCCGGCGGAACGCCTGACAACTTAGCTAAGGCTATTCCCGTCAACTGAGCAATATCGGTTGCTTGTGGTATAACAGGATTTAATTGACGCAGCGGTTCTATTCGATGAAAGAAATTCAATGAGCGGTTACCGTGGCGAAGGTGTACTTCATAGTCAATCGACTCAATCAAATCGGTCATCAACAGCATATATAAGGACGATTTGATACTGGTCGATACCGTGGGGAAATGGTAGGCAAAATATTGACACATATACTCAAAGATCATCATCTCTGAATTAGCCCAATAAGGACCACTCCCTAAGTTTTCTTTACGTTGGGGATTCATCCATTTTGGCGTTAGCGAATAAGCTTCTGCATGCAGCCACTCAGCAGAAAAATTTTTAGACATGGGATGTTGTTTGTCAGCAAAAATTGATCTTAATAACAGAATGTTCATCTCAGGGGTCAAGATGGTTTGATACTTCAGCCAAAACTCAAAATAGGATGTTACCGCAGGGCGCTCCATCACTTGCAACTGACTTTGTGATCGTTTTTCTGCTAGGCGTGCAAAGACTGATTTGGAATCAACTAATAGCTCGTTACCTCCTTTAACGATATTAGAAGGCGGCAGCCTACGTTCCTTGGATATGTCAATTAATTGAGAATTCCCCCAAAATGGTTCGGATTTGTTCGCAGGGGGAAGCGCAAAAGGTCTAATTTCAAAGTGACGATTGGTTTCATCGGTAAAGCGATAGCTTTGATTAGAATAGACAGTTGCCCCGCTTGGCGTTTTAGCTTGATAGGCTGTTTTTCCAAATCGCTGTATGGGTTGAATATCAGCAAGTGGGACCCAGTTAGGTTCCCCTTGGTTGCATGGTGGCATGGCATATTGGCTTGCGGTGACTTGTTTACCATTAAACGTTAAAACCGCATTACCAATAATGGAGCTATTTGGCATAAAGCGATTATAATGATTTTGGCTCAGTTGTTGAAACCCGCTACTTGTAAAATGCAACGTGTTGCTTTTATTAATCACTGATCCATTATGAGTTGTGGTGGAAGTGTTTGCCATCGCGTTGGATTTGACGGCATTACTCGTTGAATGGTGTTGATTTTTTTGGCGATGAGGTCGATTAAATCTTGAGAAAAAATGATTTTTATTTGCTTTGAACACAGATATTTTAGAAATAAACGATTTCATAGTGCGATGGTTGCTTAGTTAGTGGAATTGCCGCTGTACTTAATAAGAGCAATTATTGTCGGATAAGTGTATAAATTTTTCTTTTTGTTGTCTAGTTAATCTTTGTCTGATAGAATTCGCCCATTCACAAGAGGGTGGGTGTTGAAGAATGGATGTTCTCAAAGATTCCCACCTTTTTGCAAGACGAGATACTTGATAGCACAGAATTAGCTATATTGATAAAAGGTCCTTGAGTGATGAATTAATGAAAGTTGCGCTTGTTGATATTGATGGATGTGCTGTCCAGGATGGTAAATTAAACCAAACAATGGTTGATATCCTTCGGAAAGGGGGGTATGACCAGGTTTTTTTATTTACTCAGCGAAATACCTTTTTGCAAGTAGCCCAAATCACACGTGCCTATGCAATGGCCGATACAATCCCCAATATAGACCAAGTGATTACCACTGTTGATGCTGTTGAGCAATTATCAGGTGCTATTGGAAAACCGGTTGCCGTGTCAACGAGTGTCGATCAGTTTTTTGGTCAGCCCACCGCGTATTATCAAGAAACACTCGCACCCTTTGAGAAAGCTGTGAAAGAAGAGGCTTTGCGGGCACGGACAAAAAGTAAATCGATGGATGATTTTAATGCCAAACAATTTAATCCTCAAATAGAAGCTGACACAGAGCGCATGCGAAAGCAATTGGGGATTAATGATCCAAGAGTTAACATGGCTAACCTGATACCCGAAGGAAAAGTCAACCAATACCGGTTTTTAATCAATAACTTACCGATCAGCAGCAACGATGCAATTGAGGTGGATTATTTCGATGATAGCATGAGAAACTTGGATGAATTTTTAGGGGAAGATTTACCTGTTAAGCCCAATTTATACCTGGTTTCAGGTCAATACGCAGCACCATTAGCAACATTTGATAGTAAAATGGCACCTCATGGGCGAGAAGACGAGCTAGCCGTTGTGCAAACCAAAGCGAGGTATACAGACAGAGGAATTAGTCGAGAAAATGCAACGTTATTGGCAAAGTATGGTTCTGAACTGAATAAAACGATTGATGCAATTTCCCACGGTTTGCCAGAGAAAGAGGAAGAAAAGGCCCATAGGCGTATGAAGGACTTGGCTGCAGTGACCGCTTTTTTGAAAGGAAGTGAACTCGAAAAAACTGACATGGCTCGGGTACGGGCGTTTGCTTTACAAGAACAAGATACTAAGCTATTAGAAATTGCCTATACCAAAGAGTATGGGCTTGCAAAAGCTGCTTTGATTGCTCAATGCACGCTAAAGTATGACAGTGAATTGAATAAAACAACATCCGAACCGGACATGGAAGCGATTCAAGTGTTAAAACACACAATCGATGTCTTAAAAAGCAGCGAAAATCAGCCCCCACCACTGGATCACCAAGCGTTTCATAAATTAAGTGGATTACTGCCGAATGCAGATTTATCCCCGATTCAGGAAAATGTGACCCAATCCACCAAAGAGACCTGTCAGCACTACAAGAAGCGGTTCCACCAAACATTACAATCTGCGGATGCGCCTGCAGCACCAGATTCCGATATCAAGCCCTCTAACTAACATTAGGGCAAGCCATAAAAAAGGCCCTAAAAAGGGCCCGGACAGTGGAGGTAAAACAGGTTATGATTCTTCTTCATCGTCCCAATCAAGCGTACCGCCAGCCTGATATTCAATAACACGGGTTTCAAAGAAGTTCTTTTCTTTTTTCAAATCCATCATCTCGCTCATCCAAGGGAATGGGTTTTCAGCGCCTGGGTATTGTTCAGGTAAACCGATTTGGGCTAGACGACGGTTGGCAATGAAATGCAAATATTCAGCAAACATGTCCGCATTCATACCCAAAATGCCATGAGGCATGGTATCAACGGCATATTGTATTTCTAAATCAACCCCTTGTTTAATTAAATTAATCATTTCTTGCTGGAATTCTTTTGTCCATAAATGGGGGTTCTCGATTTTAATTTGGTTAATCACATCAATACCAAAATTCATGTGCATCGACTCATCACGTAATATGTATTGGAACTGTTCAGAGGTTCCAACCATTTTGTTACGACGTCCCATCGATAGAATTTGAGTGAAGCCAACATAGAAGAAAATACCTTCAAAAACGACGTAGAATGCAATCAAATCCCGTAATAATCGTTGATCATTTTCGGTTGTGCCTGTACTAAATGTTGGGTCGCCCAAGCTTTGTGTAAAGGGGAGGGCCCAAGCAGCTTTGGTAGCAACAGATGGGATTTCCCGATACATATTAAATACTTCTGCTTCATCAAGCCCAAGGCTTTCAATCACGTATTGGTAAGCGTGCGTATGCAGTGCTTCTTCGAATGCTTGGCGCAATAAATATTGGCGGCATTCTGGGTTAGTGATATGTCGATAGACAGCGAGTACCAAATTATTAGCCACGAGTGAATCAGCGGTGGAGAAAAATCCAAGATTACGTTTAATGATCAAACGCTCATCTTCCGTCAAACCATTTGGATCTTTCCATAAAGCGACATCGGCGCTCATGCTGATTTCATTTGGCATCCAGTGGTTCGCACAACCCGCTAAGTATTTATCCCAAGCCCAGGTATATTTAAAGGGCACTAATTGATTTAAATCGGCGCGGCAATTGATGATCTTTTTATCATCGACATGAATCCGAGCGGCACCCATCTCCAGGTTTTCTAAGCCAGTAACCCCGATGGCACTGGCTTTCATGATGTCTTCTTGTATGATTGACATGTATCTCTTCTCCTATTGGCATGCGTCACAGTCAGGGTCCAAAATCGAGCAGACTTTGGGTTCGTCACTTAGTTTAACTGCATTAAGTGCACCGTCGGTGACAGTTGATTTTTCTGCGTTTGTTGCACCCATACTGCGCAAGTAATAGGTTGTTTTTAAGCCGCGTAACCAAGCGTGTTTATACAGGTTATCCAGTTTTTTGCCGGAAGGTTTGGCCATGTAAACATTGAGTGATTGGGCTTGATCGATCCATTTTTGTCTTCTTGAAGCAGCCTCGACTAACCAAATGGGATCAATTTCAAACGCAGTCGCAAATCGGCGCTTTAACTCATCGGGAATACGCGTGATGGGTTGAACGCTGCCATTGTAATATTTCAGGTCATTCACCATGACTTCATCCCATAGTTTGAGTGCCTTCAGCTCTTTAACTAAATAGGGGTTGATGACAGTGAACTCACCTGATAAGTTCGATTTCACATATAAGTTTTGGTAGGTTGGCTCAATGGATTGAGATACCCCACAGATGTTGGAAATGGTTGCTGTGGGCGCTATGGCCATGACATTTGAATTTCGAATGCCTTGGGTACGCACTTTCACCCGTAAACTTTCCCAGTCCATCGTTTGTGAACGATCTTGATCCAGATGGTTATCACGTGCTTGTTGTAAAAGACTAATTGAGTCGATAGGTAATATACCTTTGCTCCACAATGATCCTTCAAAGCTTTCATAGCTACCACGCTCTTTTGCAAGAGCAACCGATGCTTCAATAGCATAATAACTGATGGCTTCCATGGATTCATCAGCAAACTTAACCGCCTTTTCAGACGCATAATCAATCCCTAATTCATACAGCGCATCTTGGAAACCCATCAAACCAAGACCAATGGGGCGATGCTTTAAGTTTGAATTGCGTGCTTGTGGGACGGAATAATAGTTGATGTCGATCACATTATCCAACATCCGAATCGCTGTGTGGATGGTTCGACGTAGCTTCTCCTGGTCGAGTTTACCGTCAGCAATATGGGCAGGCAAATTGATGCTTCCTAAATTACAGACAGCAATTTCTTCAGCAGATGTGTTTAAGGTGATTTCTGTGCATAAATTTGAACTATGAATCACACCCGCATGTTGTTGAGGCGAGCGTAAATTACAGGCATCTTTGAACGTAACCCAGGGATGACCTGTTTCAAATAACATGCTTAGTATTTTGCGCCAAAGCTTCACTGCAGGAATGGTTTTGAAGTTCATGATTTTCCCACGCTTCGCTTTATCTTCATAAGCAACATAGGCTTTTTCAAACTCTTTGCCATATAGATCATGCAATTCGGGCACTTCATCCGGTGAGAATAATGTCCAATCTGCGTCTTCTTCAATACGCTTCATTAAAAGATCATTCACCCAAATGGCTGTATTCATATCGTGAGTACGACGACGATCATCGCCTGTGTTTTTGCGTAGCTCAAGGAACTCTTCAATATCTTTATGCCAGCACTCAAGATAGGCACAGACAGCGCCTTTCCGCTTTCCGCCTTGATTAACCGCTATGGCTGTGGCATCTGCCACATTCAAAAATGGTACAACACCTTGTGATTTGCCATTTGTTCCTTCAATATGTGAACCCATCGCACGCACAGGCGTCCAGTCATTGCCAAGGCCGCCAGCAAATTTAGATAATAATGCGTTGTCTCGGATAGCACTATAGATGCCATGTAAATCATCTGGAACGGTTGTTAAGTAACAGCTGGATAATTGTGGTCTCACTGTTCCGGAGTTAAATAGTGTCGGTGTGGAGGACATGTAATCGAACGAAGATAACAACCGATAAAACTCAATGGCTTTGTCATTTTTATTTTCTTCACGAATAGCCAGTCCCATCGCGACACGCATGAAAAAGGCTTGAGGCAGTTCATAGCGAATACCACGGTCGTGTAAGAAATAGCGATCATAGAGTGTTTGCATGCTTAAGAAAGTGAATTGCATGTCACGTGTCGCGAGCAATGCTTCGCCAAGCTTTTTCAGATCAAAATCGGCTAGTTTTTTATCAAGTATGCCTTGGTTAATACCATGTTGAATATACGAAGTAAAATAGGCAGGGTAAAGCTTAACCATCTCATCAAAAGTTGCTTCAGATGCAATACCCAATTTAGCTAGCGCCTCAGTGCGCAGAGCGTCAAGCAATAGTCGTGCGCTAACGTAAGTGTAGTTAGGCTCCTTTTCGACTAATGCGCGGGCAGCCATAATGAGTGCTTTATGAACGTCGGATAAGTTTGCTTTGTTATAGAGATTGCGTAATGCATCCTTGATTACGGGTTCAGCTTTTACGTTTGCTAAATCACGGCACGCTTCGCTAACAATCGTTTGGATGCGTTGTGTGTCGAGTGGTTTAAGCTCGCCATCAGGCATGGTTATCAGTGGGACTTTATTGTCTTCGGCCTGTTTGGCTAATTCTTGTTGTCGTTGTTTACGATGCTCTTCACGGTAAAGGACATAGCCGCGTGCGACTTTATAGTGACCGTCACGCATTAACGCTAATTCGACTTGGTCTTGAATATCTTCTATCCCAATTGAGCCGCCGGTGGGTAAGCGCTTGTTTAGGGTTTCTGCGACTTGCGCGGTAATTTTTTCGACCAATTCGTGAATTCGGTTAGAAATAGCCGCATTCACGCCTTCTTGAGCGTTAAAGGCTTTTGTAATAGCAACCTTTATTTTGGTGGGATCAAAGCTAACCGCTTTGCCATTGCGTTTAATCACTTTAATTGTTCCAGGTGCAGTCACAGTCAGTTCCATCTGACTGGGAAAGGGCCGGGAACTTTTTACGGTTTCGACGTTTTCCGACATTGTTTTCTCCAAGGAATCATAATCTATCAAGTACTAAATTTATGCAAAACGCCAATCGAAGTGTTAACGATAATTTTAACTAAGTTAGGGACGTTCCCTCGTTAGTCAATCTAAACTCGCTTGTCAAAATTACTTTAACATCACGTTTGCCAAGGTTTTGGCGTTTTACAGAGGTTTTACAAACACACCATGCTTCACATCAAACAAATAACTTCGAATCAACAACCGCTCATCCGCCCTTTGGGCATCTTCTCCCCATGTTAAGAGGAGTCAAATGAAGATAGTTTTCTACAAGTTCTGAAAATTTTGTTCGCTACATAGGCTGATGAATTTTGAACAAAACCCAATATATTGTGTTATTGCTGACTACTACTAACAAGATAGTGTGTTTTTGGCGTTTAATCAAGTGGATAACTTGATTAATTCCTGTGGATAATTTGTGAGTACTTATAAACGCTTGCTATAACAAGAAAATTTGCCCTAATTTTTTTTTCTTTTTACGATAATCGCATCACTGACATTGGAAAACCCATGAACAGTCAGGTTAAAATCGTGCGTTTTGGCAATTAATTGGCTGGAGCTTCCTCCATCCAAATTGAGTGCATCCCGACAATCCAACGGTGGTGATGCCATAATTTCAGCAAGTTGCTCGGTTGTTAGTCTGTTATTGTCGGTAACTAACAAGATGACATGCTTGTCCTCCGTGATGCCGATAGCTGAGCGCTCCGCGACACCCATCTTTAATGACGG
Organism: Legionella sp. W05-934-2; assembly: GCF_964199965.1. Classification (NCBI taxonomy): domain Bacteria; kingdom Pseudomonadati; phylum Pseudomonadota; class Gammaproteobacteria; order Legionellales; family Legionellaceae; genus Legionella; species Legionella sp. W05-934-2. The sequence goes on along the minus strand of NZ_CAXMZT010000004.1, from coordinate 13,703 downwards.
AATACGGCGATTAACCACCAATCTTGGACCGCTTTGGACAGCAAACGTGGTGTGTTTAGGAATATATTGAAAAGGGCTAGCTATATAAGGTTTGTCGTGATCGATATAGAAAACACCCCACCAACTAATACGTTTAAGGTGATTTTTTTTCTGTCCGTCACTAATACGCAAGCCTAACGGGTGAAATTGTTTATCAAAAAAACCACCATTAATTGCGAGTATTACATCCGGGTCTTGGCCGAGTCTTGGGACAGACGCATGTTCAGCATCCAGTTCGGAGGCCAATTTTAATGAAAAGTCATTCTCGGTTAAATCGATTCTAAACACATATATATGTGACCAAGGGGTGGTAATTTTGCCGCCTAAATCCTGAAATTCGATGCCAGGCGATATGGTTTGCCATTGCGCATACCCATGCGAAAACCAAAACAGCAGGATAATGCTGAAAAAAAAGGGCTTAAAGTAACGCATATTATTGTATGCAGCAACCATTCTCTGTATCCTTTAATGCTTGAAGTTAGGAAACATCACCATCATGAGATCGCAGGGCAAAAAGTGATAAATTTAGCTTCAATATTCATTTTTTTGCACAAGCGAAATTTAAAAGACGTTCACTAGCTTTCAGGTTAATCTTAACCATTAAACCAAAACACCACCATGAATAAAAGGGTTGTCATGACGCAAATAACAAAAAAAGATAAAAATCTATTATTGAAGTCGCCTGAACAGGCCTTGGAAATATTGGATAAAGTGCTGGTTAGAGCAACGAAAGGCGGGGCAACGGATGTTGCAGTATCATTTAGTCATAGCCAAGGAATCAGTGTTGAAGTGCGTATGGGACAAGTAGATACCGTAACATTTAATGAGGATAAAGGGGTTAGTGTCACAGTGTATATTGGAAAGCAGAAAGGATCTGCGAGTAGTACAGATACCAGTGAAGCAGCCCTTGATAACATGGTCAATGCAGCATGTGATATTGCCTCCGTAAGCGCCTCAGATCCTTGTTTTGGGTTAGCGGATAAGTCGTTAATGTGCTCCAACCCGGATTCATTAGATCTGTTTCATCCCTGGGATATCCAAACCGACGAGGCGATTGAAAGAGCTTTGCAATGCGAAAAGCATGCTTTAGGGCTTGATAAACGCTTGGTGAACTCTGATGGAGTTGGGCTATCGACCGTGAGTCATTGTTCTGCTTATATGAACACGGCGGGTGCTAAGGGGGTCATTTATTCGTCCCGTCATGGCATGAGTTGTTCATTAATCGCAGAGCAAGATGGAAAAATGCAACGAGACTATGACTACACAACAGCCCGAAAACCAAAGGATTTAGTCTCGGTTAATCAATTAGGCGAAAGTGCTGCTGAAAGAACGTTAAGTCGATTAGGCGCACGAAAAATCAAAACCCAGAAGGCACCTGTGTTGTTCTCGAACCGCTTATCCTCGCGGTTAATGGGGTATTTCATCTCAGCTATCAGTGGTAGTAATTTATACCGAAAACGGTCTTTTTTACTGGATAGCCTTGGTAAGGTAATTTTTCCTCAATTTGTCCAAGTATATGAACAGCCCTTGCTCTTGGGTGGATTGGGTAGCACACCCATGGATTCGGATGGAGTCAACACCCGAGATAATCACTTTGTGGTCGATGGTAAAGTTGAGCAATACGTATTAGGCCATTATTCAGCTAATCGTCTAAAGATGAAAACAACAGGCAATGCGGATGGTGTTCATAACATGACAGTCGATGCTACCACCGGGGATGTCAACATGATTGCTAAATCGTTGAAAAAGGGGCTGTTAGTGACTGAAACAATGGGGCAGGGTGTGAATATTTTAACGGGCGATTATTCGGTCGGTGCATTTGGCTATTGGATTGAAGAGGGGGAAATTATTCACCCGGTTGAAGAGGTGACAATTGCTGGTAATTTAGGCGCTATCTTCCAAGGTATTGAAGCAATCGGCAATGATATCAATCCAAACTACTCAACGCGGTGTGGCTCTATTTTGGTGAATGAGATGACCATAGCTGGAAATTAGTGTAGGATATGGCCGAGGTCTGACATATCGACGCTCAAGAACATCAGGGGGTTAAGGAATGACACGCGTATTAATTTGTGGGGCTGGAAAAGTTGGGGTTGCAACCGCGGCGGTTTTTTCCCAATTTCCTGATTATGATGTCTATCTTGCTGACAACCAATTTGATGACCTTGACGTCAATCAGTGGTTGCAGAAACAAGCGAAAATTCGCACCATTGCCATCGATGTCAAACAAACAGAGTCGTTGATTGAATACTGTAAAAAACATGCCATCGATGTGATCGTTTCGACGCTGGTCGCAGGGATGAACAAATCCATCATTGAGACAGCTATCGCTTGCCAAATTCATTATGTGGATTGCAGTCCAAAAATCGTTGACATTGATGAGCAAAAACATGGGGATATTCTAAACAGCAAGTCAGCTTTTTTGCCTAATTGTGGTCTTGCACCAGGCTGGACAGGGATCATTGCTAACGCCTTTATGCAACAGATGGAAGAAGCAATTTCTTGCCAGGTACAAGTGGGTGTTATTGCCGATGAGATGACGCATAGTCTGTCTGGATCTGCCAAGCGGTTTATCCATGAGCTCACTGAATACGCTTCTATTATTGAGCAAGGTCGGTTAATACAGCGGATGCCATTAAGTGAGGTAAGCATGCTTCAAATTGATGGCCGGACCTTTGAAACGACTCATGCAGCGAATGGGTATGGTCATTTAATGTCTTTATGGCAAAACAAAGCGTCCAACCTTGTTTATCAAACCTTGATGCCAGTGGGTATGGCAGAAAAGATTCAATTTTTAATCCAGGCATTACGCTTGCATGAACAAGCCGAAAATATGCGCCAACTGTTGGCATCAGTGTTTAATCGCCAGCCTAAGGATGCGCTTTGGGTTCGTATTAAATGCACAGGAAAGAGCCAGTCCTTACCTAAAACCTTAAGCTTTAAACAAGTCATTCAGCCAATCTCAATTGCTCACTATCAACTTTCCTCCCTGCAAATTAGTACGGCAATTGGCATTGCTTCCGTTGTTGATATGATTTGCCAAAGCCCTCACCGCTATCAAGGCTTAATCGCCCAAGAAACACTCGATTTTCAATCATGGTTATCCAATCGATTTACTCAATTACTCATAAAGCAGGATAGCTTTAATCATCAACAGGAAGATCAATCCTCCCTTTTAAACACAACCCTATAGGATAGATATATGGCACGTACTTATCAGATTGAACAAGTTGCTGTTCTAGGAGCAGGTGTAATGGGTGCGCAAATTGCTGCGCATTGTGTCAATGCTGGCTTTCCAACGAAGCTTTATGAACTGCCTGCAGAAGGTTCAAATCATAATGCAATAGTGAATGAGGCAATTAAGCGGTTAGAAAAGTTAAAGCCATCACCTTTAGGGGATAAGCATATCGCAAGTGGTATACAGCCCAGAAATTATCAAGAAAATCTGGCTGAATTACAGCAGTGTGATTTAATCATTGAGGCTATCGGCGAGCGCATGGATTGGAAGCTATCTTTATATGAAAAAATTAGTCCACACCTGCATAAAAACGCTATTTTAGTGACCAATACATCCGGGTTAAGCATTAATCATTTGGCACAAGCCGTCCCGGAAAAACATCGTCATCAATTCTGTGGGGTGCACTTTTTTAACCCGCCGCGCTATATGCATTTAGCTGAACTAATCCCTGCCAATACCACAAACGTTGAATTACTCGATTATTTGGAAACTTGGCTAACGCAGTACCTTGGAAAAGGGGTTGTTCGAGCGAAAGACACACCCAATTTCATTGCCAATCGTATCGGTGTCTTCTCGCTGTTGTCTGCGCTCCATCATGCGGTCAACTTTGATTTAGGTCTCGATGAAGTGGATGCCTTGACGGGACCATTGTTAGGACGGCCAAAGTCAGCAACCATGCGTACCATGGATGTTGTTGGCCTTGATACGATGCGTCATGTTATCCAAACGATGGCAGAACAACTACAAGATGATCCATGGCATCACTTATTTCATCTGCCAAAATGGTTAGATGCGATGATCGACGCTGGGCATCTTGGCCAAAAAACAGGGCAAGGCTTATATCGTAAACAAGGTAAAATCATCGAAGTGTATGATTACCACCAAAATGAATATCGTCCACAAACCGCGAAAGTGGACGAAGCCGTGCTCGCTATTTTAAAGGATAAAAATCAACATGGCATGTTAGATAAACTAGCCCGATGTGATAGTAAACAAGCGCGGTTTTTGAGTGCCTGTTTCGGTGATTTATATCACTACAGTGCTTACCATCTACAAACGATTGCCAATAATTGCCGAGATATCGATTTGGCGATGTGTTGGGGATTTGGCTGGAAACAAGGACCGTTTGTGAGTTGGCAAATGGCAGGTGTTAAAGAGGTTGATTCCTACTTAAGACATCAGATTGAAGCAGGGCAAACGTTAGCATCCGTTTCGCTGCCCCAATGGACAAATCAGCTCGAAAGTTTCTATCATCAAGGCATGGCGTTTTCAGCGCATCTCAACGACTATCAAGCACCTTCTAACCTACCAGTATATAAGCGCCAGTATTTCCCTGAGCATAACATCATGTCTAAGCCCCCCCAAAAGACCACGGTGTTTGAGCATGAAGGCGTTAGTGTCTGGGCAATCGATAATGTGGCTATATTAGGGTTTAATAGTAAGGCCAATAGCATTAGTAATGCGGTAATTGATGGATTTGATGAAGCATTAAATAAAATTGGTAACGATTATCAAGGGCTCGTGATTTATCAGGACAATCCCGACCTTTTCTGCGCGGGTGCTGATCTGAAAGGGGTTGCCGAAAATATCATGACGAATCAGTTTGGAAAAATTGAAAGCATGATAGAACGTTTTCAACAGTTGATGATGCGCATTAAATATTCGCCAATTCCCGTTGTGGCTGCGTTGAGAGGAAAAGCATTAGGAGGCGGCTGCGAGTTGTTATTGCACTGTGCATCCGTTGTTGCAGCTTTTGAGTCCTATATTGGTTTAGTGGAATTAGGTGTTGGTGTGATACCAGCAGGTGGTGGGTGCAAGGAGTTTGCTCTCCGCGCTAGTGAAAACCAGGTGGGCTCCGATTTAATGACCTTTCTACAGCCTTATTACCAGCAAGTGGCGATGGCCGCCGTTGCGGGAAGTGCTTTGGAGGCAAGGGAACGTCATTTTCTGCAACCAAAAGATACCGTCGTGATGCATGCCAATGAGGTGTTGAAAGTGGCTTGTGAGCAAGTCAAATTTATGCACGCAGCAAATTATCGTCCCCCGTTACCGACCTCCATTCAACCAGTGGGAAGAGATGGCGTTGCTCGGTTAAAAGTAGGATTGGTCAATTGGTTGGAAGGTGGCTTTATTTCTGAATACGACTATACCTTAGCGTCTCATTTAGCCGAAGCAATGTGTGGTGGTGATATTGATGCGGGACAATCTGTTAATGAATGGTGGTACTTAAATCTCGAGCGTCAATTATTCATGGACTTACTCCATAAGGAACAAACACAGGCACGGATTAAGCACTTTTTAGAAACTGGTAAGCCACTGCGTAATTAATAGGGGATTCATTTATGTTCAACAACGTTTATATAATCGATGCACTCAGAACGCCAGTTGGCAAAGCGCCACGCGGAGTATTTAAACAAGTATTGCCAGATGATTTACTTGCGCATTGTATTCGTTCAATGTGCCAACGTTATCCTCAAGTGGATTGGAATCAGCTAGGTGATGTGATCATTGGCTGTGCGATGCCTGAAGCAGAACAAGGCATGAATGTTGCTCGCATTGCCTCATTACTCGGTGGATTGCCAGATACCGTTCCGGCAATGACCATCAACCGCTTTTGTTCTTCGGGCGTTCAAACCATTGCTACCGCTGCATCCTCAATAGCCAACGGTGAAATCGATATGGCGTTTGCAGGGGGCGTTGAGAGCATGTCAAAGGTGCCCATGGGGGGCAATAAATATACCGCAAATCCAGCTATCTTTTGTGAAGAACATGTTGCGATTGCCTATGGGATGGGGATTACAGCAGAAAATGTTGCTAAACAATGGGGTATTAATCGGCAGATGCAAGATGAGTTTGCTGTTGAAAGTCATCAACGTGCGCTTAAGGCACAGAAAGCAGGTTTATTTGAGGATGAAATTGTTCCATTTACGGTGCATCATCGTCGAGCCAATGAGGCAACCCATGAAGTCGCGATATCTGAAGTTGTGGTTACCAACGATGAAGGCCCAAGAGCAGATACCTCGATAGAAGCAGTTTCACGGTTAAAACCAGTGTTTGCTGCCAAAGGAACTGTCACAGCAGGCAATAGTTCGCAAATGTCAGATGGCGCTGGCCTTGCTTTTCTAGCCAGTGAAGCAATGGTTAAGAAATATCAACTACAACCGATTGGTCGCTTCCTAGGGTTTTCTGTGGCTGGTGTACCGCCCGAGATTATGGGGATTGGCCCAATCAAAGCCATTCCCAAGGCGTTAGCTCAGGCTGGACTAACGCTGGAACAAATTGATTGGATTGAGCTAAATGAAGCCTTTGCCGCCCAAGCGCTTGCTGTGATGAAGGAACTGCATTTACCGCATGAAAAAGTGAACCCTAATGGCGGAGCGATTGCCCTGGGGCACCCACTAGGTGCCACGGGTGCGATTCGTACTGCAACGTTATTAAATGGACTTAAACACAGTAAAGGTCGCTATGGCATGGTGACCATGTGCATTGGGACGGGTATGGGCGCTGCAGCTATTTTTGAAAGGCTCTAAGCGACAGGTTGAATTAGGGATATTCCTTAATACCCTTTAAACAATTTAAAAACTTGGCACGCGATTGTGTGCTCACTCACGTGAAGAGGTGCGTGCTCTTGCCCAGTTTTTAGAGCGATTGCCCGGGGTAAAATGCCATTGGACCCTAGACTTTCGCCATAATGTATTATACATTGAACCTTTTATAAAGAGGTTTCCATGCGTATTGCCTTGAATGTGGAATATGACGGCAGTCAATATCATGGATGGCAATCACAAACTGGCTTACATACCGTTCAATCTGTCCTAGAACATGCTTTAAGCTTAGTCGCCAATGAACCGATTTCGATTGTCTGCGCAGGTCGCACTGATACGGGTGTGCATGCTATTAATCAAATCATTCATTTTGATACGAACAAGGATAGGACAACCCGTGCTTGGGCACACGGTGCCAATGCGAATCTACCCAAAGATGTCTGTGTGAAATGGGCTCATTTTGTGGATGATGAATTCCATGCACGTTATTCAGCCATTGCTCGGCAATATCGATACATCATCTACAATAAGCCGATTCGGCCTGCTTTGCTGCGAGCGAATGTGACCTGGCATTACCGTGAATTGAATCATGATATTATGCATGAGGCGGCGCAATGCTTGATTGGTGAAAACGATTTTACATCCTTCCGTTCCATCGAATGTCAATCCAATACGCCCATGAGATGCATTAATACATTGTCAGTTTCACGACAAGGTGATTTTGTGTTTATTGACATCGAAGCAAATGCTTTCTTACATCATATGGTGAGAAATATTGCGGGGGTTCTTATTGCAGTGGGCTCAGGTAAACAAGGACCTACGTGGGTAGCGGAAGTCCTTGAAGCCAAAGATAGAAAGAAAGGCGCTGAAACGGCGCCACCTTATGGCCTTTACTTAACAAAAGTCATCTACCCAGAACACCTAGAATTTCCTGAAGAGAAGCATCATAGTTTACTGCTGATGGGTGTAAAATGAGCATTGATACTGAGATAAAATTCTGTGGCATGAAGCGAGCGGAAGATGTTGAAATGGCATGCCAATTGGGGGTCAATGCACTTGGCTTTATTTTTTTTCCCAAAAGCAAGCGTGCTATTGATATAGAAACGGCCATAAAAATCAGTCAAAATGTGCCTTCTTCCATTGCAAGATACGCCGTAGTTGTCAATCCATCACCTCAATGGCTAAAACAAATGCTAAAGGATTTTCAGCCAACTGTGATACAATTTCATGGCGATGAAACACCTGAATTTTGCCAACAATTTGGCTATCCTTATATCAAAGCAATTGCGGCCACGTCAACGAAGTCAATCATCGATGCTAGCCATCGCTATTCTCTGGCAAAAGCAATTTTAATTGACACGCCCGCTCAAGAGAATTACGGGGGAACAGGTCAGTCATTTGACTGGCAGGTTGTCCCAAACAAGACAAGCAAGCCCGTTATTTTAGCTGGGGGCTTGACGGTGGAAAATGTTTTGGAAGCGATAAAGCAAGTGAATCCAAAGATGGTCGATTGCTGTAGTGGTGTTGAATCAGCGCCCGGCATAAAAGATGAAACATTAATGCGACAATTTATTAAACAAGTTCGAGGGGAATAGTCATGTACGACTTGCCAGATAAGCACGGTCATTTTGGCATATACGGTGGTGTATTTGTTGCCGATACCTTAATCCATGCTTTGGAAGCATTGAATCAAGCTTACCAGCAATATCGAAACGAACCGGGTTTTCTTGCCGAATTAGAGATAGAGCTGAAGGATTTTGTCGGTCGTCCTACCCCTTTATACCATGCTCAGAGGCTTTCACAACAAATTGGTGGCGCGCAAATCTATTTAAAACGGGAAGATTTATGCCATACAGGTGCTCACAAAGTCAATAATACGGTTGGTCAAGCATTGCTTGCAAAACGAATGGGAAAAAAACGCATTATTGCTGAGACAGGGGCAGGGCAGCATGGTGTTGCAACGGCAACGGTGGCGGCTAAATTGGGGTTAGAATGTGTTGTGTATATGGGCGAAGAAGACATCAAACGCCAATCACCCAATGTGTATCGCATGAAATTGCTTGGTGCCAAAGTAGTGCCAGTAACCTGCGGCAGCAAAACATTGAAAGATGCCCTAAACGAAGCGATGCGAGATTGGGTTAGCAACGTGGATGACACTTTCTATATCATTGGCACAGTCGCAGGCCCGCATCCTTATCCGCAAATGGTACGCGATTTTCAATCGGTTATCGGTCGGGAAGCAAAAGAACAATGCCTACAACGCTTTCATCGTTTACCCGATGCCTTGGTTGCATGTGTGGGAGGGGGGTCCAATGCGATTGGCCTATTTTATCCTTTTATTGAAGATAAAGACGTCGCTATCTATGGTGTAGAAGCAGCGGGCAAAGGTATTGAAACGGGCGAACATGCAGCCTCCTTAATTGCTGGCAAACCCGGTGTACTGCATGGTAATCGCACTTATTTACTTTGTGATGAAAACGGACAGGTGAAAGACACCCATTCGATTTCTGCGGGTCTTGATTATCCTGGTGTCGGTCCAGAGCATGCCTATTTAAAAGACATTGGTCGGGCACATTATGTGCCCTGTGACGATAAGCAAGCCATGTATGGATTTCATCAGTTGACTCGCGTTGAAGGCATTATACCTGCCCTTGAATCCTCGCATGCGGTTGCCTATGCGATGACCCTGGCAAAACGAATGAAACCGGATCAAATTATTGTTGTGAATTTATCTGGGCGAGGGGATAAAGACATGAATACCGTCGCTGCCATTGAAAATATCAAATTAGATTAGGGGTGGTATAGATGAGCAATCGCATTGATCAAACCATAGCAAAGCTATCGAAAAATAAGCAAAAAATATTAAGCCCTTATCTGACGGCAGGTGATCCGAACCTTGAATTAACGGTGCCTTTGATGCATGCCTTGGTTGAAGGAGGAGCCGATATTCTTGAACTCGGTATCCCTTTTTCCGATCCGATGGCAGAAGGTCCCGTGATACAACATGCGATGGAAAGAGCATTAGCCCAAGGCGTTAGTGTGGATGATGTGTTTAAGCAAATCACGGCATTTCGCCAAAAGGATAATCAAACGCCTATTGTCATCATGGGCTATTTAAACCCCATTGAAATGTATGGGTATGAGCGGTTTGCAAAGAATGCAAATAAAGCCGGTGTGGATGGCACCATATTAGTAGATATGCCGCCTGAAGAGGCAGGGGAAATATTACCCATATGGCAACAGCACAAACTCCATGCCATATTACTCTGTTCACCAACTACTTCCGATAAGCGGCTAAATGCCATTGCCGAAGTGGCGAGTGGTTATTTATACTATGTCTCTTTAAAGGGCGTCACAGGAGCGTCGACGTTATCAATCGATAACGTTCGCGATCTCTACCAGCGCCGTAAGCAGCAAGTTTCATTACCCTTATTGGTTGGGTTTGGAATCAAAACGCCAGAAATTGCGGCAGAAATTGCTTCATTTGCTGATGGTGTGATAGTAGGTGCGGCGCTAATTGAAACAGTTTATGACACTTGGCAAGCAGGAGACGATCCCTGTGCTGCGGCAAAACGTCTCATGGCTGACATGCGTCATTCAATGAATGCAGTGGAATCATAGAATGTCAGAAATCACAGAAAAACGAGTTCATTTTATACGACAAATGATCGAACAAGATTTGTCTTCGGGCAAGCATACTGAGGTGATAACCCGGTTTCCGCCTGAGCCAAATGGATTTTTACACGTTGGCCACGCCAAATCAATATGTTTAAATTTTGGTTTGGCTGATGAATTTAAAGGGAAATGCTATTTACGGTTTGATGATACCAACCCAATGAAGGAGGAAGATGCCTTTGTTAAAGCAATCATCAACGATGTGGCTTGGTTAGGCTATGAATGGTGTGATATTACCTATTCATCGGATTATTATGAAAAGCTGTATCAATATGCAATTGAATTAATCAATAAAGGGTTGGCTTTTGTTGATAGTCAAACGGTTGAAGAAATCAGACAAACGCGTGGCACCTTGCAAGAGCCTGGGAAAAATAGTCCTTATCGCGATCGCAGTATGGATGAAAACTTAAACTTATTTCAGCGAATGCGCGCCGGTGAGTTTGAGGAAGGTCAACATGTGCTTCGTGCAAAAATTGATATGAACGCTGCGAATATTAACCTGCGTGACCCGGTTATTTATCGCATTCGCTATGCGCATCACCAACGAACGGGTGATGAGTGGTGCATTTATCCCATGTATGATTTTGCCCATCCACTATCCGATGCGGAAGAATATATTACTCATTCTTTATGCACGTTGGAATTCCAAGATCATCGACCATTATACGACTGGTTCATTGAGCATTGTTCCGTGCCTTCAAAGCCAGAACAAACTGAGTTTTCCCGCTTGAATTTATCACATACAGTCACTAGCAAGCGTAAATTAAGACAACTCGTCGAAGAAAGGCACGTTGAAGGGTGGGACGATCCGCGAATGCCAACCATTTGTGGCATGCGAAAAAGAGGATATCCACCGGCGGCAATCCGTAATTTTTGTGAGCAAGTGGGTATTTCACGAGCAGATTCTGTGATTGATGTTGGTGTTTTGGAAGAATGTGTTCGTGATGAGCTAAATCGAACGAGTAAGCGTGCTCTTTGTGTAATAGATCCCCTGAAAGTGGTTATTACCAATTATCCAGAGGATCAAGTTGAGCAATTAAACGCTGGCTATTATCCGCAAAACGAAGGTGAGGACTCGAGGATTTTACCCTTTTCGAAAGAGATCTTTATTGAAAAGGCTGATTTTATGGAAGATCCACCCAAAAAATTCTTCCGGTTAGCACCTGGCCAAGAAGTCAGACTCCGCCATGCTTATGTTATTCGCTGTGAACAAGTCATCAAAAACGCAGCTGGCGAAGTGATTGAATTGCATTGCCACTATGACAAAGACACATTAGGGAAGAATCCCCCTGATCGTAAGGTCAAAGGAGTGATCCATTGGGTATCTGCTAAGCATGCGCACCCGATTAAAGTCATCGAATACGATCGGTTGTTTCTCGATGAAAACCCAGGCCGAGAAACGGATTTTTTACAATTTTTAAATACAGAGTCGATTGAAATTAAACAAGCACTGGCTGAACCCGATCTGGCAAACTGGCAAGAGGGTGATGTATGCCAATTTGAGCGAACGGGTTATTATTGTGTCAATCAGTGCGACAATGGGGTGGCGAAGGTCTTTCATCGTGTCGTCAATTTAAGAGATAGTTGGGGAAAAATCGCCTAAGGTTAAAAACAAATGTTAACGATTTATAATTCTTTAACTGGTGAAAAAGCACCCTTTGTACCCCTGGTGCCGGGTAAAATTGGTTTTTATGTGTGTGGCAACACGGTTTATGATCATAGTCATCTAGGTCATGGGCGCTCAATGGTATGCACGGATGTGATTATCCGTTATTTAAGACATTGTGGTTTTGATGTGACATTTGTACGCAACATCACCGATATTGACGATAAGATTATCCAACGAGCAAATGAAAAAGGGGTAAGCATTGAAAAGCTTACGAGCCATTTTATCGATGAAATGCATGGTGAGATAAAACAACTGGGTATGTTATCGCCTGACATTGAACCTCGGGCAACTCAATATATCGCTGAAATTCAAACCATGATTCAATCGTTGTTGGATAAAGGCTATGCTTACCTCTCGGATGATGGCGATGTTTGCTTTGAGGTGAGTAAATATCAAACTTACGGTAAACTTTCCAATAAAGACATCGACAAATTGCTTTCGGGAGCGCGAGTTGATGTCGTTGCTTCTAAACGCTCACCGCTTGATTTTGTTTTATGGAAAAGGGCGAAACCCGATGAGCCAGCTTGGCCATCGCCTTGGGGCGAGGGGCGTCCTGGATGGCATATAGAATGTTCGGCAATGGCAACAAAAGAATTAGGCGATCATTTTGATATCCATGCAGGCGGGATGGATCTCAAATTCCCCCATCATGAAAACGAAATCGCTCAAAGTGAAGCTGCAACAGGCAAGCCATTTGCCAATCACTGGATTCATTTTGGTTTGTTACAAGTAAATGAAGAAAAAATGTCTAAGTCATTGGGTAATTTCTTTACCTTGAGCGATGTGCTTAGCCAGTTTAATCCAGAGATCATTCGCTATTTCTTATTAAGCAGTCATTATCGAAGTCCATTAAATTATTCAAAAGACACGATTGAATATTCACAAAAAGCGTTGACGCGTTTGTATAACTGTTTGAAAGAAGTTCCTCCTGTTGATGCAAAAGTTGATGAAAAATGGTTAGCAGATTTTAATACTGCGATGGACGATGATTTTAATACCCCAGAGGCATTAGCTGTGCTGTTTCAATTAAGTCATGAAGTCAACCGATTAAAATCAGGTCAATTGGCGAATACGCTGAAATATTTAGCGGGTATTTTCGGCTTATTACAACAAGACCCAGCCCAGTTTTTACAAGCAGGGGTGAGTAGCGATGATAAAGAAGCAATCGACAATCTCATTTTAGAACGGCTGCAGGCAAAACAAGAAAAAAATTATCAAAAAGCCGATACAATTCGCGACCAACTAACCGCAATGGGGGTCATATTAGAAGATACGCCCAATGGGACAGAGTGGCGCAAAGCATGAAAAGGCGTAGGCTTTAAACGGACAGAAAATCACTAAACTTACCGTGCCCGTGCCCATAGCGTTATTTCCCGCATTCCGCTTCACTCTGAGGAATTCTGATATATTTTTGTTCAATAAGAAAAAATTGGCAAAACCAAAGAGACCCTCGCCCGCGCTAGAATTTTAACCAGGGGTAAAATCTTGCTCGCGGGAGAGGGTTGGGGCTAAGTGATCCCTACAAAAATTGAACAGA